>JBBSJE010000113.1:0-18568 GCA_038257535.1 Polyangia bacterium
GGCTTGTTTGGCTTCGGCTTCGATTGGCGGCGTGCTTTGCCCTCTCAAGACCGTCAGAACTGTTTTCCGGTTGATGTAGAGGTCGCGGTTGGGGATGGAACCGAAGGCCTTCAATGAAAAGTCATGCCCCTGTTTTGCATCTGCTTCGCCCGCGTATTCGCAGACAGAAATTTCAAGGCCCGTGGGCGAACTTGTCATGCTGCAAAACTTCGCCCCCGCCTTGTTTGCAAGCACCTGCCTTGGTTCTGCAAAGGCGATTCCTTTTTTCTTCGCCGCTTCAATAAGGTCTTCGGCCCGCGGCGTTCCGTCTGGTCGTGAAGCCGCTTCCTGCTTCATTGTCTCTGGTATCGAATGAATGTACGGCGCTTCTGGCGGAGCAATCACTTCTGGCGCAGCCGGTGCCGTCGCCACTTTGGTCTCAACCGCTGCCGGACGCGCTTTACATCCACCGCTAGCAGCGGCCATCAACAGAGCAATAAATATAGGTGTTCGCATAGTACTTCCTTTAGATGAACGACACATCAAAAACGCGCTCAAAGAACCAAAACAACGCCACGGCCGCGATCGCAACCGAGCCACCTGTGATCGCCACGCGACGATAGCCACGTGTTCGACGAAACAGAAACGCTAGCGGCACAACCGCTGCCACCAAAGCGAGCTGCCCAAGCTCAACACCCAAGTTGAAACCGAACAACGCAGGAATCAGACGATCCCGCGGCAATCCCAAGTCAGCCAACGCCGACGAAAACCCAAACCCATGCAACAACCCCAACGCAAACGGCAATGCCCACCGGCCGCCCGCGAAGATCGGCCACAAGTTGTTTGCAGCCGCAATCACCAAGGAAAACGCGATTGCAGGCTCAACAAGGTTGGAAGGAACTGACACCAAACCAAGGGCCGCAGCGCTCATTGTGATCGCATGCGCCGCTGTGAAAGCCGTTACCACCTTTGTTACCTCAATAACCGTGGGCTTGAAAGCTTGCATAGGTTGCCATTGGCCGTTTTCGCGACGAAGTACCGCGGGCAACAACAAAAGCAGCAGAAACAGCAGGTGGTCGAATCCGGCCGCGATGTGTTCAGCGCCGTGGCGCATGAAGCTCGCAGCCACCGCAAACACACCGCTTGTGGCCTTTGCCCCTAGCGTGAACTCCGCCTTCGCATCTCCCTTGGAAAGGATCCACGTCTTGTCGCTGCCATCATCAAGTCGAACCAGCGCCCGGTGCTGAGGATCGGCGTCGAAGAACAATCCGTAGGCGAAGGTCAGCTGCCCGTCGATGGCGCAGTTCAAAGCGAACGGCATCGTGAGATACGGGCCGTCAGAGTGCGTAACAAGTTGTGCCTGGCCAGCGCTCATCGGGCACGCGCCTTGAGCCGTTTGTACCTTCAGCCCCGCTAGCAAGTGACGTTCGATGTCGCTGCTTCGCCCGTCAACCTCGGCCCAGGTCAAAGCCCCGTCGCCGTTGGCATCAAGGCGAAGCGCCCAATCGAGATCGCGCAGAGCCACATCCACGCGCGCCTCTGCACCCGAGCCTGTGGATGCAAAAGTAACTTGCGCTTCGCTTGGCCGGTGCGCCCATGCGGGCGTTGCCATCGCGACCACGCCCGCCACGGCGAACAGCCGCCACGCTCCTGCGACCAGCAACTTCATTGCGTGCGCTCCAGTCGCTGTGAGAGATCACGAAGCCGCGCGTCCTCAAATCCCGTTTCTTTGACCCAAGCCAACGCCGGCGTCGCCGCTTCCGGTTTGCCCGCCGCAAGCGCCGCTTCCATCACCAGCCGTGCGTCCCAAGGTTCGTGTTGCATGGCCCAGTTCTCAAGCGCCAAGGCAAGCGCCCGCTCGGGCTCGTTCTCGAACGCCAATGCAAAACGCGTTTCCTCTCGCCCATGCACCGGCTCACCCCTGCGGCGGTCGGCATCGAAGCGCGCCCTCAAGGTATTCCGCCGTTCCAAGGCCGCGTCTGCGCCCACCTTGTGGTCCGCAATGGCCAGCCGAACCAGCAAGCCCTCGTCATCAATGGGCAGCGACAACAACTTGCGCGCCTCTTCCGCGCGCCCCGTCTCAAGCAGTAGATCCGCGTAGGCGCCGCGGCTGTAGCGGTCTTCGGGATCCAACGCCAACGCCTCGCGAAATCTTTGTTCCGCCGTCGCGTTGTCTCCCGACCACGAAGCAAGATCTCCTAATAAGGAAGCGCCCCAAGCCCGCTCTGAGGGGCTTTGCGCCTCGCCCAACGTGGCGTGAAGATTGGAGATTGCTTGCTGGGCCTTGCCTTGCACACCCTCTATCGGTGCCCGACACGCGGCCGAAACAAAGCGGCTTGCTTGCTGTGCAAGCGCATCGCAACTCTGGCTGGCCTCCTCGTACCTCCCCAGCACCGTGAGTATTGACCCCCGGACCAACCACGCTTGCGGGTCGATGGGCCGCAGTTGGAGGGCACGGTCAAGGTCAACCAGCGCCAGCTCGAACTTGTGCCTTGCCTGGTGAACCATCGCCCGCAGAACAAGCGCATCCGGGTTCCGTTGGGCCGGTTCGCAAAGCGGCGTTAGAACCGCTTCGGCATATCCAAAGTGTCTTGGGTCAGCCGTTCGTCGTGCCTCGTCCATGTGCAGACGAGCAAGCCGAAGCGCAACAGCTGGGTCTCGGGCACCGTTGCGAAGCGAGGTGTGAAGGCGGTCGATCTCCCGAGTCGCCGGGTCGATCGCTCGTGAAGGCACTTTCGCAACCACATCCCCCATGCTGGGGGTACGCGCTTCGCCACCACCGCCCGTAGAACCAAACCTAGCCCCGATAAGTATGATGCTGGCGACACTGAACAAAAGAATTCCAGTGGCAGCTCTCTGCGCCCGAGTTCCCATAAATTCCCTTCCCCTTGCCCCTGAACTACGCCCACGGTGAATGATTGGATCTGAGGGTCTGTCATTTTTGTGACCGCGCAGAGATCCGACTGCCCGGCTTCATTCGTAGGATTCCGTAGGATTCGCGTTACTGTTTTCGGAGCACCGTTCCGACACGGTGGCGTGCTATTGGTTCAAATTGGAAACAACTCATGCGTACGCGCTACCTTTTTGCAAAACCTGCCATCGCCGCCGTCCTCTCCTGCACGGTTTATGCCGCCCCGATGTTCGTCGGCGTCGCCTACGCGCATTCAGATCCTGAAGAGGAAGAGCCCGAGCTTCCGCGCACGTATTCAGCGCCAACGCTTCGCAAGTTCGTCACACCCGAATACCCCGAAGAGCAACGCCAAAATGGCGTCGGCGGCACCGTGACTCTCCGCTTACGTATAGATACGAATGGTGACGTCGTGGCCGCGGACGTCGTGCGCGGCATAGCTGCCGACTTCGACCAGGCTGCGCTCGCCGCCGGTCGCAAGTTGAAGTTCTACCCAGGACACATGTCGGGGCAGCACGTTTCGTCAACCATTGAGTTTGAATATCGCTTCACACCGCCAGGACACACGCACACGGCCGCTGAACTTCCTGCGCCGCCCGATTCGCCGGTTGCGGTGGAGCCGCCTGTAGACGAACACCCCATTCATCTAGAACGGCTTGAGACGCTGACTTTGAGTGTCGCTGAAGAAAGACCATTGACAGCGGCTTCCGCCCGAACCGTGCGCGATCGTGACTTGAAGCTGCGGCCCATGACCAGACCGGGCGATTTGTTTCGTGTCACGCCTGGTTTGATGGTGGTTCAGCACGCCGGCGGCGGCAAAGCCAATCAATACCTTTTGCGGGGCTTTGATGCGGACCATGGAACTGACGTTGCGCTCACCTTCGATGGCCTGCCGCTAAATATGGTTAGCCATGGACACGGGCAAGGCTATGCAGATTCGAATTTCGTGATCCCCGAGCTTATCGAGCGCGTGGAGGTTCAAAAAGGTCCTTACTTCGTAGAACAAGGTGACTTTGCCAACGCAGGCAGCGTTGATCTCGTGACGCGCGACCGGGGAGAGTCGTTCGTGTCTTTCGGCGGTGGCTCGTTCGACACGCTCCGCAGCGTCGCGATTGCGGCCCCCACGGTGAGCGACCACTTTCGGCCCTTGCTGGCCATCGAGGCCATGCAGACCAATGGCCCCTTCGAAAACCCAGAGCGTTTCAAGAAGTACAACCTTTACAGCAAGATCACGTACGACATTGACGCCAACTCCAGCCTCTCTCTGGCCGCCAGCGCCTACAGCGGCACTTGGCGTGCGTCGGGGCAGTTGCCTTCCAGGGCCGTGCGCGATGGCCGCGTCGGCTTCTTTGGTACGCTCGACCCTACCGAAGGTGGTTCAACCTCAAGGGAAAATCTCTACGTCACTTATAAACATCGGCCTTCCAGCCAAAGCGAGTTTAAAGCGCTTGCCTACCTAACAAGGTACGACTTCAAGCTGTTTTCCAACTTTACCTTTTTGTCACGCGATCCGATCAATGGCGATCAGATCGAACAATCCGACAATCGTTCGATTGTTGGCACGCGCGCGAGCTACCGCTGGCTAAAACAATGGGGAGGCATCCTGTTTGACAGCACCGTTGGTGGAAGCTCAAGGAGCGATGACATTCGCAACGGCCTGGGCTACACACGGGCGCGTGAGCGACTGCAAACCGTGGTTGATGCCGACATCGCGCAAAGTTCCGTGGGCGCGTATTTCAAAGAAGAAGTTCAATTGGCGCCCTGGCTTCGTTTGGTTGGCGGGTTGCGAACCGATCATTTCAAGTTCCGCGTTGATGACAACCTGGCCAATCTGGCCGTGCCAGGTGAATCCACCTCGGGCATCCGCGGGGCCGTACGCACAAACCCCAAAGCGTCCGTGATCGTTTCGCCAACGCGCAACCTTGATCTGTTCATGAATTTCGGCAAAGGATTTCACTCGAACGACGCACGTGGCGTGGTGAGGCGGGTGGATGCCGTCACTCCGCTCACCACCACCCTTGGGTATGAGGTGGGGGCGCGAACCCGGCTGCTCAACCGCAGGCTAGAGCTTGCGGCAGCGCTTTGGGGTCTTGACATCGCGAGCGAGACCGTGTGGGTGGGTGACGAGGGCACCACCGAGGCGTCCGGCGCCACGAGGCGCGTGGGCGTAGAAGTGGAAGGCCGCTGGGAGATCTTGCCATGGCTGTTTGCTGATCTCGATGTGACCGCAACGAATGCAAAGTTTCGCGAGAACGCGGGCAATGGGAATGCCATTGCGCTTGCCCCGCGCCTCACGATGTCAGGAGGCATCTCCGCCCTGCACCGATCGGGCGTTAGGGGCGCCCTGCGAGGTCTTTACATCGCTGAGCGGCCCGCCACCGAAGACAACTTTCTACGCGCCGAAGCCATCACGTTGATCGATGCGTTCGCCGCCTATAGATGGCGGGCGTTCGAGGTTAGTTTGACGATTGAAAACGTTATCAACCGCCGATATAAAGCCGCGCAGTTTGCCACGGTCACACGCCTGCCCGGTGAGCCCTCGACCGAGGCGCCGCCCCCTGCGGGGGCCTGTCCGGGTGGCTCACGATCTGCCACCAACGAAGCGGGCAATTTCCAGGGCTGCGAAGACGTCTCCTTCTCACCAGGCAACCCCTTCGGCGCCCGCCTCATGGCGGCCTACTACTTCTAGCTACAGCCCCCCACGTTCGGGATCATCGAAAAAATCGATGGTTCACAGATCCGGAGGCAGAAAGTGCGCGTATTTGGGGGCAGGGCGGCATCGAAGTTACCGCCCACTCAACTTTCCCTAAGGAGAATCTATGAAGAACGCACTCAAGCTGGCCGCAATCCTTTCCGCTCTTGGCGCAGCGGCCTGCGGCGGCGACGAAGACAAAGAAGATATGGTTGCAAAGGGGCCCGGAGCCGCCCTCAAATGCACCAGCAGCGGCAAGAATGCCTTTGACACCTACGGCGCCGAAGCGTTCGTGGCGGTGAATGAGCAGATCTTCTCGAATGTGGTGGCGGAGTTGGGCGCCAACGGCACAAGCAATGTGGGCACTTCTTTCAATGAACCTGCGGCTGATCCGGCGCGGCTTGCCATGTTCAAGGGCAATCTGGCGGCGTTCCTCGTGTTCGCATACGGCGGCCCTGCGTCCATCACTTACACGGACGGCAAGACCTACAAGGGTCCGCAGGACATGGAGAAGGAGCACGAGGGCATGGCAATCACCAATGACCAATACGACTACTTCGTCTCCAACATCATCGTGCCCGCTCTCACCGGCAAGGGTGTAAAGGGCGACGATGTAAGCAGCTGCTTTGCGCCTGTTGTCACAGACGCTTCCTTCAAAGCCTCAATCGTGGGCAAATGAAGCGCCTCGCCCTTGGCCTAGCGGCCCTACTCGTTGGTCTTACAGCGATCATTGGCGTAGCCCACACACAAGTGGGGCGTCCGCTGCTCGCCTATATGCCATGGGGCAAGGCGGTCAAGGGCGTTTGCCCCCTGGGCTACGACGCGCCTATCACAGCCGAGGCGCGGGAGGCTGCACAAAAGCGCTTCGCGGCTCAGCATCGAGGTGAGGCGATGGCTGTCTCCCGGCCTGCCTTGGGATTCGCTCTGGCCCAAGCCACCACGGCCGACGTTTTGGCGTGGGCTTCGGCGCACGGGGTAACCTGCCAAAAGCCCCGGATGGGGCACGATCTTGAATGTAAGGATATCAAGTCAAACGATTTGCCCGCACCCGACGATGGTGCGTCCGTGGGCAGCCTTTGGCTGGATTTCGGGGTCGACGGCAAACTGGTGAGCGTGATAGCGCTTCGGCGCGACAAAAACGTGGATGCGATCGCGGAAACCTTCAACATGGTGAAGGAGACCGTCACGCAGGCCGCGGGGCCGCCGGTGAAAGCTTCGCAAGAGGTTGTGCGAACGGAATTGTTGGCCGGTTTGCTTCGGCAGACCAGCGCGGAATTTCGTTTTGCCAACTACTATGCGCTTGCGCGTGCCACCCACATGGTTGACGGCTTCTTGCTGACGGAAGAGTATCACTCACTCAATTAGACTCTTCCGGTTCCCCCTAGCTTTTAGGCTTGCGGGTGAAGGTCACGCCACAGCCGCTCCCAGCGGTTAAACCAGGCGAGCCCTGGCAGCGAAGCAATGGACTCGTCCATCTCGCGCGCCACGGTCAAGCCTTCCTGGCCCCGCAGGCAATGCCCAAGCACGTTGTGGATCTCGGCGTCTGTCTTGAGGCCATGCCCCACCGGACGCCAGAACAATTGCACCGCCGTTGAAACGAGCACACGCGCTGCCGGGGACACCTCCAGGCGGGACCGCGCCCGCTGGAAGTAGAACGAAAAATGGCGGCGCTCGTCCTTTACGATTCTCTTGAGCAGCGGCGTTAGAACCGGATGGTTGCTGATGGCTGCGAGACGCTGGTAGGCATGCAAAGTGGAAAGTTCGTTGATGGCCCCCCAGGTTAGATAGATTGGTACGAAGTCTGTTGTGGCATGTGACAGCCAAGCCGCCGCCTTCATCATCAATCGATCTTGCAGCGTCTGTTGCGAACGAAGGCGCGCCACGCGATGGTCGTCTAAGGTGATCCCGTACGCAGAGAGAAATTTGACCAAGGCCTCCTGGTGAAACATCTCTTCGTAGGCCCACAACGTCAAAAAGCGGGCAATGTCGGGATCGTTGATTGCGGCTGTCGCCATCATGTCCCTCAAATACGTGGTCGTGCTGCCCTCCACGTCTGCCATGTAAATCAGGCTCTCGATCGTCTGCGGCTCTAGGCGCGTGTCGCTGACCTTGTCAAAATCGATCCCTGTCAGATCAAGCTTCCCCGAGCTCTTGATGTACTTAGAAAGCGGGGTCACTTCACGCGACAAAGGGGTGTCTATATCATCAGATGTTCGCATACGCAGCAGGTCTACGCTTCACAGGCGAAAGTGGATCTGTATGGCAATTCGGGCTTTTGGCCTACGGCAACTCCTCTTCCTGGCGCAGAGCGCCAGTGCGCCGTTCAGTACGAACTGGCTTGGCAATTCATGAAGGGGCACAAACGGAACAGCAAATGATCATTCGGGGCCGTGGTCCAATGGCACGAGCGCCTTGTGCTTGATGCGCCAGCGCTTCCCCGCCTTACGGCGATTGTAACTCCCCACGGCGGCCCGTGTGCCCTGTTTCGCGAAAACTCCTGGTACAGTCGCCTCATGAATGTGTCTTGGGGCCTGCTTTACTTCGTTGGGCAGATCGTTTGGGTGGTGGGCATTTCGGTCTACATCATGTTCGAGCGGAGATCGCCCACATCAACGCTGGCTTGGATCGCATTTTTGGCTGCGCTGCCGTGGCTGGGGATACCGATTTATCTTCTGGTGGGGCCGCGGCAGCTCAAGCGCAAAAAGCTGCGCTTGAAGTTGGCACGCAAACGCATCACCAGCTTGCTAGGCAAATGGGAGAAGTCGCGCGCCGACATGCTTTGCTTGTCGGGGCAGTTGATGCGGGCTGGGGCGCAACTGTCTTGGCTGCCCCCAGAGCCTGGCGAGCAGGTTCGGCTGTTTCTTGACGGCGACGCTTGCTACGACGCCCTAATTGCGGCCATAGGCAGCGCGCGGCACCACGTGCATCTCGAGTACTACATCTTCCGTGACGATGCGACCGGAACGCGAATCATTGATGCCTTGATAGAGCGCGCCCAAGCCGGCGTTGAGGTGCGATTGTTGGTTGATGCTGTGGGCGAGCGTTTGGGCTGGCGAACCCGCCGGAGGATGCGCGAGGCCGGTGTTGATGTTCGCATCTTTAACGGCGTTCGCCCGTTTCGCCTGTGGCGGCGGCTTATGAATTTTCGCACGCACCGCAAAATCGCGGTTGTTGATGGTGTGACCGGATTTACCGGTGGCATGAACGTCACAGACGACCATAGCGAGCGTGCACGTGGGAAGGCCGCGTGGCGAGACACCCACGTGTCATTTGTGGGCCCTGCCGTTCATGGCCTGCAAGCCACCTTCTTGGAAAACTGGGTGTTCACAACCGAAGACGATCTGGGTTGCCAGAAAGCAGAGCGTTTTGCGGCTTTTTTCCCGCCCTCGGGCTCCGGGAACCCCTCTGATGACGTTTCGTTTGGGTCCGACAACGGCCATGTGGACGCGGCCAGCGACCAGGTCGTACAAATTCTGGCGTCGGGCCCCGATGAGGCGACATACGCTGTGGAATCATTCTATTTTACGGCCATCACGAGCGCGCAACAGCGGGTGTGGTTGTCAACGCCGTATTTTGTACCCGGTGAAGCTGTGCTGGCGGCGATCGCCAGTGCGGCACATCGCGGGGTTGATGTCAGGCTGCTGGTTCCTCGGCGCACCGACTCCCGGTTGGTTGACGCGGCCAGTTCCACTTTTCGCGACGAGTTGCTGGACGCGGGCGCGCAAATCTACTTTTACGAGCCCGCCATGATGCATGCGAAAACAGCGGTCATCGATGACGGCCTGGCGATTGTTGGTACGGCCAACCTAGACAACCGAAGCTTTCGACTTAACTTCGAGGTGGTTGCCGCATTTTACAACAGCCCCTGCGTGGCGGCCTTGGCGCGCGCCTTCGAGGCTGACCTGGCGCACGCCACGCGGCAGAAGCGGCGTGAGTCGCGCGCGCCCTTCCTGCGGCGCCTGGCGGCCTCGGCCGCGCGATTGTTGGCCCCGCAGCTGTAAGGAAAAAAAACGCGCACCTTTTTGTCGATTTCTTCTACACGACGCCGGCTTTGGCGGGCATTCCCTTATCGGAGTTCCCATGACCAGTCTGGTAGCACGATGTAGTTCCTGTGCGAAATGGTTGTTATGCTGCGTTGCTCTCGTGGGCGGCCCCGCCTGCACCGGGGCGATTGGCGCGGGAAGCGGCGCGCAAGACGACGCAACCGGCGATGCCCCGAACGACGACGGCGAGCCTCCGCTGGGCAATCAGTTAGGCCCCATCGGTGAGCCGGTTCCTGGCCAGCCGCCAAGTGGGCCTCCCGGGCCCCGGCCGTTGCTGAGGCTCGATCGCACTGAACTTGCCAACACGCTGACCGATCTCCTGGGCATCAACGTGGAGGTGCCAAGCATGATCATAGATACGAAGGGCCCTTCGGGGTTTACGCAGGGGACGCCCCTGACCAGCGTTGAAGCCAGCATCCTGGTCGATTGGATCGGCAAGTTGACCACTGACGCGTCCGACAAGTTGATAGATCTGGCTGGCTGCGCGGCAGCGCCCACCGAAGGTGAAAGAGACGCGTGTGCGAAGACCTTCATCGATCGATTCGGCCGGCGTGCGTTCCGGCGTCCATTAACGCAAGCAGAAAGCGACGACCTCTTTTCACACTACCTAGAGCGCCTGCGCAAAGAGAACAATCATGATCACCGCACGTCGCTGCGCGGCCTGGCCTGGCTGATGTTGCAGTCGCCACGGTTTTTGTACCACTGGGAAAAGTCACCCGGGCCTGCCGAAGTCAACGGCGGACGCATCGTGCTTGGGCCGCACGAGATCGCCGCTCGCCTGTCCTACATGTTTTGGGCCACTATGCCCGACGACGAATTGTCGGACGCTGCCGACCGCGGCGCCCTCGGCACGGGGGCCGCGATCCAGGCGCAGGCGCGCCGGTTGCTGGCGGATCCTCGGGGGGCTTTAGGCCTAGAGAGGTTCCTCTTGCAGTGGTTCGGAATTCGTGAGGATCTGGCATCGATAAAGGTCAAATCCAGCACAGTCGAATTCACACCGGCCCTCGGCGCCGCCATGCTGGCCGAAAGCCGGCGTTTCATTCGCGCGGTTCTTGAAAAAGACGCCAGCCTCGAGACTCTTCTGACCTCACGCGAAACCTTTGTCGACCACCCGGATCTAGCGCGATTGTATGGCGTCTCGGTACCCAACAACGCAGGACCTGCACAGGTTTCCCTGGATCCCACGCGTCGCTCAGGTCTACTCACCACACCTGCGTTTTTGGCCTCGCATTCGTCGCATTCGGGTCTCAACCCGATCTCGCGCGGTCTGGCTGTTGTGGAAGGGTTACTTTGCGTAGAGGTGCCGTCCCCGCCCGAAGATGTCGACACACTTGTGAAGCCGGACCCGACCTTATCGACGCGGGCGCTGCTGGCCAAGCACGCCGAAAACGCCTGCGCCAGTTGCCACCGTGTTTTCGATCCGGTGGGCATGACGTTCGAGAACTATGACGCCGTTGGCGCTTATAGAACGATGGACGGCGATGAGCCCGTCGATGCATCCGCACTCGTGACCTTGCCCTCAGGTGAAGAAAAAGCCGTGGCGAACGCTATTGAAATGGCAAGCATGGTGGCGAAGTCAGACGATCTCCTGTCCTGCCTGTCCCGCAAGTTCGTGCGCTACATGCTGGGGCGTCCCGACGGTGAAGCAGACGCCCCTTCGGTGGCGTTGGCGCGTGCATCCGTTCGGTCAGGGGCCGACGATCTGCGCAACCTGATGATTGCGGCTACCACCAGCCCCGCGTTTGTGATGCGTGCTCCTGCGCGTGACGAGATCGTTCAGGAACGGAATCAACCTGAAGCGAAGGAGCAGCTATGAAAGATTGGCAAGCAAGTCGACGAGCGCTTTTGGCGCGGTTGGGCGCGGGGGCCGCCTTGTTGCCGCTGTTGCCACAACGTGCTGGCTTCTCGGCCGAGCCGGTCTTCCCGCGGCGACTCCTCATCGTGGTGACTGCCAACGGCTACCCGCGGGGCAAGTACGTACCGCAGGGAGATGGAACCAATCTTGCGAGCCTAAAACTCACGGAGGTATTTAAGGCGCTGGACCCATGGAAGCAAAAGCTTCTGATGCTGGCGCCGATGGAGTGTACCAACGCCATCGGCGCCGAGGATTATCATCGCGCCTACTCGATGATGTTCACGGGCGGGTCACCGGTATCGAAGCCGCGCGGTTCTCAATCGGTATGGGCGCCCACCCAGCCCAGCATCGACCAGATCATCGGCGCCGAGGCTGTCAAACGCGACAAAGTGACCTTGCGCAGCCTGCCTCTGCAATTGCCGTTCGGAAATCCTCGCCCGCCCGATGGAACGCTGGAGGCGAAACGCGCGTTCTGGGGGGGAATGAATCAGCCGGTGACGCCGGAAATCAGCCCGTACCGCGTTGTCGACCAGCATTTCGGCGGCAAAACTGTGGCGGATCCGGCGATGGATCGCCTCCGGGCAGAGAAAAAAAGCATGCTCGATTTTGTGGCAAAGGATCTCGAACGCTTCGCCGAACACCTGGGCTCCGAAGACAAATCGAGCATCGTCAGCCACCTCCAGGGCGTGCGAGACATCGAAAAAAGCTTGGTGGCCCCATCGATGTTGGCGTCACCCGAGGTGCCCTCCTCGATCGCCAACGCCGGCCAACCGCTGGATTTTAATTCAAAGGCGCTTTACCCGCAGCTGCTTGATGTTCAGTTCGATGTCGCCGTGGCGGCCCTGCGCTCGAACCTGACCCGCGTCGCCACCGTGCAACTCGGGCCAGCGTGGGGAGACGATCTCAACTTCCCCTGGCTCCAAAACATTGGCAACTGGCATGGCGTCGCCCACGCTGACAGCTCTCAAAAGCAGGTGTGGGACACGTGGTTGATGGGCCGGTTCGCGGCTCTGCTGCAACGCCTAGATGCGGTGCCAGAGGTGGGGCCGAACAGCAAAACGATGCTCGACAACACCATCGTGCTGTGGGCAACCAATATGCTGGACGGCAACCACGGCCCCCGGCTTCCGTGGCTCATCGCCGGCGCGGGCGGCGGGCGGCTGCGCCTGGGGCAGTACCTGCGGTCGGCGGAAAACCAGTCAATCAACCGGGTTTTGACGGGCCTTTGCAACGCAATGGACGTACCTGTCGACCACGTTGGCGACCCGAACATCAAGGGTGCGCTGCCCGGAATGCTCATCTGATTCCGCTGGCGCCACCGCCACCGCCCAGACGGCAACGAATCCTCAAGGGAACGCCTGCCGTCCGCGATATACTGTTCTTTCGTCATGTCACGGTTCCCCACCACGAGCTGGACGTTGATACGGTCCACCCAGGATGCCGACATGTCGGAGCGTCGCGTTCTCCTGGGGACCCTCATCGACCGGTACTGGCGGGCGGTTTATTGTTTCGTGCGCGCCCGCGGCAGCGCCTCAGATGCCGAAGATTTAACACAGCAGTTTTTTGCGACCCTGCTGGCGCGCGGAGATGTGGATCGCTTATCAAGCGAGTTCGGCAGCTTCCGTGGGTTTTTGCATACGGCGCTGCGGAACTTTCTTTCGAACGCAGGTCGTGCTGCGCGCGCACGGCCGGCCATGTTTCCCTACGCCGAGGCGGATGCGGCATGGCTAGAGGATCCTGCACCATCGCCTGACGAGGCGTTCGAGCGACGCTGGGCAATGGATGTATTGGCGCTGGCCTTCGAGCAGCTGGAACAAGAGCTGGTGGACAGCGGGCGCAAACACCACTTCGAGATCTTCAAGGCCTACGCCGATGATCGAGCGGAAGGTGGCGAGTTGACCTACCGCAAACTGGGTGAGCGTTTCGGCGTTGGCGAGGAGGATGTGCGCAACCGCCTGCGCGAGGTTCGCATTCGTCTTCGCGCATTGACGAAAAACATTTTGTCCGACTACATGGCTCCCGGAGAAGACGTGGAAAAGGAAATGGCTCTTCTGCTCAAACAATGAGCGAGACCGCGAGGGCGCATGAATTTAGATTGGATGCGCGAATTCATCGCCGGTGCCGGCCGAGAAGCCATCCAGCGCATCGGGCGCTACGAGATCGTGAAGCCGCTGGGCGAAGGCGGCTCGGCGCTCGTCTACGAAGCCTACGATCCCACCCTGGATCGCCATGTCGCTATAAAAGTCCTGCGCGATGAGGGTGGGGCACACGCCAATGGCCCAACATCCGACGAGGCCACGCGGCGGTTGAAACGCGAGGCGCAGGCGGTCGCGCGGTTGCGCCACCCAAACGTTGTGGCCATCCACGAGGTGGGGCCCAACTACATCGCCATGGAGCTTGTCTCGGGTCAAACCTTTGCCGAGATAGGCACGCAGATGTCGATCGAACAGCGTGTGGTTGTTTTGACGACCGTCGCGCAGGCGGTTGCTTTCGCTCATGCTCACGGCGTTGTTCACCGCGATCTCAAGCCTACCAACATCCTGGTCGAGGATGGCGGCCGCATCGTCCTGACAGACTTCGGCATCGCCAGTGTCGTGGGCGCGGATTCGCTGACCCGCCACGATCGGGTGATGGGCACGCCGCAGTACATGGCGCCTGAGCAGGTTCGGGGTGAGACCGCCGGCCCCGCTGCCGATATCTGGGCCCTAGGCGTGCTGCTTTGCGAGGCGGTTGCAGGCAAGCGGCCATTCGAAGGCGAAAATGATCTGCAGATCTTTCATAAAATCAACAGCGAGCGCCCCGAAATTCCGCCTGGTCCTCTGGGGCAGATCGTGGCGCGCGCGCTGGCCAGGCGACCACAGGATCGCTACCCAAACGCGGAGGCGTTTGCATCGGATCTACAGCGCTGGTCACGCGGCGACCGTGTGCGTTTCGGACGGCGGTGGCGGCGGCCGGTGATGGTGGCGGGCCTGCTGGCCGGCGTCGTGGCCATCACGGCGAGCGTCGTTCATCTTGTCGTGCCCGAAGAAACCGCAAACCTCACACCGGGTCTTAACGCCGAGTATTTTTCTGATTTGCAGCTGAGGGGCGAATCCGTGGGACGAACCGACCTGCAGATCAACTTCGTCTGGCTTGACGAGGACTCTCCCATTCCCGGGATACCGGGCGCCCGCTTTTCGGTCCGCTGGATTGGGAAACTACGCGCCGAACATTCGGGGAAGACCAGGCTCTGCGTGCGCAGCGACGACGGCTTCCGGCTGTGGCTCAACAACAAAATTGCCCTGGATGAATGGGAGAAACACTCGACTACCATCCATTGTGGGCACTTCGACCTCACACGAGGGCGGCTTTACGACCTGAAGCTTGAGTACTACCAGGAAATGGTGGATGGCATCATCGAGCTGTGGTGGGAAAGCCCGTTGCATTCTCCGCCGCAAATCGTTCCGGCCAACAATCTGTTCTCGTTGAAGGGGCCACGCGGATGAGGCGCTTTGCACGCGCGACCTCCATCTTGGTGGTCCTGGTCACGCCGATCCTCGGCTGTCGCGAAGGGCCTGCTGTGAGCGCGCCACGGATCGAAGACGTTGAGGTTGTCGGAAAGCCAGCCGACTGGACCGGGCTGCGACCGATCGTAACGGAAACGCGGCGCTTGTGGTGTCTCGAAACCGTGTCGCAAGGCGCGAGTTTGCGCGTGGTCTGGGGCGCCCCCCATGTTGTGGAGGACATCGAGATACCATCAGGGAATCGGGGGTCCCCTGGCCTAACTCCCGGCATCGTGGCGATGGGTTGCGCGCGAACCTCACTGGACGGCTCACGGGTAAAGATAGAAAAAGTGGACCAGAGAGGTCGGCCTGTTATCGCCATCCGCGCGAAGGAAGGAGGGAAGGTGCGTTACCTGGCCCTTGGCACGCCGCTAGGTTGGTTGCATCGAGGCCCCGGCGTGCTTTACACGTACGACGGAACGCACCTGGCCATCGTGTTCCCAAACGTGGCGGCCGTGCTGTTGCCGTCACTGCCGGTGCCCGTAAAGGCTGTGAGCGCCGCAACGCCGCACGGGAACGACGCCTCCATCTTCTCGGCGCTTCATCAAACCGACACCGGCTCCCTGGTGGCAAGCTACGACGAGGAGACGCGTCGGATTCTAAGCCTGCGCAAGACGGAATCGGCAGACCTTCTGGTGTGGCACGAAACAAGGCGCCGCCTGCAACTGCAGCTCAATGGCGCGGCCCCCGCGTGGGCGGAGTTTGAGACGGCGAACAGGCTACGCCGGCTAGGTTCTTTTGGCGACGAACGAATCACGCACGCAGCCTTCGCCGCCGCGGGCCTCGTGCTGGCCACCGTCACGCCCGAGGGCGAAGCGCGCATCCGAATCGTACCCAACGAACTTCAACGCTGACAGGGCCACGGGAACGGCGGCCTCCGCGCTCGCGTCGCCGGCGGCGAGCAGGGACTGGGGCCCGCGGCCGCCATCCTGTCCCCGTTCGCGCGACATAGACAGTGGATCCGGTGCTGGCAGTTGTTGGACAGCGGAACGGTGGGCGCTTGCATCAGCCAACGCTACGCCACCTTCATGCTGGGAAGACGCACCGGTGACGTCGATGAATCCTGCATGGTACGCGAGGCTCATGAAGCCTTTGCCCGCGAAAGCATGGACTTACACACATTGATCGGAGCGCTGGCAGCCCACGACGATTTCATCACGCGGGAGCCTTTGCGCTAAGCGACGAGCGAGGCGGGATCAGCCCGCACACCTACCGACCTTCGGCGGCGTCCAAGGGATGCGTCATGAAGAAGGGCAGGGCCTCAGACATCACATCCAAATCCGGATTCAACTGTTTGCCAATGCCTTCGGTGACGGCAATCGCAATGTTCACCGTGGTAAACGTGGGGTTCATGCGGATGCGGTGCTGGCGCACGATGGCCAGCAAGTCCATCAAGACTCGTCCCAGCTGCACTTGCCCCAGGCGTTGCCCCCAATAACGTCCCACAAATTCGATCACAGCGGCGCGGTAGGCCTCGTACGCTTCCGGCGAGTTGGGGCGTTCGGCCGAAAGGTTGTACATCACGCGCGCCATGGTGTCGCCATCGCGCTGAGCCCACGCAGAAAAGAAGCGTGCGAACGCCTGCCGGTGCGGCCCATCCAAGTGCCCCACCAAGCCCACATCCAAAAGCGCCACCTTGCCCTGGGGAGTGACGAAGATGTTGCCGGGATGCAGATCAGCATGCACGAAGCCATCGACAAAAATCATCTTCAGCAGGGCACGCAAACCCACGCGCGCCACGTGGTGAGGATCAAATCGGGTTTGGCCCACGGACAGAATCTTTGTTCCTTCCACGAACGACATGCAAAGCACGCGCGCCGTCGACAAGCTGTCAATCACTTCCGGAAAAACCACTTCATCGTCGCCTTTGAAGTTGGCGCGGAAACGCTTGTTGTTTTCGGCTTCAACGCGAAAATCGAGCTGCGCGAACACGGCGCTGCCAAACTGAATCACGGCGCCTTCAGGATCCATGCTGCTTAGGCGCGGCCACGCCGACAAGCGGCGCGCCACCCACTGCATAACGGCCAAATCAAACTCGCAGATGTCCTGCACGTTGGGCCGGCGAACCTTCACCGCCACGATCCGGCCATCGTGCAGACGCGCTTTGTGCACTTGCGAAACCGAGGCCGACGCGATCGGCACGGGCGCTAGCTCAGCGAAAACTTGCTCGGCGTCGCGTCCCAGATCGGCTCGCAGGATCTCGCGCACCCGCGCGAAAGGAAACGGGCCAACATTGTCTTGTAGCTGCTCAAGCGCGTCGGTGATGTGGCGAGGCAACAGATCGGGGCGCGTGCTCATGATCTGCCCGATCTTGATGAACGTAGCGCCCAAACTCCGAAACAGGTTCAGCATGTTGCGGCCAAACCAAGCACGGCGCCGCGCTTTGCCCGCAAAGGTTGCAAGCAACCCCACCCAACCGGCAAACCAAATGCAGCCTTGCATAGTGACGAGCCACCCTATCAAGAGGGCTCGGGCCGCCAGGCGACCCCTATGCAACGCTGGCTCGCTCATGCCCTGAGCATACCAGGGCGCGCTCAGATCCGAATCCGCAACCCTACGCCGCCGCCAAACTGATTGGCGGCGCTATCGCGCGTGACGTCAGGAAACAGGAACCACATCACCAAATCGGCCGCGGCGGACAGTGTGCGGTCAAGCCCCACACCGATGGGCACTTGCCAGTCGCTGGCGTGATTGACCAAACGCGCACCACTTATGATGCCAACGTCCCAAGCGCCCCCCGCGACGAACCAAAGCTGCAAAGGAATGCTGATCCAGCTTTGGGTTTCGTCAGCAAAGATGATGGGAACGTACACGCCCGTGTCCAACCGAAGCCCACCGCTGGCCAGCACGATGGGCACCGCCAACATGATGCCGAACGGGCCGTCGAAAGGCACGTAGGCGCGGCCTTCCAGCGCCAAAGCGCCCATCACCGCCTTGCGTAAGCGCAGTTCGGGGTTTGCGAAGGTGTCGCCGCCGGTGCCGAAGGTTTCCCGGTCAAACGGGCGGGCGTAGGCGTCGGCGCTGGTGGCGATGCCGTTGTTGTTGCGTGCGCCGGTGCGGAAGCCCAATTCGGTGCCGCCGCCCAAACCGTATTTCAGCTCAAGATTGAAGCCGAGGCCGGTGCGGTCGGGTTGGTTGTTGTGCCCCAACCCCATGCCCACGCCCAACTCGAAGCGGCCGCCGGGTTGTACCAAAGGTGAAGGGCTAGCAAGCGCCGGCCTGAACATCAGCGGGCTAAAGAACAAAGCACCTAGCGAAAGCGCGATGACCGCACGAACAAAAACAAACATGCGGCTTCATGCTACATCGTGCCGCCAAGTTCGCGAGCGTTTTCGCGGTCATCGGTGGATCCAGCGGGCGAGTAAAGCATTTATTTTCAAATTCGCGCGCGCCGTCATTTCCATGACAGACAAGCGGACGCGTCAGTCCGGTGACACGAAGCTTTCGCCATGGTTTCAGCCACTTAGCGTGCTTTGAGTAACGGTATGCCGCTTGCTTTCCATTGCCGCAAGAAAGCTTCCCATGGCAGACGCAAGCAAAGATGACGAA
>JBBSJE010000114.1:0-18523 GCA_038257535.1 Polyangia bacterium
ACGCAACGGTCGAAAAACTAGGCGAGAGCTCAAACGAAATTGGAAAGGTGATCAAGGTGATCACGTCCATTGCACAGCAGACCAACCTGTTGGCCCTAAACGC
The DNA here is from genome assembly GCA_038257535.1 of Polyangia bacterium. GTDB lineage: Bacteria > Myxococcota_A > Polyangia > Fen-1088 > Fen-1088 > JAGTJU01. The sequence continues at coordinate 104 of JBBSJE010000114.1, forward strand.
CACTATTGAAGCGGCGCGCGCGGGCGAGGCCGGCAAGGGCTTTGCTGTGGTTGCCAATGAGGTCAAGGAGCTTGCAAAAGAGACGGCCCGGGCCACCGAAGACATTGGTCAGAAAATTGAAGCCATTCAGCGGGATACGCGCGGCGCGGTTGAGGCCATTTCTCAGATCGGATCGATCATCGAACAGATCAATGACATTCAGGGCGCCATCGCCACGGCCGTTGAGCAGCAAACAGCGACGGCCAACGAGATTGGTCGAAATGTTACTGAGGCGGCCAAAGGAGCCTCCGAAATCGCGGGCAACATCAGTGGCGTGGCACAAGCGGCTCGAAGCACAACGGAAGGCGCGAGCGACGCGCAAAAAGCCGCCACAAATTTGGCCGACATGGCTGCAGCTTTGCAGCGTTTGGTTAAACAATTTCGGATCTAGGGACATGCGTACGTGATGGCCAGGATACGGATACTGATCGTTGAAGACTCGGTGGTGATGCGTCGGTTGATCGCCGACGCGCTCTCCGAGGATTCGGACCTGGAAGTGGTGGGAACGGCCGCGGATGGACGCATCGCCCTGGCAAAGATTCCCCAGGTGAATCCTGACGTCATCACGCTTGATGTGGAAATGCCAGTTCTTGACGGCTTGGAGACGCTAAAGCAGCTGCGAAAAACCTACCCCCGTCTGCCCGTAATCATGTTCAGCAGCATGACGGAAAGGGCGGCGGCGGCCACCTTGGACGCTCTGGCTTTGGGCGCGAATGACTACGTCACCAAGCCCTCGAAGGTGGCGGGCGCCAGAGAGGCGCTTGACACGGTCAAACACGATCTCATTCCAAAGATCAAGGTGTTCTGCCGTGCTCCGGGCTCGGGGGTAGGCGTGAAGCCATCGCGACAAATCGGCGTCACGCCTGTGCCTGGGCGCACAAAGCCCTTTGAGGTCTTGGTTGTGGGAGCATCCACCGGCGGGCCCAATGCCCTGGCCACATTTCTTTCGGGGTTGGGCGCGGGGTTCAATTTGCCTGTGCTTGTGATTCAGCACATGCCCCCGACCTTCACACGGCTTTTCGCCGAGCGCCTATGTAGAACATCTGCGCTTTCGGCGCGGGAGGCACAGGCGGGCGACCGCGTTTGCCCAGGAACCATCCTGGTGGCGCCTGGCGATTTTCACATGACCCTTCGTCGCGTTGCAGACCAGGTTCGCGTTTCGCTCAATCAAGGTCCTCCCGAGAATTCCTGCCGGCCTGCCGCTGATGTGTTGTTCCGATCGGCAGCTGAGGTGTACGGCGCCGCAACCTTTGCGGTGATCTTGACAGGCATGGGACACGATGGCGGGCGGGGATGCGCAGCTGTACACGAGGCTGGGGGCCGTTGCGTCGTCCAAGATGAAAGCACCAGCGTTGTCTGGGGCATGCCTGCCGCCGTTGTGAATGCCGGCGTTGCCGATGCAATCTTGCCGCTGGAGCAATTGGCACCGCATGTAATCGCGTTGACTGAGCGCAAAGACGGACCTTTGAAAACAGCTAGTCGTGGGTGAGCGCATGACCATGGCGGCCGAGTCATTCAACTTCATCTGCGAGCTCGTTCGGGAGCGTTCGGGGATCGTGATTGAGCCCGGAAAAGAATACCTTGTGCTCTCGCGCTTGAGCCCAATCGCAGAACAAGAAGGCATTGTCAGCGTTGACGATTTGGTGGGCTTGGTGCGAAAGCAACCGAAGGGCGCGCTGCCTACGCGCGTGGTGGAAGCGATGACCACGAACGAAACGTCGTTCTTTCGCGACCTCGCGCCCTTTCATGCCCTGGAGAAAAAGGTGATTCCGGCCGCCATCGAAGCGCGGAAACACACAAGGTCTTTGAGCATTTGGTCAGCTGCCTCTTCAAGTGGACAGGAGCTCTACAGCATTGCCTTGCTCTTGCGCGAGCAGTTTCCCGCCTTGGACAGCTGGCGATTGCGCTTGATAGGCACGGACCTTTCAGCAGCCATGGTGGAGCGAGCCAGAGCGGGTCGATTCTCGCAACTTGAGGTCAAGCGCGGGCTGCCGGCCAAACTCTTGCCCAAGTACTTCCAAAAGGATGGTCCTGATTGGGTGATACAGGACCGCATTCGCAGTGCGGTTGAGTTCCGCGCGCTCAATTTGACTTTGCCGTGGCCACCGTTGGGACCCATAGACATTGTTTTGATCCGCAACGTCCTGATCTATTTCGATCTCACGCAGAAACGGGAGATCCTAGATAAGGTCTACAGCACTTTGGCCCCTGACGGGTACCTGTTCATGGGTACGGCCGAAACGACGCTGGGCGTGGATGAAAGATTCAAGTCGTTCGAGTTCGAGCGCGCCTTGTACTACAGGCGCCGCAGCGCTCTTGCGTGTTTAGCGAACCTTTGAGGAGGAAATATGGCCAGGATACTCACCGTCGATGACAGCCGTTCCGTACGCATGATCGTCACCAAACAGCTGGCCGATCTGAACCTGGAGATTGAAGAGGCTGAACATGGCGAGGAAGGGCTGCAGAAGCTAGAGGAGCTAGAGTTCGATCTTGTGCTATTGGACGTAACGATGCCGGTTCTTGACGGGCCGGGCATGCTAGAGCGCATGCGGGCTGCCGGAAACAAGACTCCGGTGGTGATGCTGACGTCCGAGTCCAAACGTTCAATCGTGGCTTCGCTTGTAAAGATGGGCATCGACGACTACATTCTGAAGCCGTTTCGTCCTGAGGAGCTGCGCGCCAAGGTCCTCAAGTGTTTGAAGCGTGACGAATCAGCTGTGGTGATGTCGGACGGGCGTGCCAGCGAAAATGCGCCGGCGGGCGCGGCCATTAGTGGCGCAAAGTCGTTTGTTGATGTGCTGGTGGTGGACGATATGGAGAACGTTCACAAGAAGCTGCGTTCATTGTTGCCTGAGCGGCTAACAATGAATAGCAGCGTCAGCGGACAAGCGGCGCTGACCCAGTGCCGCGAACGCGTGTACCGGATGATCCTTGTCGACAAAGAGCTTCCCGATGTGGCTGGAACTTCCCTGATCAAGCAATTGAAGACCTTGCAGCCCAATGCCGCTGTTTTGGCAATGACCTTGCGAACCACAAATGACATCGGCGCAGAGATCAAGGCGCTGGCGTTTGATGGCGTTCTGTATAAGCCATTTACCCAAGATGTGATCGAAGACTTGTTGATTGAGTATTTCGATACACAGGAGCTCACGCATCGCGATGACAACATTGTGCGGATCAGCGAATACAAAGGCAAGCGCGAGCGATTGGATAAATATTACAAGCGTCTATTGGCTGTGCTGAAGGAAGATTTGAACTATTTGGCGCAGGCATGCTTTGAAGACGTTGTTGTGAATGCCTTGGGGCTTCCGAACGAAGTCCAGAAGAATCCGCAACTTGTGCGCGATGTTGCCGCCGAGGCGGAGAAACTGGGCCTGCAGCTGCGTTTGGTGGGCAACGCAGACTTGGCTCAGTGCCTCAAGGGGTACACCGAGACGGCGCAGGTTCCAATTTTCAGTGACGTCAGTGTGGCCAAACAGGCGGTTGCGTAAAACCGGCGAAAGCGAGATGCCGTGTCAGTCGAAGATCGACTCTCAAATCAGTTAGAGACCATTGTGTTGAACAAGATTGCGTCCGACACGCTGCAATTGCCAACCATACCCGCCATGGCAGCAAAGTGTTTGGCCGTGGTGAGGCGCGCTGATTTCACCACGGCCGAAGCAACGTCGGTCATTGAAAAGGATCCTGTGATCGCGGCTGAGACTTTAAAGGTCGCCAATAGTGCGGCCTATGCCACCCGACAACCTGCGGAAACGGTACAGGCTTGTGTTGTGAGGCTAGGCGCCTCAAAGCTCCGCACGCTGATCATGGAGGTCGCAACCCGGCAGGTCTTTGATTCGCGAAATCCAAGCATTGCGTCGGTGTGCGCCTCCATGTGGGAGCATTCATTGGCCGTGGCTACGTTATCTCGGGATGTTGCGGTGATGGTGGGCGGAGGCGACCCTGAGGCCGCCTACTTGGCGGGGTTGCTGCACGACGTAGGCAAGCCCATTGTGGCCACCTTGCTGCTAGACGCGGAGTCCGCAATTGCCTCCAAAGTGGGCCGCTCGTGGATTGAGCAGGACACATGGATGTCAGTGGTTCAGAAAATTCACCGCAAGGTAGGCATATCGCTGACCCAGAAGTGGCAAATGCCCGAATCTGTGATCAAGGCGGTGAGCGAGTGCGAAGACTATGATTCTGCAGAACGGCTGTCGGTAGGCAACAGCGTACGTTTCGCCAACGCTTTGACCAAGAGCGAGGGCATATACGACGGCAAGGTGGACGTTGACGATGTCGACGCCCTCATAATGGTGGGCAAGTCGATGATGGGCCTTGATGACCCGAAGCTTGCCCAGCTACGAACCAAGCTCAAGAGTCAAAACTACGCTGCGTGAGGAGAGGTGGGTCATGAAAGAGCTTCCAAGTCCCGACAAACTTGCGGAACTGGTGTCCAGCGTGACGCAGACGATGCTGGGCATCAAATTCACCCCCGGTGAGTCTGTTGATGTGCCCGGAACAGCCGGTTGGCGCACCGCCGTTTTGCCCATCGCGGGCGGTAAGCCCCTGGTGGTGGGTTTGTCTTCCGACGAACAAGGATGCACGGCTCTGAGCTCGGCGATGTTTTCTTGCGGCGCGGGAGAAGTCGATGCCGCCATGATGAACGACTCGTTGTGCGAACTCGTAAACATGACCGCAGGGCTTTTGCGCAGCGCCTTGGCGTTGGATCAGGCTCTTGGGCTTCCATCGATGCTGTCGTCGTCGGACGAAATGCGCAAGCTGGAGAAACAAGGGGCGCGACAAATCCGTCTGAAAGCCGACGGCATTGGTATGGTGCTGTGGATTCACGAAGGTCTCGTGATTGACCTAAGAATGGCGGGGAAGGGTGGTTAGTATGGAGCCGGTGGATTTGACAGAATCTGAGCCCGTGCCCACTTCCGACGACGAGGGGGTCCTTGATGCCATTGAATTCCCACGTTTGGCGCAGCTGGTTCTAGAGCAATCTGATGACAGGCTTGCGCAGGAACTAAAGCGGCTGCTGGGCGGGCGATTTCGGCGACGGGCCCCGCGCAAGCGGGTGAAGCGCACTGCTCGACTTCGGCACGAAAACTACGACGAAGTCGTGCTGCTGTTGGATGTGTCCGCCAGTGGCGTTCGGATGTTGGTGCCCGACAAAGGTCCACTGGATCTTTCGCTGGCCAAGCAGATGACCTTGCAGGTAAAGCTTGATGATAGGGTTCACGAGCTGCCTGTGGCGATGGTGAGAGTGATTGGCCCGAAACCCAAAGGCATCGAGCTTGCGTGCCGGTTTTTGAACCCCGAGGCGGAGAATCGAGATTTGGCGGCCCGGCTCCGTAGCCTGATTTTCGCGCTCTGAGGGCCGATTTGTGAACAAATAAGCGCTGCGTCATTCGGGGCGTAGGAACGCGGTCATCTGCCACGGTGGTTCCCAATCGCGCGCAATTGGGGTAGGAAGCTTTCATGAAGCGCGCGTGGCTGCTTGGGGTATTTGCATTGGGGCTTTGTCACAACGAAGCCCCGGCTTGGGCGCAAGCCGCTGAGGCGAACTCGTTGGATTCCGATGCCGATCCCAATCTCGCATCTGAAGCGGCGGGGACGGCCAAGCAAAGCAATCGGCGCAGCGAAGCCACGAGCTTTGAAGCGCTGCTGGGCGAAGCGATGCCTGCCATGGACTTGGCAACGTTGATGGTGCCTTTTCTCGAAGACTGCACTGGGGCGCGCCGCCAGATCGACAAAGCCCGCTGCCGCGGCATGACCAGCTTTCTTCGCCAGACCATGCCTTCGTTGACGTACGCCATGATCGTTACCGACGGTGATGTGGTTTCCGTTTCCGACTATGACGCTCGGATTAAGGGCTTTCGTTTGGCTGCGGTGGGTTGCTTGGCTTGCAAACAGCCGATTGCCGTGGGCAAGGGCGACAGCAAGCGTATGGTGGCGCTGCGCATGCCCGACAAAACCGCGCGCACCTTGAGCAGCGCCTTGGATGTTGGACAGGTGGCGTTGACGTTCGAGGACATCGCGGCGGCGCGCTCGTGGCTTTCGCAGGTACGGCCGCATTTGCGTGCGCAATACGTGTTCGAGCCTTCTGACAAACAATGGAGCTTTGGCCCCAGCCGTGGCTTTGCATTCAACCTTCTGGGCACCCGCATCTTCAATCACTGCACGGGTGAGGTGCTGCACTCGCAGCCCAAGTCCGAAGCGCCCGCGCCCAAGTATTCCGAGGGTGATGAATGCGGCGAGGGATTTGGTGAAGGCGCAGCGGCGGAGGGGGGTAGTTTGCCGCTGAAGTTGGCCGCCACCGACATCACCCGTGCCCTCAATGAGATCAGGCCACAACTTGATCGCTGCCATGAGCAGTTTGCACTCAAGGGCCGCGCGGAGCTGGACTTTACGGTGGATGGCGCCACAGGCCTTCCCCAACGCGTGGCCATCCGAGGCAGCTTGGGTGGCACCGCCTTGGGCCAGTGCCTCACGGAGGCCGCGCGCAAAGCGAAGTTTCCGAAGTTTCGTCAGGACAGCCAGAGCTTCAACTACCCGGTGCTTTTCAAACGGCAGTAGGTTTGCGCCCTCAAGCGCGGTCTTTGCCCAGAGCAAATCGCATCAACCGCACCTCAATGCCGCCGTTCCACAGCCGGTGCGAAAATTCGGGCTCCAGAGCCAGCGCTTTGGCAAAGCTGGGATCGGGGCAAAGCAGCACCGCATTCCAATTCCACAGGCGGTGAAACGCCACAGCCAACTCGCGCGAAATGTCGCGCGTTTGGCGAGCGGCTCGTTCAAGGCGCTCGCCGTAGGGAGGATTGGTGACCAGGGTGCCCGTGGGGGTGGGCGCTGTGAGTTGCGAAAGCGCCGCGGTGCCGATCTGCAGATCGTTCAGCACGCCTGCCGCGGCCGCGTTTTGCTTCAGCGCCGCAATCGCCTCGGGTGAAACGTCGCGGGCGAAGATGGGGGCCGGCGCTTTGTGCAGGATTTGGTCGCGCGCCTCAGTTCGCATTTGCGCAAACAGGGATTGGTGGCCTTGGCTGGGCCAGCGCTCGAACCCAAAACCGCGATGGAGGTTCGGCGCGATCTGCCGCGCACGCAGCGCGTGCTCAATTGCCAAAGTGCCCGACCCCGCCATGGGATCCAAGAACGGCTCGTTGGCGTCCACATTGCCCAGGGCCAAAATCGAGGCCGCCAGCGTTTCCTTTAGTGGTGCTTCCGTCATGGCCACGCGATAGCCGCGGCGGTGAAGCGGCTCGCCTGAAACATCGAGGAACACGCGCGCCTGCACGCCGTTAATGTGCAGCGCCACTTGCACATCCGGATCTTTCGCATCCACATTCGGGCGTTCGCCGATGTGATCACGAAGCGCGTCGGCGATGGCGTCTTTGACCTTTAAGCCCGCAAACTGAGTGTTCAACAACGTCTGCGAACCGCTGACCTGCGCTTTGACCGCGAAGGTGTGCTTGGCATCCAGGTGTTCGTGCCAGGCGATGCTGCGCGTGCCTTCGTAGAGCGCTTCGGCGGTGGGCGCTTCAAATTCCGCGAGCTGCCACAACACCCGCATGGCGGTGCGGGCGTGCAAACAGGTGCGCATGGCTTCTTCAAACGTGCCGCGAAACGACACGCCCGCGCGGGCGCCTTTGGGGCCGCGCACACGCAACTGCACCAGTTCGCGCCGCAGCGCGCCTTCGGCGCCCGGCTCACACGTCACGAAAAAAGGATAAAGAGTGATCAAGTTGGGCGCTTGCGGTGGCCCGGGTTAATGAGCGGTGGTGCCCTTGGCGGCGGCGTTCAGGCGCGCTTCGGCCCACGCGCGCTTGGCCACAAGCGTCTGAAACTCGGCGCCCAAGTCGCCTTTCCAGTCGCCCACCTGCTTGTCTATTTCCACAACTTCTGCGGCCGCCGCGTCTCTATCGATGCTTTGGGTGCGCAAGGCTTGGGTGACCAGCACCAAAACCTGCTCGCCTTTGTCGGTTTGGGCCACCTCTAACAAACCGTCATTGATTGCCAGCACGCGCTCGCCGTCTTTGGTGCGGTAAACCAAAACGCCCGGTCGCAATGACGACAAAAACGGAATGTGGCCGGGCAACACACCGAATTCACCCAGGGTGCCGGGGGCAATCACTTCATCGACCTCGGTGTCGAGCAGTGAGCCTTTGGGGGTGGTGATGGACAAGCGCATTCGGTTTTGTCTCCAGAGCGAAAGAACGAAAGAAACGAAGGCTTAGTTGTCCTTGGCCATCTGAGCGGCGCGCTCGCGCACGTCGTCGATGCCACCTTGCATGTAGAACGCCTGTTCGGGCAGATCGTCGCACTTGCCGTCGACGATTTCCTTGAAGCTGCGCACGGTGTCTTTGACTTCAACGTACTTACCGGGGCTGCCTGTGAAGGCTTCGGCCACGAAGAAGGGCTGCGACAAGAACTTTTGAATCTTGCGCGCGCGCGACACGGCCAAACGATCGTCTTCGGAAAGTTCGTCCATACCCAAGATGGCGATGATGTCTTGCAACTCTTTGTAGCGCTGCAAGATCTGCTGCACCTGGCGGGCCACTTGGTAATGCTCTTCACCCACCACGGCGGGGGTCAAGATGGTGCTGGTGGAGTCAAGCGGATCCACGGCTGGGTAAATGCCCAATTCGGAGATCTGCCGCGACAACACCGTGGTGGCATCCAAGTGGGCAAACGCGGTGGCGGGCGCGGGATCGGTCAAGTCGTCGGCGGGCACGTAGATGGCCTGCACCGAGGTGATAGAGCCCTTGTCCGTGGAGGTGATGCGCTCTTGCAAGGTGCCCATTTCCGTGGCCAGCGTGGGTTGATAACCCACGGCGCTGGGAATGCGGCCGAGCAAGGCCGAAACTTCGGAGCCGGCTTGCGTGAAGCGGAAGATGTTGTCGATGAACAAAAGCACGTCCTGGCCTTCTTCGTCGCGGAAGTATTCGGCGGCGGTGAGCGCCGACAAGGCCACGCGGGCGCGGGCGCCAGGCGGCTCATTCATCTGGCCGTACACAAGCGCAGTCTTCGACAACACGCTGCTGCCATCGGACAGCTTCGACTCGGCCATTTCGTTGAAAAGGTCGCGGCCTTCGCGGGTGCGCTCACCCACGCCGCCGAACACCGAGAACCCACCGTGCTTTTTGGCCACGTTGTTGATGAGCTCAAGCATGGTGACGGTTTTGCCCACGCCGGCGCCGCCGAACAAACCAATCTTTCCACCGCGGCGGTAGGGGGCCAGAAGGTCAATGACCTTGATGCCGGTTTCAAACATTTCCACCTTCACCGATTGGTTCACGAAGGCGGGGGCGGGGCGGTGAATGGGCAGGAACTTGGTGGCTTTGACGGGGCCCGCTTCGTCCACGGGGCGGCCCACCACGTTCAAAATGCGGCCCAGAATCTCGCGACCCACAGGCATGGCGATGGGGCCACCGGTGTTGCGCACGTGCATGCCACGCACCAAGCCGTCGGTGGTGTCCATGGCGATGCAGCGAACCGTGCGCTCGCCCAGGTGCTGCGCCACTTCGACCACCAAGTTATCGGCCCTGTCGTCGATGGAGGGGTTGGTGATGGTGAGCGCTGTGTAGATCTCAGGCAGATCGATCGACTCGAAAGCCACGTCCACAACGGGGCCGATTACCTGAACTACCTTGCCAATCTGGTTCGTTTGCATCATCGCGTCCTTGTCGTCTCTCTTATCCGTTCAAAGCTTCAGCGCCACCCACGATTTCCATCAGCTCTTTGGTGATGGCCGCTTGGCGGGCGCGGTTGTATTCCAGTGTCAGGCGCTCGATGGCGGCCTTCGCGTTGTTGGTGGCGCTTTCCATGGCCGTCATGCGGGCGCCGAATTCCGAAGCCACCGATTCCAGCAGCGCGCGGTGCAGGCGCGATTCCAAGTACAACGGCAGCATGGTGGCCAGCAGCTCTTCTTTGGATGGTTCGTAAACGAAATCGGTCAGCGTTTCTTCCACCTTGCCCGCGGCACCCAGATCCACAGGCAACAAGGTTTCGATCGTCACCCGTTGCGACGCGGCCGAGCGGAACTCGTTGTAGATCACACGCACCCCGTCGATGCGGCCATTCAGAAAGTCGTCGGTGATTTGCAGCGCCAATTCGCGGGCCCGCACCTGGGAGGTCTCCCCCGTGGTGGCCGCGTATTGCGCCGCGATGGGGTAACCCCGGCGGCGCAGAAAATCGCGCCCCTTGCGGCCCACCACCAGCAACGGCATTTCATCGACGCCCGCGGTCTTTTGCTCCTGCAAAAACTTCACGGTGGCGCGCAGGATGGTGGTGTTAAAGCCGCCCGAAAGCCCGCGGTCAGAGGTAAGCACCACCACCGCCAAGCGCTGTTGTTCGCGTCGTTGCAGCATGGGGTGGGCCTCGCCGCCCGCCCGCAACGCCACTTGAGCCACGGCCTCTGCCAACGCATTGGCGTAGGGGCGGGCCGCCACAATGTCGTCCTGGGCGCGGCGCAATTTTGCCGCCGCCACCAATTTCATGGCGCGGGTGATCTTCTGCGTGGATTTAACCGACGCTATCCGGCGGCGGACGGCTTTAAGTGACGGCATGGTGGGTTTAGGCCTTCAGGTCAGCCGCAAACACTTTGCTGAAATCGCCCAGCACCTTGCGCATCGACTGCACGAGTTCGTCGTACTTCTTGCCGTTTTGACCCTTTTCTTTCAGGTCGGTCCACAGCTGTGGGTGCTGGCTGTCCACGTAGGCGTAAAGCTCGGATTCGTAGCGACGAACGGCGCTGACGGGCAGGGCATCGACGAAGCCGTTGGTGGCCGCGAAGAGGATGAGCACCTGCTGTTGCACCGACAAGGGTGCGTATTGCCCTTGCTTCAAAAGCTCGGTCAAGCGCGCGCCGCGGTTGAGCTGCGCTTGCGTGGCTTTGTCGAGATCCGAACCGAACTGAGAGAACGCCGCCAACTCGCGGTACTGCGCCAACTCCAAGCGCAGCTTGCCGGCCACCTTCTTCATCGCGGCGATCTGGGCGGCGCCACCCACGCGGGACACCGAGATGCCCACGTTCAAAGCGGGGCGTTGGCCCGAGTAAAACAAATCGCTCTCCAGGTAGATCTGACCGTCAGTGATCGAGATAACGTTCGTGGGAATGTAGGCGGAAACGTCGCCGGCCTGAGTTTCGATGATCGGCAGCGCGGTAAGCGAGCCTGCGCCCAATTCGTCGGAAAGTTTGCAGGCGCGTTCCAGCAAACGGCTGTGCAAATAGAACACGTCACCGGGATAAGCTTCGCGGCCGGGTGGGCGGCGCAGCAGCAGTGACAACTGACGGTAGGCCACCGCTTGCTTCGACAAGTCGTCATAAACAATCAGGGCGTGGCGGCCGCTGTCGCGGTAGTACTCGGCCATGGCCACGCCTGTGTAGGGGGCCAGGAACTGAAGTGGCGCCGATTCGGACGCGGTGGCGGCAATGATTGTGGTGAACTCCATCGCGCCGTGCTCGCGCAGCTTTTCCACCACCGATGCCACCGTGGACTGCTTTTGCCCAATGGCCACGTAGAAGCAGTAAACGCCTTGGCCTTTTTGGTTGATTATCGTGTCAATGGCCACCGCGGTTTTGCCGGTTTGGCGGTCACCAATGATCAATTCGCGCTGACCGCGGCCAATCGGAATCATCGAATCGATGGCTTTGAGGCCGGTTTGCATGGGCTCATGCACCGGCTTTCGCGCGATCACGCCCGGGGCCTTCAGTTCGATCTTGCGGAACTCTTTGGTATCAAGCGGCCCCTTGCCGTCGATGGGTTCGCCCAGGGCGTTGACCACGCGGCCAATCAAAGCGTCGCCCACCGGCACCTGGGCGATCTTGCCCGTGCGCTTGACCGTGGCGCCTTCTTTGATCTTCTGGAACTCACCCAGAAGCGCGCAACCTACGTTGTCCTCTTCAAGGTTCAGCACCAAGCCCACCACGCCGTGCCCAAAGTCGAGCAACTCGCCGGCCATGGCGTTTTCCAAACCGTGAACGCGGGCAATGCCGTCACCGGTTTCCAGCACTGTGCCGGTTTCGGTCACTTCCACCTTTTGATCGAAGTTTTCGATCTCTTTGCGGATGATTTGGCTGATTTCTTCGGCGCGAATCTGCATCGGAGGCTTCCTAGTTCAAGAGTTTGCGAGACAAGTTATCAAGGCGGTTGCGGAGGCTGCCATCGAGCACAAGATCCCCCACCTGAGCGATCACGCCGCCCAAAATTTCGGGATCCACGGAGCTTTCCAGTAGCACCTTTTTGCCCATGCGCTTTTCAAGCGCGGCGCGAATTTGATCAAAAGCGGTTGCGTCAAGCGGGGTGGCGGACACCACACGGCCGCGCACTTGGCCCAGCCGCTCGTCGGTCATGCGTTGGTAGTCGCTAAAGATGCGGGGTAGCTGTTGCAAGCGCCCGCGATCGAGCAGCAAAAGGATAAAGCGGCGCACTTCGCCACTGGCGCCCACGCGCGGCAAGATGGCTTCCAGGATCGCCCGCTTTTCAGCGCCGGTGATCACGGGATTGGTCAATGCGTGGCGCAAGTCGGTCGATCCCTCGAATAGCGCGGCCAGCTCTGCCAGCTCACGTCCATAAGCCTCGAACTGCCCGTTGTCGCTGCCCAAAGAAAACAGCGCGCGCGCGTACCGGCGCGAAACCGATCCTGACAAGGCGGCCATTTATGCGGTCCTTTCGTGGGCCGAGTCCGTGGCCACTTCCGCCACGAACGACGTGACCAAACGCTGCTGATCGCTGTCGTTTACCTGGCGGCGTACCAGAGCCTCGGCAATGCGCGCGGTGGCCGTGGCCACCTCAGCTTTGAAGTTTAGCTCGGCTTGTTTTACCTGTTGTTCCATAAGGAAGCGGGTTTCTTCCTCCATGCGCACCACGCGGGCTTCAGCCGCTGCGATCATGCGTTGTTTTTCGCCCTCAGCGGATTCCTGCATGGATTTGCGAAGCGAAATGATCTCGTTTTCAAGGTTAATGAGGCGCGCCTCTTGGGCCTTCAACTTGGTTTCGGCGTCCGTGCGTAGGCGCTGCGCTTCGTCCAGATCCACCTTCATTTTGTCGTGGCGGCCGCGCAGGGCTTTGTTCAAGGCGCCGCCGGCGAACTTCACCAGGATGAAGATCAGCACCGCAAAGTTGAAGAGCTGCAACGCCAAAACTTTGCCGTCGATTCCATGTTCGCCATGATGGCTTTCGCCATGGACGCCATAGGCTTCGTCAACGTGCTCTAAGCTGTCAATACCATGACCTTGGGCCCAAACGCGGGCGCTGGCCAACAGCACCACAGCGAACACCACCGGCGCCATCACGCGCAACACGCGGCCCAACTGGCTTGCGAAAAGCTTCATTACGACACGCTCCGTCCCAGAACCTTCGCGGCGGCTTCTTTGCCCAGCGCTTCGGCCTTCTGATCTAGGTTCGCCTTTTGTGCGGCCATTGCCGCTTCCAACTTGGCTTTGGCTTCGGCCAGTGTGGCTTGCGCCTTGGCGTGGGCCTGGGCCAACAAGGTTTGTTCGCGCGATTGCGCTTCGGCGCGCGCCACTGCCAAGGCACCTGCGCCTTCACGCCGGGCTTCGGCCAACTGCTTTTCCACTTTCTCGAAGCGCGCCTTGGCGTCCACTTCCATTTGCTCGGCCTGGGCCCTGTAGCCTTCCACCTTGGTGCTGCGTTCGCCTCGAATCCTTATGTAGGGCTTCCACAACACGGGGGTTAAGATGGCCAAGGCCAGCAAAAACAGCCCCAGCATGACGAACACGGTTCCGTCAACGTCCAGAAGCTGGGATTCAGCGGCCTGCGGGGCCGTGGCACTGATGAGGCTGACGTAAAAAGCGCTGAGCATGATGGGTGAACCCGGGGCCTCGCGTACCAAATCCCACTGCCCGCGTCAAGCGATGCCAGGGGGGCTCGGGGAGCCAGGGGCGGGCGTAAAGTCGCATATGCGACCCGGCTCCGCCAGCCCATTCCACATCCCTGCGAAGATTGCGCGCGGGGGGCCTTTAGACCCCCGGACGCCCAGGCTTTTGCAGCGGGGATGTTATCTTTTTGTCACGTCCTGCCGCCACGCCGAGATGCCGTCGCCCAGCGCCTGCGAGGGTAAGGTGGCGTTGGCGTGCGCGGCTGCGTGGGCGGCCGCCGCAATCGCCGCGTGTTGCACTTGCTCGGGCGTGGGCGCTGCGGGCGTCAAATCCGCTTTGTGCTTTTCAATGAAGCCCGTGTCGTAATGGCCGGCCAGGAAGGCTGGGTTCTGCATCACCAAACGGTGAAACGCGAGGTTGGTTTTGATGCCCCCCACGTGGTACTCCTGCAGCGCGCGCCGCATGCGCTCGATGGCTTCGGTGCGGGTTGCGCCCCACGTGCACAACTTGGAAATCATGGGATCGTAATGCACGGTGATCACGCTGCCGGCGATCACGCCCGAGTCGTCGCGCACGCCGGGACCTGACGGCACTTGCAAATCCGTGATCGTGCCGGGTGAGGGCAAAAACTTCACCGGATCTTCAGCGTAAACGCGGCATTCAATGGCGTGCCCTTGCTGCTGTAGCTGCGCTTGCGTGAGCGGCAACGGTTGGCCTTGTGCCACTTCAAGCTGCCAACGCACCAGATCAACGCCGGTAACCAATTCGGTGACTGGATGTTCCACCTGCAGCCGCGTGTTCATCTCAAGGAAGTAAAACTGCCCGCTGTCGGCGTCGAACAGCATTTCAATGGTGCCCGCGCCCACGTAATTGACCGATCTGGCCGCTGCCACCGCCACCTGCCCCATGCGCTCACGTGTGCCGGCATCCAAAGCCGGGCTGGGCGATTCCTCAATCACCTTTTGATTTCGGCGTTGCACCGAGCAGTCGCGTTCAAACAGATGCACCACATTGCCTTGATGATCGCCAAATACCTGAATCTCGATGTGGCGGGCGCGCACGATGGCTTTTTCCAAGTACACGGCGTCGTCGCCGAAGGCGGCCTTGGCTTCGCGTTGGGCGGCGGCCAAGCTGGCCACCAACTTGTCTTCGCTGGCCACAAGCCGCATGCCCCGGCCCCCCCCACCCGCGGTGGCTTTGAGCATCACGGGGTAACCAATGCGCGCGGCGGCTTCCAGGGCTTGTTCGGGGGTTTCAAATCCCCGGCCCGCGGGGCCATTGTCGCCCGGAACCACGGGAACCCCAGCAGCTTGCATCACCCTACGCGCCGAGGTTTTTCCGCCCATGGCGGTGATGGCTTCGGGTGATGGTCCGATGAAAATGATGCCGGCGTCGGCGCAGGCTTTGGCGAAGCCGGCGTTTTCCGATAAGAAGCCGTATCCAGGATGGATGGCGTTGGCGCCGGTGGCCTTGGCAGCGGCAATGATCTTGTCGCCACAGAGGTAGCTTTCCCGTGCGGGCGCGGGGCCAATGCACACGGCTTCATCGGCTTGCGAAACAAACACCGCCTGGGCGTCGGCCTCGGAATGTACGGCCACGGTGGCGATGCCCATGTCTTTGCAGCCGCGAATGATTCGGCATGCAATTTCGCCACGGTTGGCGATGAGAACCTTGGTGATTTGTTTGTTTGTCATGATCTACGACTTGACTGAGACTGTGATCAAAAGCCCGCGGGTGCGCCATCGCCCCGAAACTCGGCAGCCGCTTGCAACCCTTTGTCGGTCCGTACCACCACATTCACTTTCGTGAGATGTTCACGAGGTTGGGTTTTATGCCCCCGCTTTTGTAGGTTATGCAGCACGTCGGCGGCAATTTGAGGCTCGTGCATGATCACCTCGGGCATCCATTGGTGGTGAATGCGCGGCGCCGACGATGCGGCTTGCGCATCAAGCTCGAAATCGACCACGTTCAGCAAGACCTGGAGCGTGCCGCTGATGATCGTGGGTCCACCGGCACCGCCCACGGCCATGCGCACGCCGTTGTCATCAAACACAAGTGTGGGCGACATAGACGACAACGGTCGTTTGTGTGGCGCCACGCCGTTTTTCTCGGTGCCAAGCAAACGAAACGCGTTTTCCACCCCGGGCTTGATCGCAAAGTCGTCCATCTCGTTGTTCAGGACAATGCCGTGGCGTGGGCTGACGATGCGGGCGCCAAACCAAAGGTTTACGGTGGTGGTTAAAGCCACCGCGTTGCCTTCGGCGTCGATCACGGAAAGGTGTGCGGTGCCGCTGTCGTTGCCGGCGGTGGGATCGGCGCCGGGCATGCCATAGTCGCCACTGGGCAATACGGCGTGGGGCCGAAACCGTTGAGCAAGTTCGGCCTGATAATCTTTGGACAGAAGCTTTGCCAACGGCACTTCAACAAAATCTGTGTCGCCTAGATGCCGTGCGCGGTCCGCAAAGCCGTGTTTGAGCGCTTCGGCCAACGCGTGCAAATACGCTGACGAATTGTGCCCCAAGCTTTTGGGATCGGGCACCACGCGTTCCAGGAACGACAGTGCCGTTGCGATCACCAGCCCGCCCGATGACGACGGAGGCATGGTGGTCACGCGTAGGCCACGGTAGGTGGTTTCGATGGGTTCGCGAAACGTGACTTCGTAGCGCGTCAAATCTTCCAACGTCATTACACCGCCGGCGGCGGTCACAGCAGCCACAATGTCTTTGGCGATGGGGCCTTCGTAAAACGCTTGCGGGCCCCGCCGTCGCAACAGCGACAAGGTGCGCGCAAGGGCAGGGCGACGAAGTGTATCGCCGGGCGTTACGGGCGACTTGAAGTTAAAGACCTGTTCGATGAAGGGCGCTTTGCCACCCACGTCGTTGATCATCCAGGCGACGTGCGAGGTGGCGGCCACACCGCGGGCGAGCTTCTCGGCGGGGGCCACGCAGCGGGAAAACGGCAACTTACCCCAGCGCTGCACCATGGTGCCAAGGCCCTTAACTTCACCCGGCACCGCCACGGCCAATCCGTGTTGCCGCGACAGCTGCGGATCGGGTTTGCCATCGCGGAAGAACATTTGCGGCGTGATGGCGGCGGGCGCGCGCTCACGAAAATCGATTACAAAGACGCGCTTTTCTTTGGCCACGTACACCAAAGCAAAACCGCCCCCCCCAAGGCCAGAGCCGTGGGGATTGGCCACGCCCAAGGCCATGGCGGTGGCGCAGGCCGCGTCGATGGCGTTGCCTCCGGCTTTGAGCAGTTGCAGGCCCGCTTGCGAAGCGGCCGGGTGATCAGACGCCACGGCGCCGCGGGCGGCATGCAGAGGGTCCGGCGTTGCGGCGTTCGCCGCGGAAACCACACAAACCCACACAAGTCCTGCGAACAAGTGCGGACAAAATCCTTTGAGTAACCAAGCGCCAGACATCTTGAGAGATGATAGAGCAGCTTCGCCGTGGTCGTAGTATTGTTGAACCGCCATCCCCTCGGGCGTATACCAGGGGCCGGCCGTTGGGGCAGGGAAAGCGTTTATGGCTCAGTCAAGTAACGAAGCGGGTTCGCGGCTTAACCTGCGGATCAAATTTCGCAGCGAGAACCTGGAAAGTTTTGTTGAGCGCTACGGCTCAGACGTGAGTCCGGGCGGCATCTTCATTCGTTCGAAAACGCCGCTTGAGATAGGCACCAAGGTTGCGTTCACGCTGTCACTCATCAACGGCGTGCCGGTGCTGCTTGGCGAAGGAACGGTGGTGTGGGCCCGCAAACCTGAGAACGAAAGCCCCGGCGGCAATCCCGGCATGGGCATTCGCTTCGATCAGCTCACAGACGAAAGCCGAATGAAACTCAACCGCGTGCTGGAGGCGAAAGCTGCCCACGACAAAGCTGGCAAACCCAGCGTGCGCGGACCTACGCCGATTCCAGATCCACCGGGGCAATTCGGCACCTCCGAAGCCACGGCCAAGATGCGCCTGACGAATGACGGCCGGATCGTGCGCGACATGCCGGGAGGGCCGCCTGTGCCCGCAAAGAGCGGCCCTGCGCCATCGCAGCCGTATGCGGCCAGTTTCTCGCAACCTCAGGGGACCAGCGCGCCGGACGCCGACGCCACGCAGGTGACGGCGCCTCCTACCGAACGGCCCCGGAGCGCCACCCCAGCGCTGGGGACGAACGCGCCCCAACCCTTTGCGCCCTCGAAAACGTTGGGCAGTGGCGCGGCCCCGCTGGCCGCGCCGGGTGGGGCTGTGGTACGCGCGCCCAAACCGGCACCGCCCGCTTCGCCCCTCCGTTCGCCTACGCCTGCGTTCGGCACCGTGCCGGGGGCCTCGGGGCCATCCCGCTCCCCTGCCCCGGGGTTTGCTAAGCCGCCCCCCACGCGCGGCGCAGGCGGCTCAGCGTTTTCGTCCACGGTGGC
The DNA here is from genome assembly GCA_038257535.1 of Polyangia bacterium. GTDB lineage: Bacteria > Myxococcota_A > Polyangia > Fen-1088 > Fen-1088 > JAGTJU01. The sequence goes on from JBBSJE010000114.1 coordinate 18,364, forward strand.
GTTTGGGGCCGAGGCCACGCGAACGCAGGGGCTGGCAAACGCGGGCGCCGCCACCCGCGCGGGGGCGACGCCGGGGCCCGATCTGTTGCGCCGGGCCGCGGCGCCGCCTGCGCCCGTGCCTGTGACGCGTCCGTCTTCGATCTTTTCGAAGCCCACGCCC
>JBBSJE010000115.1:0-18110 GCA_038257535.1 Polyangia bacterium
CGGAGACGTTCATAGTTAAGATAAAGCACGGACACCGCGGTTGCGGGCAGCAGACCTATGAGGGCGTGCGTGGGGGGCGGCGGTCCTTTTGGTGTTTGCGGCGCGGGCAGGTCGGCCGCACAAGCTGCAAGCCCCACAAACCATACAGCGGCCGTCGGACGCTTCACTCTCAACCTCATCTTTGTGCCGGATCGGTGATCAAGGTTCGTCGGGCCGCGCGGGCGGTCGACAATAATGACAGCAAAGCGGCCTGGTCATCGGCGTCGATGGCGGCGCGGAGTTTTGCCAGGCTGTGGCTTAGCTCGTCGACAAGCGGCAAAAGCTGCTGTTTGTTGGCGACAAAAATGTCGCGCCAAACGCTGGGCGACGAGGCCGCGATGCGGGTGGTGTCGCGCAGGCTGGTGGGACTGGCCCCCGCTGGCATCGCCTGCGCCAAAGCTTCGGCAGAGGGCGCCAGCGCGTGTGCCAGCGCAAACGCCGCCACGTGCGGCAGATGGCTGGCGGCGGCCATAAAGGCGTCGTGAGCCCGGGCGTCTGAGCGCAGGGGCTGGGCGCCCACCGCGCGCCAGAATGCAAACGCACGGTCAACGTCACCGGCTGCGGCACCATCGGTGCAAATCAAGCATGGCTTGCCCGCGTAAAGCGTCGCTTCGGCGGCGGCCACCCCCGTGGCTTCCAGGCCCGCCAAAGGGTGGCAGCCCACAAACCCAACGTGGGGGGGTAACGCTGCCGCCACCGCCGCGATCACGCTGCTTTTCACGCTGCCAATGTCGATCACCAAAGCACCCGGCGCCAGGTGCGGCGCCATCTGCCGCGCCAGGCCCGCCAAGCTGCCCACGGGCGCGGCCAAGATCACCAGATCTGCCGTCGTCACCGCTTCGGCAACTGTGGGCGCCATCGCATCAACCACCCCGCGCGCCACCGCAGGCAACCCCGTGGCCGCATCCAGATCGTATCCGGTCACGCGCGCAACGCAGCCCGCGGCTTTCGCGGCCATCACCAAGGATCCACCCATATAGCCAACGCCCAAAAGCGCCGCGTGCTCGAACTGAACCTGAGGATCCGAAACCATGGCGCCTAGCCTAACACCCAGGAGGCCAGGAACCACGGGCGCACTCAACGGTTCTAATTGCCTGCGTCTTCGTCCTCGTCGTCCTCTTGGGGGCGCGCGGGAACTTCATTCGACTCCAACGGCAAAAATTCGTGCCGGGGCGCTGGCGGCACGCTCGATTTCTTTTCGCCCCAGCTCAATGGGTCCAAATGAAATTGCAAAAACGCGTACGTCATCAAGTGAAAGCCGCGCGAGTGGCTGTCACCACCTTGATCGCCCTCGGCCCCTCCAGGAAAAAACACGTGGTAGCCCGGCATCACTTCCAGTCCCACCACGAACACCTTGCTTAGGTGGTGATCCAACGCCAGCACCCCGTTGGCGACCAGCCCCTTGGCGGACACCTGGCTGTTGTCCAAAGGCGCCTGCACAGCGCGATGCAGACCCAACCCCACGCCAGCGTTGCCACCCACGCGCAAAAATGTGGCGGGATTGGGGTTGCTGTCCAGAGCGAAGTCGCCATCAATGCCCACCAAAAATTGAAAATACGTCCCACCGCTGCCCCCTTTGACCCCCGCCTCTTCGTTGGGCCTGGTGTCGAACATACGCGTGCCATTGACGATGAAATCCACGGCCATGATTTCGGCGCCAAGCTCGAACCCCAACGCGGGCCCGCGCTCGATCTCGAAATAGTCGGCGGCGTTGGGGCCCAAGGTGTTGGTTCCACTTCCAGTGACCAGCCCGCCTTTGAGCGATCCATAAACGTCGAGAACCTTTGCCTCTGCCCATGCAGGGCTAAGCGAACAGCATGCCGCCACCGCGATGGCGCCCAGTTTGTGCCTACGGTTCATATGGTTTCTCCCAGCAAGGCTTCCACCCGGCGGGGATCGAAGCCAATCAACAAACGACCTTGAACATCCAAAATGGGAACCCGATCAGCCGACACGCCCAGCCGGGCTGCCTTCTTCTGCAATTCATCGGCGGCCGTTGCGTCTTTCTCCACGTCTTTGTCCACGAAGGGAATGTTGTGGCTTAAGAAATACTGGCGGGCCGTGCGACAGGCGCCGCACCAACTGGTGCCGTACAACACCACGCGAGGGACGCCGCCTGGTGAGGCCGCGGTTTGTGGATCCTCGGCGCCGCCGTCTTGATCTGCGGGACGATCGGCCAAGATGGAAGACTGACCGGGCGGCAAAAGCGCAAGCGCTTGCGTCTCAAACAACGCCCGCGGCACCCGTTTGGCATCGCTGCGGCCACGCTCAACCATGTCAGCCAAGTTCACCACCCAAACGTCTGTGCCTGCCTCGCGAAGGCTTTTGTTGTCCGGACTTTGGGCCCGAACCACAGCACGCGAAACCGCGGGCACATCATCGGCTTTGTCGGCGGTTTCAAAGCGGCCTTCCGGCGTTGCGTAGGTGAACAGCCAGTTGCCGTCCTTTTCCACGGTGACGGGCGCAGACGGGGCAGGCAAAACTGGTGGGGACGAGGGCGTTTCTTTGCGGCAGGCGAGAGCCAGAAGCAAACCCAAGGGCAGCCACCAAAACGCCTGGCGCTGAGTTGACTTAATTGCGACCATCGGCGCGCTTTGCAGGGGCTTTGGCTTTTCCAGGTTTTTTGGCTTTTGCATGGGGCGACGTTTTTGACAGCGACAGCTTCAGCACCGCTTGATCCACGGCTTGGGCAATGGCGTCGGCCAGAACATCTGTTACCAAAGCCGCGGTTTCTTTGTCGAGGCGGCGCTCGTCAACTTCCACAATCTGCATCGATTCGCCGTCGCCTGAAAACGCAAGCTTTTGGTCGGCCACATCAGAGCCGAACACGGAGATGCGCACCCCCACCACAAGTTGTTTGTGCCGCCGGCCAGGACGCGGCTCCTTCAAGTCTTTGGTGAGGTTTTCGAAGCGTAAAGAGACGTCGAAGCTACGCAGCCCGCGGGCTCGCAAACTGGCCGCGGAAACTTCGGCCCCGCCCAGGTCAGACGTAAACAGGTCGCGCCCGTTCAATTCCTTTCCAAGCACTTCCCGCGCCTTGGCGCGAACGTCGTCCTCAACCTGTCCTAAAACTTCCACCACGCGAAAATGGTAATTGGGGGCGGCCGCCCAGGCCCCAGCCGCGCCTGCGCTGCCCGAAAGCATCCCCACAGCGGCGGCCAGTACGGCGTGGCGAAGGGCCACACCCCAAAGACGGTGTCTTGTCAGCATGATGCCTCCATTGTTACTGTGACTGCGCCCGACATGAAAATCGTCAATGAAACCGAAGCTCAGCCGCGCGACAGATCCTCCCGTTGGGTGACCCTGGGCATGGTGGCCCTGGCGCTGCTGGGCATTGTAACAGTGTTTGGCAGCAGCCTGTGGAGCATGGTCATAGGTGATGTATCCATCCAAAATCCTTGACCGATCTGGAGCTACGGCTTAGCGTGTCACCATGGTGATTCTCAGCCTGACCGAAAAGGGCGGTGAGACAAAGCAGTTGCAGTTTGACAAAGCCGAAGTTGGTATCGGGCGGGTGCAAGGCAACGACATTGTCCTGCCCAAGGGCAACGTGTCCAAGCGCCACTGCCGCATCGTCTTGCAAGACGGCCGTTTCTCTGTCGAAGACCTCAAGAGCACAAACGGCACCTACGTCAACGGCCGCAAACTTGCCGAAGCCACCGAAGTTTACGGTGGTGACAAGATTTACGTAGGCGATTTCGTGGTGCGGATCGAAAACGCCCCCACCGCTGAAGCCGCCGGGCTTGGCAACGAAGCGGGATCGCTTAGCACGGCGTTGGGCAACCGCCGTCCGCCGCCGCCTCCGGCCCGTGCCACAGGCGCCATGCCCGTGGCTGACGATGGTCCGCGAAATGCGCCCCCTCCCCCGCCCCCCCCAGGGCGTCGGGACACGATGGTGCCGTCTTACGACCCGCCTGTGTTTCCTTCGGCGCCTCCAGCGCCGACGCCAGCCACGGTGTTGGATCTGGACGACGACGAGCCCTTGGCCACGGCGCCTCCTCGGCCCCCCACGCCCCCCCCGCGTCCGCCCACACCTCCACCGTTGGTTGTTCAGTCTCCTGCCTACACGCCACCGGCGGCTGCGGCGCCTGTGGCCAATGAAGCGCCCGAGGGTGACGATGACCTTCGCGAACGCGCCCTTAGCGACGCTGTGACGGCCACAAAAAAACGTGCCGCTGTGGCGCCCAACAAGTTCGACAATCCCGCCAACCCAGCGGGTTGGGTTGGCCAGCTGCTAGCCGACGCCTCTGTGGGTGGTGTTTACGTGTTGGGGCCCGAGGCTGTAGCGCTCGAACGCAACGGCAAGCGCGAAGACGTTTCGCTAGGGCAAGCGGAGACCAAGGCTTTGGCACTGACGCTCAAAACCATGGCAGAACGCGCGGGCGGCCTTGTGAACAACGGCATCGTGGATGTGGCCGTCGAAGGTGGCGCGCGTATGGTGGCCATCTTCCCGCCTTACGCGCGGCATGTCTGTGCCAGCATCACCCGTGGTGTTGCCAACGACGTCGACCTAGCCCAACTGCAATCCGAGGGCGTGATCTCTGCTGACGTGACGTCGGTGCTGAAGGCCGCCTTGGCCACAAAGTGCAACATCCTGGTGGCTGGTGATCGAGGGCCAGCGTTGTCTTTGCTGCGGGCGATGTCGAAGGAGATCGATCCCAAGAGCAGCGTGGTGAGTGTGGGCGAGCTTGTCAGCACGAGCGATCCCGAGGCGCCTTGGGTCACCTTGGCCACCGAGCCGCACAGTCCGGATCTGCTTCACGCGGCCGCGCATATGCGCGCTGATCACATGTTCGCGGATGTCACGGCGGCGGCCATTGCCGCGGACGTGCTTCACGAATGTGCGTTTGGTCAGCAAGGCGCGGTTGTGCTGACGTCGGGGCGGTCTACCCGCGACGCCTTGGCGCGGCTCGAAGCGGCTACCGGGGGCGCATTTCGATCGGCTTCCGTGGGTCGGCTGCTGTCCACGGCGTTCGATTTGGTGGTTCATGTGTCTGCGTTGGCGACGGGCGGTGCCCGTGTCACCGCCGTGGCCGAGCCCACCATCACCGCCGATGGCCGCGCCGACGTGCTGGATCTGCTGACGTTTGAGGCTTCCGGCTCGGGCGGCAGCTACAAAACGTCCACAACCAGCTCGCGTTTGGCCAAAACGCTCGAAGCGCGTGGTAAAGGGTTGCCCAACGAGGTCCTGCGCCGCTGAGTTTCTTCGACGATTTCCGACTGGCCATATCAAGCGCCCCCGATGGGCTGAACCGCACAGGCGATCCCGCCTCAGGGGCGCAGATAAGCAAGCTTGAACAACAGCTGGGCAGCCCTCTGCCGCCCGGCCTTGGCGCCTTCCTGCGTTCTTGGAATGGCGCCGAGCTGTTCCAAGAAAGCATCAGGCTGCACGGCCTCGATGACACGTTTGGTTCGTTGTTGCATGCAAACCGCGCTCAGCGCCCCGCCGGGCTGGATCCCACGGACGTGGTGTTCGGCGATACGGCCGCGGGTGATCTTTTGGTGCTTACGCCGCAAGGACAAGTGCATCGCCTGCGCGGTCTGGAAGAGGATGAGGGCACACCCGGGTGGGAGGAGCGCTGGGGGTCGGGATCATCGCTCGAGGCATGGCTTGCCGCCACGGTCACGCGTGAGCTGCCGCTCTACGATTCCGAAGGCGAGTTTATCTTGGAAGCTTTCGAAGAGGATGGCCTGGAGTTAACCCCTTCGTTTGCCCTCAAACTTGCGCGCAAAGCTTTGAAGAAGGACCCGGGCGCCGCAGAGTTGCATCATGAGTTGGGCGTTGCCGAGCGTCGCCAGGGCGCTTGGGGGCGCGCGATCGCGGCGTTCACGCGCGCGGCCGAGCTCGATCCGAAAAACCCGTGGATTTGGTTCGATCTCGCCCGGGCGCAGTTGCATCAAGATCACGCTGAACGCGCAGCCGCATCGTTCGGCGAAGCGGCCACCGTCGCCCGTGGGCATCAGGCCGCCCGCTATGCCGTGTGGCAGGCAGCTGCCCTGAAAGCGGCGGGCGACGAGGCCGGGCGGCGGGCGGCTTGCGAACGCGCGCGCCAGTGGCATTCTGCGATCGAGGCTGAACTTCAGCGCGCGGCTGCGGAAGCTGTGTCAGCCGACGATACGGAGGCTTACGACGCCGTGGCACCACTTGTGGATGCCTTTACGGCCGCCAGCTTGGCGCGACGTTTGCCCCTGGCTGCGGCCCCTGCCCCGCCGGCCAAGCCTGCAGACACCGCTAAGGCGCCGCCCCGGATGACACCCCCACAAAAGCGCCCGCGGCATCCTGCCCCCGCGCCGCCACCGCCACGCGCGAAACCCCCGGCGGCAAAGTTATCGTCAGGGAAGCTGAAGGCGAAGGCGAAGGTGAAGGCGAAACCAACCTCCCCACGGCCGCTGGGGCGGAAGCCGCCACGCTGAACGGCCGGGCCACACCGGTGGGCCGACGGACGCCCTGTTCGTCCTCTACATAAAGCTGTACAACGCCCTTGGCAGCTCCGACAAATCCGCTGAGACTCACGGTGATCTGGTTTGCACCCTGACTTTCCTTAAACGCGAGGCTGACCTCCGCACGGAGCAGGTCATTGAACAGCCCGGAGACATAGCTTCCCACAACCGGCAACCACGCTGCCGCTGTGTCCGCATAAACCGCTTCGTCCAAGAAGAATTGCACCACACCGTCAAGCCGCTCGTAAGCCAATTGGCGGCGGCCTTCGTGCACCTGGTAACGCCGGCCGAGCTCACGCAGCTTCAAAGGACCCACGGCAGGTTTTGCATAGAGCAGCGATCGATTGGCTTGCAGCCTTACTTGTTTGGGCGTGGAAGCCGCGTCGATCAGCACCGATGCGGGTGTGGTGCCCGCGGAGAAAAACTGACTCTGGGTCAGATCCGCGAGGCCTTGGTTGTCGGGCGCCGAAAAATACGCCTCGAACGACGGCCGGGACGTCACAGCGGTGGGTGCAGGCACGCCGGCCCTTCCGTAGCGTTGTGACACGAAACGCTCAAAGTCCGAGCTTTGGTCCCAAGGCCCAGCGCCGCCACCGGCGTCCAAGAACGCCGTGCGGAAATCGTTGCGCACATGCGCCGGCTCACCCATCTCGCCCAACACCGCGCCCAATGCCCCCATGCACATCAGCGCGTCGGCCAAAGCCGCTTCCCGATCGGTGGTTGTGGCGCCACTGGCTGTGGCCTCCCAGGCATCGAAGAAGGCCTTGAGGCCCAATTCGTTCCGGTTTTCCGTTGCCCAACCCAGCGCGGATCGGCCCGTAAGATCAAACGCGGTGCCCGTGGCCAGCCCGCGTAGGCCGCCCGTACCATCCATGGCCAAACGCAGGCTGTGAACAAATCCGCTGCCGCCGGGGTTGTCGTGCAGGCCGCGTTGTGACTGCGGATCAAAGAAGTGGTTGCGCTCTCGTTCGGCGGGTGTGCTTTCCAACACCGCGCCGGCCGTAAGCCAAAACAGCGCCATATTGGCGCCCGCATCGTTTGGGGTGTTGCCATCGTTGGGATCCAGCTTCTGCAAGCGTCGCCAGATCGCTTGCAGCCGGGGCGACGTGCGGGCGCTGGCCGCCAAGGTGATGGGCTCGAACACACCCAGCGGGCGATGTTGCTGGGTGGACAGTGCCGCATGAAGCCTGGAGGCCAAGGCGGCCTTTTCAATTAATCCGGCTTGTGTGGTGGCGGGGTGCCACGCGTGCGCCGGCCCCGCGAAGAGGCCCACCACGATCAATCCCAAACAAGATACGCAGCCGCGCTTCATGGGTTCGCCTCCTCGGGGTTGGTTTCCTCGGGCTTGGCTTCCTCAGGCTTTTCTTTCTCGGGCTTTGTTTCCTCTGGGGCCACCTGATCGTTTTGGGGCGCGAAGGGATCCATGACCTCAGACTGAGGCTCGCTGGAAGCGGCGATGGGAATTTGGGGCAAGCGTTCATGCACCAAGGTGGCAAGCCGGACCAGGGTGTCGGCGTCGGGGCACTGCCCTTGGCCGCAGGTTACCGAAACCACAAGTCCCAATTCACGCACCAAAAAGACCATGGCACGCACCTCGCCCGCAGACACCCTTACGGAGGCATCGCCCACTTCCCGGCGCGCTTCGGGTTCAGGCAATTCGGCTACCAGTGTTCGGTACTGCGTCTCGGCAGCGGCCTCGCCCAAACGCCACAGGCGAATCGCCACGTCGTCTCGTTCGGTGGGCGCGGTTTCCGCCTGGAAATGCACGCTGTCGTAAAATTCGCTGCGGGGAAGATCTGTTAAGCGATCGCGCCGCAGAGGCGCCGCGTAACCGTTGAGCGCCCGCACATCGGCTTCTTGCAACAGCGGCGAAGCGTCCAGCAAGGCAGGTGCCGTGGGCGGGGAAGGTTCACCCTCAGCGGGCGTTCGCAGCTCGAGTGCCGCCGGTTGCCTTTCCCAAGCCGCTGCCGACTGGATGGCCGGCGAGCCGCCCAGAAACGCCAAATGGTGGGCGTGCGAGACACCTTCGCGCCAACGGGACATTCTTACGACGTTGCGGCGCTGGCTAAAATCTTTGCGCGCCCCGGAGACCGGAAAGCTTTGGTCGCTGCGCCAGCCGGTGTAGCCGCGGCGGTAGACCACCATGGTGAACCGCGCCACCCGGCTTGAGGCGCCGCCGGGCAATTTGGGCAAGCGGGGAAGTTCGTAGCGGCCGTCGGGTGTGGTGAGCAGTGTGACCGTGTGGTGGCCCGCGGGCGCCACAGCGCCCAAGCCGCGCTCGAACGCCCATGACGCTGAAATCAACACATCTGCGAGTGGCCGCTCGGTTTCGCCGTCAATCACCATGCCGTCAAACGGGCCCAGAAGGTCGCCGGCCTCCAAGGTTTCGGGACGGCTGGAGAACGGCGCGCTGGCCACGATGGGCCCGCAAGCAAGCGCGGGCAAGACGGCGACGAGGGCGCAGGTCCAACCCCAGCGACAACCGCCACGGCCGCCCGCCAAGGGCCCCGCTTTGCTGCCCCCGCGCACCATCCCGCACAGCTGTGCGCGCAGCCTTGCGCGCAGCCTTGATCCAAGGGTGTTTTTGACGCCTGTCACGAGGCCTTGTTAAATGCTTGGAAGCGCATCGTTTTGGAGCGACGATGCACCCACGAGGGGCTTAAGTTGAACAACACTCCGCAGGCCTGTTACCAGAGGATCGAAAGACTTGCAAACCCTGGAGGATTCTTCCAGGGCCGTGGCACAGGCATGGCCGCGCCTGCCGATGTGCTTGATTGAGGGAACAACCTTGGCGGCTTCGCAGGAACAGATGGCGTTGAATTGTTCGCAATGTGGCCGCAGCAACGCGCCCTCGGCGACCTTTTGCCAGTTTTGCGGGCGCGCCTTTTCCGCAGCTGCGCCCCTTGTCTGTGTCGTCTGCAAAACCGAAAACCCTTCCGACACAAATTTCTGTTTCGAATGCGGCGGGCGCTTGAAGATGGCTGTTTCGGCGGTGCCGCCCGCGGGGGCGCCGCGACGGGCGCGTTTAGTGGCCGTGCGCCGGGACGGCACGGACGGGGCGATTTATCCCTTCGACCGCGACCAGCTAGACATTGGCCGCGTGGACGGCGACCTGCTGTTTGACGACCCCCACCTGGCCGCCCGACACGCCCGCATCTTGCGGCAAGGCGGGCAATTCGTGCTGGTGCCGTTGGAGCTGCGCAATGGCGTCTACGTGCGGATTCGGACGCCAGTGCCACTTTGCAACGGGGATCACGTCTTGGTGGGCAAGCAGGTGTTGATGTTCGAGGAAATTCCCGCCATGGAACGCGCCTTACCCCCAGGCATCGAGCAGGGCGTGGTGTTGTTCGGCACGCCCACGCGTGCGCCTTGGGGCCGCCTGCGCCAGATGACTGCCGCGGGCACCGCCCGCGACATTTACCACCTCACGCGGCCCGAGGTGGTGCTAGGTCGGGAAGTGGGGGATATTGTGTTTACGGGTGACGAATTTATGTCCCGCCGCCACGCGGCTCTTCGCCAGCTTGGGGGGCAATATGAATTTGAAGACCTGGGCAGCTCGAACGGCAGTTTTGTGCGTTTGCGAACCCAGTACGTGTTGTCGAACGGTGAGATGATCCGGTTAGGCGACGAACTTCTACGCTTCGAGTTATCATAGGACCGCCTCGTGTTAAACCACCGCACCTTCCCCGCCGTTTCTCTTTCCACCAACCTTCGTTTGGGGGACATCGCTCGATGAGCTCGGACGCGATCAACCCAACCTCACCAAGCGCCGCGGAGGCGGACGCAACCTCCCCGCCCATGCTGCTGGAGGTGTTTGGTCGTACCGACGTGGGGCTGATTCGCGAACACAACGAGGACAGCTTTTTGATCGCGGATTTGGACAAAGATTTCCGCACGAACGAGATGGACGCGGCGACGACGTTTACGTTGGGCCCGCGGGGAGCGGTCATGCTTGTGTGTGATGGCATGGGCGGGGCCGCGGCGGGCGAAGTGGCCTCGATGATGGCGGTGGATTCGATCTCGTCTTCGATGGCCGCCCTCACACCGCAATCGCCTGATGACTACGCCCGCGGGCTTCGTCGCGCCGTTGAGGACGCCAATGACCGCATTTACGCGCAATCGCGTGACAATCAAAGCGAGCGCGGCATGGGCACCACGTGCACCGTGGCGGCCCTGCGAGACGACAATTTGGTGGTGGGGCAAATTGGCGATTCTCGCTGCTACGTGATGCGACAGGGGCGACTGGCGCAGGTGACCAAGGATCAGTCCTTGGCGTGGCAGCTCATCGAGGCCGGCGCCATGACGCCCGAGGAAGCCAAGCAGTTTGAACACGCAAACATCATTTTGCAGGCACTCGGGGTACAAGAACGCGTGGACGTTGTGTTGTCGCAAGTGCATTTGCGCAAGGGCGACATTGTGTTGCTGTCCTCGGATGGTTTGCATGGTCCCGTGGGAGACGATGAGATCATCGACATTTTGCGGGCCGAGCCGGACATCAAGAAGGCGGGGGATATGTTGGTCGCGCGTGCGCTTGAGCACGAGGGGCCAGACAACGTCACCGTGGTTCTGCTGAAGGCCGATGGCGATGGCTTTGCACTTCCCACCGAGGCCGACTTGGTTGAGTTTGTGCCCTGCAATCCCGGGCGGGCGCCCGGTGATCGGGCCGAGCCGCCTGAAAAAGCCACGCAAGAAGTGACGGTGCCTCGAGAGTTCATCTCGATGACTGGCGGGGATACGGGAATCCGCACCCTGCAGGACATTCCGGTGCCGCGGCAGGTCTTGTCTGCAAGCGCAGACCGCCCGCAAGAAACGCGTTCGGTGGTTGCGTTTGTGGTGATTGTGCTGCTTGTGGCGGTGGGCGCTGGTTTGTTCTTGCATTTTGACCGCCGGCGCGCGTTGGAACACGAACGCAACCTGGCGGCGCCCGTCTTGGTTCCCGCCCCGCCATCACCTGAATCGTCATTCGATAACCCTGCGAACCCGCCGTGAGCCCTTTGCAAGCCTCACCCGATTCGCAGTGCCCGCGCTGCGGCGCCCCCGCCGAGGCAGACGCCAGGTTCTGCGGCGAATGCGGAACCTCACTTGAAGCCGTGACCCTTGTGCCGATCCTGCCCGCATCGTCGTTCTCGGCCGACCTTGCGGCCGCTTCGCAACGCGCCCCCAGCCCGGCCGCCGATCCCAAATCGTTGGCCCGCAAGGCGTACGCCAAGGCCCGCTCCGTGGATAGATTGGTGGGCCGATCCCTAAACGGCCGCTACTTGGTTGAACACAAGATAGGCGAAGGCGGCTTCGGCGCTGTGTTCAAAGGCAAGCAGTTGGCCACGGGGCGTGAGGTGGCGCTGAAGATCTTGCATCCACACAATGTGGCCGACGCCACGGTGGTGGCCCGGTTTCGCCGCGAGGCCGAAGCCTGCTCGAAGCTGCGCGATCCGCACACCGTGATCACCTACGACTTCGACGAAACCGAGGACGGGGTTTTGTATTTGGCTATGGAGCTTTTGAGCGGCAAAAGCCTTCAGCAAGTGCAAAAGGCTGAAGGCACCCTGGCGCCGCTGCGCGTGCTCAGCATTTTGGACCAAGTGGCTCAAGCTCTGGGCGAAGCGCACCACCAAGGTATTGTTCATCGGGATATGAAGCCCGAAAATGTGATGTTGGAAGCGCGCGACGGCGAAGATCACGTGAAAGTTTTGGACTTTGGCATTGCCAAAATCGTTTCGGGCGATGGTTCGCGGGGCCCCGCCCTCACAGCGATTGGGCAAACCGTGGGCACTCTGGAGTTCATGTCCCCCGAGCAACTGCGGGGCAAGGCCTTGGATGGCCGTTCGGACATTTATGCGCTAGGCATGATGACCTACGAGATGCTAACGGGTCAGCTGCCGTTCAAAGATGCCAAAAGCTCAACAGAGGTAATCGAATTTCACCTGCACAAAGCGCCGCCACCGCCTTCGCAGTTGCGTCCGGAACTCAAGATCCCTAGCTACGTTGACGCGGTGGTTTTGAAGATGGTGGCCAAAGATCCCGCCGACCGGCATGCCGACGTAGGCGATCTACGTCACCACATCGCCGAAGCGTTTTCGTCCGCCGACGCCACCAGCCGCCGCAAGGAAATCCTGCGTGTGGCGGCCTTTGTGGTGCCCTTGTTGATGGTGGTGGGTTTGGTTGTTGCGTTGCTGAGCCGCTAAGGGCGCCGCCTCGCTTCACTTGATGCTGGTGAAAAACCGGCGCCAACGAATGGCGTCGAACCAGCCGCCCAAACCACCGCGTGCCGTGGGCCCTCGCGACCACCACACAATCAACGCGCGGCCCTTGATGTATTCCTGAGGCACAAAGCCCCAGACGCGCGAATCGTTGGAGTTATCGCGGTTGTCACCCATCACGAACACTTTGCCCGGAGGCACGGTTTGGGGCTCGTGACTTGCGCCCTCGCCATAGAAGATGGTGTCGTGTGTGCGCTCTCCCAAATGCTCAACCCATAAATCACAGCTGCGGACGTAAAACGCGCGCTCTTCTTCGGGCTCGCAGGCGCCCGGGCGATGTTCGCGGGCCACCGCTTGGCCGTTGATAAAGATCTGGTCCATGCGCACTTCAACCGTATCGCCGGGAAGCCCTACAACGCGCTTGATGTAATCGATGGAAGGATCTTTGGGGAACTTGAACACGACCACATCGCCCCGCGCTGGAGCGCCGAAATCGACCAGCTTTTTGTCGGTGAGCGGAATCGTAACGCCGTACGAAAACTTGGACACAAAAATGTGGTCGCCCACCTGCAATGTGGGAATCATCGACCCCGACGGAATCTGAAACGCCTCGACCACGAAGGCACGCAAGAAGATGGCAATGCCCACCGCCACGCCGATGGATTCGGCGTATTCACGAATCGCTGATTTGCGCGCAAACGAAAGGTGTTTGGTCATCTTTTCGTCAAGGCCCACCAGCGCTTCGCGAAGCTGGTCATGGTCCTTGCGCTTGCAGGCGGCGTCCACCGCTTGGATGTGCGTTTCCAACTCTTTGGTGGCGCCCTCAGGCACCAAATATCCGCGCTTTTTCAAGATGCGTCGGCATTCGGCCACAGCGTGCCCGGCCTCTTCACGGGTGCGATTCAGATGCCGCTGTTCCTGGTATTTCGCAAAAAATCCGCTCATGGCCAACCGTTCCTTAATCAACCTTCAATATCGCCAAAAACGCTTCTTGAGGGATCTCCACGCTACCCACCTGCTTCATGCGCTTTTTTCCCTCTTTTTGCCGTTCGAGCAGCTTGCGCTTGCGCGAAATGTCGCCGCCATAACATTTAGCGGTCACGTTTTTGCGCAGCGCCTTGACCGTCGTGCGCGCAATCACCTTCGACCCAATTGCGGCCTGAATGGCCACCTCAAACTGCTGGCGCGGGATCAATTCCTTCATCTTTTCGCACAAGTCGCGCCCCTTTTCGTAGGAGTTCGTCCGGTGCACGATAGCTGAAAGCGAATCAACCTTTTCGCCATTGACCATCAAGTCCAATCGCACCAGTTGCGCGGGCGCGTAGCCGTCGGGTTCGTAGTCCATGCTGCCGTAGCCGCGTGAAATGGACTTGAGCTTATCGAAGAACCCATACACCACTTCGGTCAGCGGGATCTTGTAGCGGATGATCACGCGGCTTGTGCTGATGTATTGCATGCTGGTTTGCGTGCCTCGACGATCTTCACACAGCTTCAAAATCGCCCCAATGTACTCGGGCGGCGTGTGAATGGTGCACGCAATCATCGGCTCTTCGATGCGGTCGATGTCGCCTTCGGGCGGCAGCCGCGAGGGGTTGTCTAACTCGACAACTTCGGTGCTGCCGCGGGTGACCACGCGGAACCGCACAGTGGGGGCGGTGGTGATGAGATCCAGGTTGAATTCACGTTCCAGTCGCTCTTGCACGATCTCCATGTGCAACAAGCCCAGGAAGCCGCAGCGAAACCCAAAGCCCAAGGCTTCAGAGGTTTCGGGTTCCCACGAGATCGAGGCGTCGTTGAGCCGCAGCTTCTCAAGCGCGTCGCGCAGATCGGTGTACCTGGCCGAATCGATGGGGAAAATGCCGGCAAACACCATGGGCTTGGCCGGTTGAAAGCCTGGCAGGGCGGTTTCGCAACGGCGGTTGGTTTCGGTGATGGTGTCGCCCACCCGCGCCTGCGCCACGTCTTTGATGGCGGCCGTGATAAATCCCACCTCGCCCGGGCCCAAATCTTCAACTTCGCGCGCAAACGGCGCAAACGCGCCAATGGTCTGCAACTCGTAATCGCGCCCGGCGGCCATCAACAGGATCTTTTGCCCCTTACGAAGCACGCCATCAAACACGCGTACCAAAAGCACCACGCCGCGGTAGGTGTCGTACCAGCTGTCGAGCAACAACACTTTCAACGGCGCCTTGGCGTCGCCGGTGGGTGGAGGGACGATCTTTACCACCGCTTCAAGGATATCTTTGATGCCGCGGCCGTCTTTGGCCGAAGCCAAGATAGCTTCGGAGGCGTCGATGCCAATCACGTCTTCCACCTGCTGGCGCACGCCTTCGGGATCGGCGGCGGGCAAATCTATTTTGTTCAGCACCGGCACGATGGCAAGGTTGAGCTCGGTGGCCAGATACACGTTGGCCATGGTTTGGGCTTCCACACCCTGCGAAGCGTCCACCACCAAAAGCGCGCCTTCACAAGCCTTGAGCGAGCGCGACACTTCGTAATGAAAATCTACGTGCCCGGGCGTGTCGATGAGGTTCAGTTCGTAAGTCTCACCGTCTTGCGCCTTGTAACTTAAGCGAACTGTGGCGGCTTTGATCGTGATGCCGCGTTCGCGTTCCAGATCCATGCTGTCCATGAACTGGGCCCGCTGTTCGCGCTGGGTAAGCGCGCCGGTTTCGTCCAGCAACCTGTCTGCAAGCGTGGACTTGCCGTGGTCGATGTGGGCAATGATGGAGAAGTTGCGAATGAGTCGCGTTTCGGTGGTCACGGAGTTTTCTTAGGGAAACGGGTGGAAGCGAGTGTCGTCAAACCGCTGCGACGGTCACTTGGGCCGGGCGATGCTTAGCAGGAGCTGCTGCTGTCCGGGAAGATTGTGCTTCTCCCGTTCCAGCATCAAATCGATGCCCTGGCGAATGTATTCCGCCACGGGCACCTTTGTCCGCTCATGCAAGGCCTTGAGCAGCTCATTTTGTTCAGGCGTTATGTAAACGGTCGTGGAGACTTTTTTCCGCGCCATCGCGGCAAGACCATGCATGACCATATGTGAATAGTCAAAGAGACATTGGCGCCGATGTTTCAAGGACGCGCCGCGTCTAGCAGTTTTCGCCGCGGTTCATCATTGGTTGGTGCATTCTCTTGATGCCGCGGGGGTTTAGCTTTACGGTTACCGTCATGATTCATCCTGTGATTGGCAGCTTTGAGCGGGTTCGGCAGCGTGAGCTGGTGTTGTTGGCGACCTCCCTGTTGGCAGGGGCGTTCGCCGTGGGTTGCGGTGGCACGCAGAAGGTAGGCGGCTCTGGGGCCGCGGGGTCGGAGGTTGACTGGGGCATGGGCAACCTGGATCGATCGCGCTGCAAAGAATCTGGCAAACAGGTTGTCACCGCTGACACCAATCAAGACAACAAGCCCGACGTTTGGAAATTCTACGCCGAAGGCAGCGAAACCCAGCGTTTGCTGTGTAAGCAAGTTGACCTGAACGTGGACGGCAAGGTTGACTTGGTTGACCATTACGGCGCTGACGGCAAGGTAGAAATGTCAGAGTTCGACCTCGATTTCGACGGTCGGTTTGACCAAACGGCTTTCTACAAGCTGGGCAAGAAGGTCCGCCTCGAGCGCGACATGGATTTTGACGGCCGTCCCGACTACGTCGAGTTCTACGAAAATGGCCGGATTGCTCGCATCGAACGCGACAGCAACAACGATGGCCGCGTGGATGAATGGCAGTACTACGATAACGGCAAGCTGGATCGCATTGGCTACGACACCAAAGGCGATGGCAAGGCCGACAAGTGGGATCGCGCGCCCGAAGAAGAGGCTCAAGCCGCGGCCGAGGGAGCTGCCCAACCGGCGGCCGCCCCTGCCACGAACGGCACCGCCCCCCCTGCTGCTCAGTAAACATTCGCGCGTTCTCGGGGCTTAACCGCCTCAAACGCCTCAAGTACGAAACGCCGAAGGACATGTGCCTTCGGCGTTTTTCGTGGTGGATCAGGGACTCGAACCCCGGACCTAGCGCGTATGAAACGCCCGCTCTAACCAGCTGAGCTAATCCACCAAGGGAGGACGCGATTTTGCTCAACGCTTCGTCTCTGTCAAGAGATCGTACGCGCATCGTTACAACTTCCCGCACAAAGCGGCCGTGGGCCCGCAGAACGGGGCTTGGCGTAGGGGGCGGGTGACGCGCCTGCCGGCGCCCAGGTTCCACGCGCAAGCATTTGGTTCCAAATGGCCGCGTTTGCTTGACGCTTTGCCGGTGCCGCCCGTATAAACTCGGCCTGGTATGCGCCTTTACACCACAAAGATCCCGATGATTGGCTCCGAGGTCGTCAAGACCTTGGTTGAAGAAGGAGCCATCGCGGTGAGCGATCGGGCTGAGGCCGAGCTTGACGTTCAGGCTGTGCTCAAAGAGTACCTGCGGCTTGATCGCGAAATCACCGACAAGGCGAAGGACATCCTTCAGCAAAAAGGCTTGCCCTACGAGCAATTTGGGCGCGTGAAGCGCTCCGTGGCTGAGGAAAAGCGCTTCGGATTCGGCGAAGACGGGCTTGAATGGATCACCACGCAGCTCATTGAATCGTTTCTCAACTCGCCTCATGTGGACGAGGTGTTCGCAGAAGACAACCAATTGCGCCGCTCCATGACCGGGGTCCTGCGGCGCCATATGGCGGCCGATCAAGATCTCGATGCCGAGGTTCGTCGCCGCATCAAGAACCTTGAAGAAGGCACCAACACCTGGGAAGTGGAATACGGCAAGGTGATGGAGCAGATCAAACGCAACCGCGGCATGGAATAGCGCCCCGCCCACCCGCTTGTCCGCGCCTACAGCCGACAGTCCACAGCTTACATGGGCGGCAGACGTGCCAGACGCTCGTTGACGTAAGCGTCGAGCCGGGACGCCAAAATGGCTTCACGCGCGCCGCGAACAAGGTCCAGGTAGAACTGCAGGTTGTGCATGGTGGCCAAGCGATGGAACAGCAGTTCCTTGGCCCGAAACAAGTGCGATAGATAAGCGCGGCTATAGCGCGTGCACGCGACGCAGGGGCAGCCGGGGACAAGCGGCCCAGGGTCGGTCTTGTATTGGGCGTTGGCAATGTTGATGTGGCCATCGGGTGTAAAGAGATGGCCGTTGCGAGCGTTGCGCGTGGGCATCACGCAATCGAACATGTCGATGCCGGCGCGTATGCACGTGAGCAGATCGCGGGGTGTGCCCACCCCCATGAGATAGCGCGCGCGGGTCGCGGGCATGCGCGGCGCCATTGCCTGCACAATTTCGTGCATCACGGCCGGCGGCTCTCCCACCGAGAGCCCGCCCAGCGCCAGCCCATCGAAGGCAAGTGGCGCCATTTGTTCCAGGTGTTGTTGTCGCAGATCTAGATGAATTCCCCCCTGCACAATGCCGAAACGCATTTGCCCTGCCGCGGCCTGGGTGGTGAGACAACG
>JBBSJE010000116.1:0-18093 GCA_038257535.1 Polyangia bacterium
CTGGCGGCCTTGAGTTTTTATCCCACCAAAAACCTCGGGGCGATAGGGGATGGGGGAGCCATCACCACCGATGATGAAAGCCTGCGCCGCGTATGTATGTCGCTACGAAACTATGGTCAGTCAGAGCGGTATGTTCATGACGAGTTGGGGCTAAATAGCCGCCTCGACGAACTGCACGCGGCCGTTCTGCATTCGGCCCTTTTGCCCAAACTTGCCGCCTGGACCCTTCGTCGCAAAGAGATTGCGGAGCGATATAGGGCGCGACTGTCTCGTCAACAGGTGCAGCTGTTGACGGTGCCGGCCGGATCTCAGCCTGTTTGGCATCTCTTTCCAGTGTTGGTTTCACCGGGGCGCCGGGAAGTTTTTCAAGAACATCTGCGGCAGGCGGGTATTCAAACGGCCATTCATTATCCACGCCTCATCCCCGACCAAGAAGCTCTGCGCGGCCAGCCGTTCGAGGTGCTAGGAGATATTGCCCAAGCGCACCTCATCGCCAACTCTGAGGTGTCCTTGCCGATACATCCCTTCTTAACCGATGCGGAGATTGATCGTGTGATCGACACCGTCAATCAGTGGCCAACATCATGATGTCTGTTGTCGTTCCGGTATATAAGAACGCCGAGAACATTCCTGCATTGTTGACGGCGCTGGGCCTTCTGGCCAACCAGCTGCGCGGGGAACTCGAAGTGGTATTCGTGGTTGATGGCAGCCCAGACGATTCCTACGACCAACTGCGCTGGGGCCTGCGCCGGCAAACGTTTCGCTCGCAACTTCTTCTGCTGTCGCGCAACTTCGGCTCGTTTGCGGCCATAAGAGCTGGATTGGCCGCGGCCACGGGTGATCGATTCGCGGTGCTGGCCGCCGATCTACAAGAGCCACCCGAACTCATTGTCGAATTTGATCGTCACCTGCGATCCGATAGCGCCGACATTGTTATTGGCACCCGTGCGCGACGCGATGATCCCCTATTCTCCCGAGCAGCGTCCGCAATATTTTGGTCCTTTTACCGTGGTTGGGTGCAGCGCGATCTTCCCAAGGGGGGCGTCGATGTGTTCGGCTGCTCTCGTCAGGTGCGCGACGAGATTTTGACCCTGCGGGAATCAAACAGCTCGCTGGTTGGACTCTTGTTCTGGGTGGGCTTCCGCCGCCAATTCATCCCTTATGACAGGCGTGCTCGGCAAGCGGGGCGCTCGGCGTGGACCTTTACAAAGAAACTGCGCTACCTATCCGACAGCGTTTTTAACTTCACAGATCTACCAGTACGCCTGCTTTTTCGCATTGGCTTGCTCGGCACCATGACCAGCCTTATTGGCGGGGCAATCATTTTGGGTGCGAAACTTAGCGGCGCCATTCCGGTGGCGGGCTACGCCGCCACCGCCCTGTTGATTGTGTTTTTTGGCGCGCTCAATTGTTTAGGTTTGGGAATCATCGGCGGGTACGTGTGGCGAACCTTAGAAAACACCAAACAACGGCCGAACTACATGGTGGCTTCAAGAATCGAATTCGCTTGCGAAAAGGCCTGCAATCCGGAGGTGGCCGATGACGGTGTTCAAACACGTCCAGGCAATCGTTGAAAGCACACAGATAGGTGAGGGCACGCGCGTTTGGGCATTTGCTCATATCCTTCCCGGCGCGATCATCGGTCGCGATTGCAACATCTGCGGTCACGTTTTTATTGAAAACAAGGTTAGCGTTGGCGACAGGGTCACTGTGAAGTGTGGCGTTCAGCTGTGGGATGGTGTGCACATTGAAGACGATGTCTTCATTGGCCCCAATGTTACCTTCACCAATGACCCTTTCCCTCGCAGCCGACAGCACCTAGACCGCTACCCCGACACCTGGGTACGCAAGGGCGCCTCTATTGGCGCGAATGCCACCATCCTGCCTGGCGTCACCATTGGCGCTGGAGCGATGGTGGGCGCTGGATCGGTGGTCACTCGCTCGGTGCCCCCATTCGCTGTGGTGATGGGAAACCCGGCGCGTCTGCATCGTTATGTATCGGCGCCTCAATCTAAGGGAGCCCTGCCAACGCCGACCGTCGCAGGCGAAAGGCCGAAGATGATGGTGGAAGGTGTTGAGGTGCTACCCGTCCCATTGATTCAGGATTTGCGCGGCAATCTCATCGCGCGCGAACTTGGTCAAGGGTTGCCTTTCACCCCCGCTCGTTGCTTTCTTGTTTTCGACGTGCCCTCCAAGGAAGTGCGTGGTGAACATGCGCATCGCCAATGCGCGCAGCTGCTCGTGTGTGTGCAAGGTTCCGTCTCGGTTGTGTGCGACGACGGCAGCCAGCGGCAGGAGATCATTCTCGACACCCGTACCATGGGTCTGCATTTGCCGCCTATGGTGTGGGGCACACAGTACAAGTACACCAAAGACGCGCTTCTGTTGGTTTTCGCTTCCCGTCCTTATGAGCCTGAAGACTATATCCGCGAGTACGATCAGTTTTTGGCCGAGCGCAAGTCTTACAATACTCGCCGCGCAAGCTTGTCCGACGCAACCTAGAGACCTTCGTCGCGAACGCGCGGCAGAGGCACGATCTGCAGTCTTGACCGACACCGCTTGACTCGGTTAACACGAGTTGCAGTGGTAGACGAGGACACAGCGACGGGGACGGGCCAGACGACAACAAGGTCCAGCTGGGCGGCGGCTGGAATCTTGGGCTTGTGGGCGATCGTTCACCTCGGCTTTGTGACCATGGCGGGCAACACGGTGGGTGGAGATGCCGCCGTGTACGCAAAGGCAGTTGAGATCTTGCACACCACTGGGCGGCTGGTTGTACCGGACTGGTCCACTGCCAGCATCGTGTTCCAGGTCCTGTGGGCAGGTCTGTTCACGAAGGTTGCGGGCTTTTCGTTTCCGGTGCTCGCGGCTTCGGCGCTGGTGATCAACTTTGTGGGTGCGCTTTGCTTTTTGGCGCTCTGCCGGCAGTTGCATGCCAGGGGGCCGATGGCGCCGCTGGCCCTGGCGCTCTACCTGTTCAACCCCCTGATGTTGGCGGTCACGGCCGCGCACCCCTTCAACACCGACGCCGTCTTCGTTTCGCTGGCCACGATGGCGCTTTTCCTTTTTGAACGCGGCGTCCGGCTCAGGTCCGTTGCGTGGACCTTGGCAGGGGCGGTGGTCGCCGCAGCCGCCACGCTGGTCCGGCAGTATGCGTTTCTGGTTGCGGTGGCCGCCGCACTGCTGTGGCTGCTTCCATGGCACGAGCTGCGCATGCGGCGGCGGATTGGGTTGATGGTGGCAGCGGTTGCGCCCGCGGCCGTCGCGCTCGTTGGGTATTCCTGGTGGCTGGTCAACGTTAATGGTGTGCCGACCGCGTTCAAGACCACATCTTTAGAACTGGTCAATGTGCCCAGGATCGTGTGGTCCGTGGCGGCTATCCCTTTCTTCGCGCTGATGTACGGCGGGCTGTTCTTTCTGCCCATCGTGCTGCCGGCCTTCTTGGCGACCGATGCACGTGGCCGCCGACGAAGCCTCCTCCACGTAGGTGCTGTCGGCGTCGTCGCGGCGCTCGTCGCAGCCTTCGCGCCTGAACATCATCGTTGGCAACGGGCCATGCCGTATCTTCCGAACACCTTCGCCCCCGGGGGCCTCGCCTGGCAGATCGCGCTGACAGCGGGTTCGGCATTGGGCGCGGGCTTTATCCTGGCACGTATGACGGGCTGGGTTGGCAAGGTCATCCGAGGCTGGGCCGCCAAGCATCAGGTTCGCGGTGCCCAGTGTGCGCTCCGCATCCTGCTGTTCGTTGCGGCGGTGTTGGGCCTTCTCCTGCTTACAAACCTCGCCCAGCCGTTGGCGGTTGCGGCCGGCGAATGGGTGATCCACTTCATCCAGAATCGTCGGGGTGGCGCAGGCACGCCCGGCCGGTGGACCGCGCGCCTTCCCGAGCTATACCGCGAACTGCGCCTGGGGCTTCTGCTGGTCATGGGGCTCGCGATGGCGGTTGGGCTCCTGGTCTTGCGTACGCTGCGCCTCGGGGCCAGGGCCGGCATCGACGCGTCTTCAGCAGGCACGGAAGCGCGGGTTGTTGAGGGCAGCCGGGACGTCAGCCAGCTGAGCCTTACTCTTGTTGGCCTGTGCTTCGCGATCTTCCTGGCGCTGCTGATCTTCCTGCCCACCTACTTCGATCGCTATCTGCTGGCGCTTCAGACCCCAGGGCTGTTGCTCCTTGTGACTGGTGCCTCGCGCGTGCCCATCGGAAGGATGGCCACCGCACTGGCCGCGCTGGTGGTCCTGCTGGGCTTAGGAAACGGCTATCCAGAGATGCGCCACTCCCGCGCGCTATGGCACGGCGGCGCCGCCCTGATGGCCGCCGGGATCCCCGCCCGCCAAATCGACGCCGGCCCCGGGTTCAACTACTACCAGTTGTATCCACAGGTCCCGCTCAGGGGCGCGGTCACGCCCAACAATGGCAAGCCTTGGTGGGTTTTGGATGACACCTACCTGGTAACGGAAACGCCTCCCACCCTTTGCCGGGTGTCGAGCGCTGAATTGTTCTTCGATCCTTTGCAGCTATCAAAGCGCACAGTGGTGGTCTGTGAACGGCGCTGAGGCGGTAATTTCGTAGCTAACTGTGCGACGACGGCGTCGCGCCGCGGATTAGCCCATCAAATCTTCGATCAGCCGGTGCTCCTGACGTTGGTCGAGCAGAAACTGCAGCCCGCTAGCACGCACCGGCGCTTTTGTTGCTTCCAAGCCAACCAAAGGCGGTTTCGCAAGCGTCGGAACCAACGGCATCGAGGGCTCGCACGATGGCCGCCCGAACCTGCCAATCGGCGTCTTCAACAAGCTCGGTCAAAGGTCGCAGGCCCTTTGCGGATCCAGCGCGGCTCACAGCACGTTCAATGGCAAGGGCACGCACATCGGCGTTCGCATCCCCTTTGGCGATTTGCCACCAATCCACGGAGTCGATAGGCATAGCCCAAAGCGCAGCGTGGCGCAGCTGGGCGTCGGGATCACGCGCAAGGCAATGCAATGCATCCACGGGCAGGTCTGCGCCTTGCAAACTGTACCAGCCCAGCGCGGCGAGGCGCAGGTCTTTGTCGCCACTGTCCAGCGCCTCAGTCAATATGGCACGAACCGGGGCAGGAACTTCGCTTCCCTTAAACAATTCAGCGCCCCAAAATTAACAGCCAGGCCTGATCCGCTTTCGGCCATTGCGCCCACAATGGCAGTAGCACAAGCAGATCGGCGGGTGTCCCCTCGCTTTGCAACAGCCGTTGCGCGTGCAGGGCAAATGGTCCCGTCAGTTCCTGGCTCCAAGCCTGTGCCATTTCCGCGCTCACACGTGGCCAGGGTACGCCTTCAGTAGTCATTTCTCTGAATGCCGACAAGGCTCATGCGCAACCTTTCGGCGTCGGAAAGGTTGAGACATCAGCCTTACCATCGCTAACCGAGCCGCCCGTGTGGAAAGCCCCCTCAAGACGCAGGCCCACAGCAGCGGCATTCGTAAGCATAAGCTTTGGCTCGACGCTGCCCCCGTAGCCCCATGTTTTCATTCCGAGGCCTCTGGGCGCCAAAATGCCAACATCCACGCGCAAGGTCGGGAAACCTTCCGAGGGTGCGGCGGCATTGGCCGTTGCGCCAAAGCCCGTGATTACCCCCAGCACGAGCAAAGCCAGCTTGAAGAATCTAGCGTGACAGGCCGGCTTTGCGAGGTGTTTCATGGGGTTGGGGCGATGTCAGCATCGGCGCCGGTCCGTATAACTGAAGGCGTGGGGCAACGTAAACGCAATGCCGGGATTCGCGACAACCTTCGGGTTTAAAGGACTTGAGTTAACCGCTGACACGACGGACCCCTGCCAACGGCTGGCGTCACACGACATCGTGTTCTCGCCGACCGAGGCTGGGGTCCAGGTTCGCTTGTTGGCTGTCTGCGATCTGCGGGCTCAGTCGAAGTCGTAGTGAAAATCGCTGTCGGCGACCGAGATATGGATCTTGGCGACGTTGCGACCCTCCATCATGCGGGTGAGGATTTCCTGGCTTATCCGGGGCAGCATCGAGTTGGTGACGATGGCGTCGATCATGCGGCCACCGCTTTCCAGTTCCGTGCAGCGGCTGCTGATAAGCTTCACCACGTTGTCTTCGTAGGTAAAGGGAACGCCGTGATTGGCGCCCACGCGCTTTTGAATACGGCCCAGTTGAAGGCGAATGATGGCGCCCATCATTTCGTCGCTCAGCGGGTAGTAGGGGATGGTGACAATGCGGCCCAGCAGCGCGGCGGGGAACACCTTCAAGAGCGGCTCTCGCAACGCCTGCGCCATGCCGTCAGCGTCGGGCATGGTTTCGGGATCTTTGCAGAGGTTCATGATCAAATCGCTGCCCACGTTTGAAGTGAGCAAGATCAGCGTGTTCTTGAAGTCGATGAGCCGGCCTTCACCATCTTCCATCCAGCCCTTGTCGAACACCTGGAAGAAGATCTCGTGCAC
This sequence comes from Polyangia bacterium, assembly GCA_038257535.1. Lineage (GTDB taxonomy): Bacteria > Myxococcota_A > Polyangia > Fen-1088 > Fen-1088 > JAGTJU01. Next base: position 6,429 of record JBBSJE010000116.1, read on the forward strand.
GTCAGGGTGGGCTTTTTCCACTTCGTCCAACAACACCACGCTGTAGGGGCGGCGCCGAACAGCTTCTGTCAGCACGCCACCTTCGCCGTAGCCCACGTAGCCGGGAGGGGCGCCTTTGAGCGTAGACACCGTGTGCGCTTCTTGGAATTCGCTCATGTTGATGGTGATCAGATTCTGTTCACCGCCATAAAGGGATTCCGCCAACGCAAGCGCGGTTTCGGTTTTGCCCACGCCCGAAGGCCCCACCAGCATAAACACGCCAATGGGTTTGTTTGGATTCTCAAGCCCCGCGCGTGAGGTTTGGATACGGCGAGAGATCATCTCCAAGCCGTGGCGTTGCCCTATGACCCGTTGGTTAAGCGTCTCGGCCAGTTTCAGCACCGCCTCCACTTCGTTCTTCACCATGCGGCCCACCGGGATCCCCGTCCAATCGGCCACCACCGAAGCCACCGCCTGCGCGTCAACCGACGGCAAGATCAACGGCTGATCACCTTGCAGTGTGGCCAATTGCTCCAACAAGCCCTGTAGTTTTGTGAGCAGGACCGCGCGTTCCGCGCCATCAGGTCCCGCGGCCGCTAGTGCCGACGCCTTCGCATCCGCGCTGGCTTCAAGCGGGCTGGCGGTGCCTTCGACCTTGCCCTTTTCGCCGCGCAAGGTTTGGCGAATCACCAAGATCTGTTCAACAAGACCCTTTTCAGACTCCCATCGTGCTTCGAGAGCACCAAGGCGTTGCTTCTCACCCTCCATGCTTGCGTGGGCCGCGGTGTTGCGCTTTTCGGTGTCGACGCCAATCGCCTTTTCGCGCGCAATGATTTCGAGCTCGGTCGTCAAGGCCTCAATGCGGCGGCGGGAATCTTCCACCTCAGCAGGCACGGCGTGCTGGCTCACGGCCACACGGGCGCACGCCGTATCAAGCAGGCTCACAGATTTATCAGGAAGCTGACGCGACGGAATGTAGCGGTGGGAGAGCTTGACCGAAGCTTCCAACGCTTCGTCCAAGACCTGCACCTTGTGGTGATTTTCCAAGGTGGAAGCCACGCCGCGCATCATCAACAGCGCTTTGTCTTCCGAGGGCTCGTGCACCTGAACCACCTGGAAGCGGCGGGTGAGTGCCGGATCTTTTTCGATGTGCTTTTTGTATTCCGCCCACGTGGTGGCGGCCACGGTGCGCAGCTTGCCGCGTGCCAATGCGGGCTTGAGCAGATTCGCGGCATCGCCGGTGCCTGCCGCGCCGCCAGCGCCAATCAGCGTATGCGCTTCATCAATGAACATGATGATGGGCTTGGGCGACGATTGAACTTCATCGATCACTTGCCGCAAGCGATTCTCAAACTCGCCCTTCATGCTGGCGCCCGCTTGCAAAAGCCCTATGTCGAGGGAGAACAACGACACATCTTTGAGCTGCGGAGGAACATCGCCGCGGGCTATGCGCAACGCAAACCCTTCAACCACGGCGGTTTTGCCTACGCCAGCTTCACCGGTGAGAATGGGGTTGTTTTGGCGGCGGCGCATCAGGATGTCGACGATCTGCCGAATTTCTTCATCGCGGCCCAGAACGGGGTCGAGCTCGCCCTTGCGCGCCCGGTCCGTCAGATCTACGGCGAAGCGCTTGAGCGCCTCTTGCTTGCCCATCTGCGCGGGCGCAATGGCACCGCTGGCTTCGCCGGGGGCCGCGCCGCCACCCATCTGGCTGCCATCTTGCGCGCCCATGCTGGCTTCAGGCGAGGCGCTCACGATCTCGTCAAATTTGTCGGTGAGCTGCTCAAGCTTGACCTTCTCGAACTCTTTCGAGATACCCAGCAGCGAATTGCGCAGGCTGGGCGTTTTCAGTATGCCCACCACCAAATGGCCTGTGCGCACCTGCGATTCTTTGAACATCAAACTGCCGTAGACCCATGCGCGTTCCACAGCGTCTTCAAGGTGTGACGACAGATCTGAAATCGATGACGCCCCCCGCGGCAACTTGTCGAGAGCTTCGGTGAAGTCCGCCGCCAAACGCGAGGGATTCAATTGAAAGCTGCGAATGATCCGGTGAAGGTCGGAATCTGGCAGCTGCAAGATCTGGTGAAACCAGTGCACCAACTCGACGTAAGGGTTGCCCCGCATTTTGCAAAACACCGTGGCGCTCTCGATGGCCCGGTAGCCAAGACTGTTGAGCTTTCCGAAAAGGGAAACTCGGCTGATTTCTGACATCACACTCTCCCGTTGTTGTGTTAACCCTGGCGCTGTTATACGCCCATGTGCGAGGCGGTTGAAGCTTGCCGTTGAGGTTCAAGCACCAAGGCGTTGTCGCCTGACTCTGAGGCTTGGGACAAAAACGCGCTCCACCCGAGGTTGCCTGTGCGGCCAAGATAGGTGGCTTCGGCCTGTTTCAGCTTCAATTTGAGATCCCAGCGAAGCTCATCGCCCACGAAGCTGGACACCAAATCGTTGACGCGGGCCAAACCAGGGCTGCCCGGCAAAAACGCACGCTGGGCGCCAGGTTCTAGAGGGCCCAAGGCCACGCGGAATTTGTGCTGCACCATCCAAGCGCGGCCACCCAAGGTGGCGCTTTGGCCCAAAAAGCCAGATTGTTTCGAATGCCCCAAGCGCCAGCGTGCCTCGGGCGGCAGCGACACCCATTCGCCGACAAACTCCTCGATCTTGGCCGTGACGCCCAGCGCTTCGGTAAGCAAAGCCGCCAAGCTGTCTGGATTCTTGGTTTGCCCCGAGAAATGCCCCGCGAAGAACACCCGGGTGCGAATGTCGAGGCCTTGTTTGTGCAGCGACACGGGCGCTCCACCAAACAGGGCACCCAGATAAGTGGCAAAACGATCGCTTTCGGGACGATCGTGGCTAACGGCCGGCTGCGCTTGCGCCCAGGCGCGATAAAACAGCAACAACAGGCGGTGGTGAAATACGTCCGCAAAGCTCGATAAGGTGGAATCGTTGGCGTTGCGTTTGCGCTCACGTGCGTATTCCGTGAGGTGCAGGGGCAAGGGCCCGTTGGGACCAAAGAAGCCTTGGAACAGCACCGACAGCCGTGCCGGCTTGCCGCCTTGGGGAGGCGTGAAGCTATGCAGAGGCGAAGGCGCAAAGCCCATGCTGGGCTCTTGGCCGATGCGCAAGGGTTCATCCATGGGCCGGGGCGCAGTGCCTAGCTTGGGCAGCTCCCGATACATGCACTCAAGCCGGCGAAGCGCTGCAAAAAAATCGTATTCGCTTGTGCGGCTTTGCAGGTCCGCCAAGCGATCACTTGCCGAAACGTCTACAGCAGGGGGCGCAATCCCAGCGTCACTGGCCATCGCGTAACCTCTCCCCGTTGCGGCGTAGAAAGCACCGTTTCTGTGAACGAATTCATCGAGACAAATCGCGCGAAGAACCGCGCCAGAACTTGGCCCAGCAAGAAGGTGCCCGAGCCCTCAAAGGCCGATTCATCAAGCGTGAGGCGCATCTCCATGCCACGGCCGAACACGGTGGGGCCTGCCAACGGCAGGCGGCGGGTGATGGCCTCGGCGCTGAGCCCCCGCACGCCTTCGATCTGCTTGCGCACGCTGTTGTCGGCGAAGTCGCCATAAAGCCTCAGCAATTCGCGCATAACGCTGGCCCCTTGCGAGGCGTCGGCGTGCACCAGCGAGAGGTAGTTGAAGGACAGGTGGCTAATGAGCCTCCACGCGGTGTCGCCGTGGGCGTGTGACTCACGAGGCGGCGTGGGGCCAGCGGCGCATTTAACCGCTGACACGGGCGCGCCAGATTCCAAGATGAAATCAGACTCGCCCTGGCCGAGCGGCATGTGCAGGGGCAGGTCGCGGTTGGTGACCAAAACGTCAAGCGCCAACTGTTTGAGATCTGACTTGTAAGGCCCCTCTTTGGCGTCAACCAGCGACAGGAACACTTCGCTGCCCACGTACTTCGATCGCGGGCCTTGCGCACGTTGTTTCTCTGAAAGCAGGCGGGGCTGGCGTTCGAGCGTGAAGTAAGCGGCCTCGGTTGGTGCCTCACGGCTTTCCAGTGGCGCGTATAGCGGCAAGAACCGTCGTTTTTCCGTGACACTCGCGCCGTAACCCAAAACGTCGGTGACCGAGTGCACCTCAAAATCGTAAGGGCGGGTGCGATCGGGCACCACGTGAAACTGGTTGTCGGCGTCGCTGAGGTGAATGCGATCGGCCTTTTGCTCAAACAGATTGATGGCGGGAACGCAGAACAAGGCCAACCGCGACTTGTCTACGATGCCCTCCAAGGCGTCGTCGCGCTGGTTAAGCACGATTTGCAGGTCCATTTCATCGGTTTCGGCTTTCTGCAGCGCTTGCCGCAGACCGGAGAAAGCAAAGAATTGGAAACGGGCTGGAAACGCGAAGTATTCCTGCAGCAGGCGATAGCCTTGAAACGAGCGGTTGCCGTAAGGCAGCAGCGCTTCCGAATCAGAAAAACCTACGGGCACGATCGGATCGTCGGTGAGCACTTCGCGCCAAGCGGGGCTGCGGCCCGTGGGCGAAACCACCACGGCGGTCACCCGCGACATCAATTGCTCGTAGATGCGCATGCCCAATTCGCCGCCACCCTTGATGAACACGGGCAAGTGGTCGAGCTTCAGGTCGCGAAAACGAGCGTTGCCGGTGGTGCGCAGGCGCACGCGCAAGATCGCTTTGGCGTTGCCTATGACAGACGAATGCAGACCTGAAAGGCCGCCCAGAAAGCCGCTGTATTCCACTTCCTGCAGAGTGATGGGCCACAAGGTAAGGTCTTGGCCGGTAAGGTAATGGCAGGGAGTGGGTTCGTCGCGGGTGCTGCGGCTACGGAAACTGGTGCCGCGGGCGACTTTGAAACCACCCATCAGGGCGCCTTCGCCGTGGTTGGGAAGAATTTCGGCCACCAACATGGAAGGGGTGGGCGCCAAATAGTGCGGGTACACCATTTCCAACAGGTGTTGGGTAAAGCGCGGGAATTCAGCGTCGATGCGCAGCTGCACCCGTGCGGCCAAGAAAGCAAAGGCTTCCAGCAAGCGTTCGACGTACGGATCACTGCACTCGAAAGTGTCGAGGCCCAGCCGGCCAGCGATTTTTGGGAAGGCGGCCGCAAATTCGCCTCCCATTTCGCGAACGTGTTGCAGCTCGCGGTTGTATTGGCGAAGCAGGCGAGGGTCCATGGCTACTCCGCGGGGGCGTCCTTGTCGCCCACTTTGACTTCGCCACTTTCAAGATCAACCTCGGTGCGCAGGAACAACTGCAGGGGTAGAGGTTGCGCCCAAAGTTGGGCTTCGATCACGAATGACAGAGCGTTGTGGCCGGTTTTGCGCTCATCCATTTTCACCTGCACCGAATCGCGAATGAGCCGCGGCTCAAACTGCCAAATGGCGTCACGGACCAGCTTTTCCAGTTGGGCTGTGTTGATGCTGGACAAAGGTTTTCCGGCCAGGTCGATCACCCCGTAGTTCAAAACCGAGGCGGCGACTTGAGGGTAATCTGCGAGGTCTGTTGTGGTTTGTAGATGTGTGGTGTTGAGCAGCCAAGCCAAATCGCGGCGAACGCAATCACGAAGCTGCACTGGTGACAACACGCGCCGCTCGCGCGCCTCGACCCGCCGGTCCGGCTCGTCGTCGGTGAGGCGGTCAAGCAGGGAAGGCTGAAGCCTTTCCTTGGGCGTAAGCTCGGCCATGGCGTGCGGCTTTAGGCCCCAACCTCAATGCTGCGGATGTCGAGCAAGCCGTATTCGGCCTGGTCTGTGGCCAACAAGCGCTGGCCCAGGCCAAGATATGTGCCGCCAGGCTGTTCCTGCCATTCGGTGACCCGCGCCAGCTTCACGCGGCCCTCGGAAGCGTTTTCTGAACCTGCGTAGCGCGTGGGTATGAGTGCGATCGTTTCGCCGTCGTTTGCAAACGTCACCTGCGCTGCGGTCCACACCAGATCGCGCAAGTCGGAAGGGGCTTCTATCGTGAGCGAGCGGATGCGGGAAAAGGGAATCCAATAGTACTTCCCAGCCACAACGGCTTCGAGCATCGGGCCGATGCGGGTGTCGCCGTCGGCGATCCAAGCGAAAGGTTCCCCGTTAATTTTGCCCGGCGTTGCGGGGGCTTGTTCGAGGGCTTGGCCGCGAATCTCGGCGGCTTTTTCCCACTGCCCGTCTCCACCTAAGCGAAGCGCTTCAAAAAGCAACGCCATCCAGGGCTCAGGGTCGCCCATCACCAGCGGTGTGCGGCGTCCGGCCAGCACGTCTTTACGGAAGGCCTCACAATGAACCGCGTCGCGGTAGGTGGCCACCATCGCCAAGGTGGCAGCGTCCATGTCGCCCAGCACTTTGAGCTGGTTGAGCGCCCGATCCCACTGCCCTAGCACCGCCAGTAGCTGAAACAGAAACGTTCTGTATTGGCTGTTGGCCGGGTTTTTGCGCACCTGTTCCTGAAGTTGCGCCAGCGCTTCTTCGGGGTTGCCTGAGCGAAGTGTCTCAGCTGCTGCGAGCATGTGGGATAACCTTTGTTCCAAATGGAGGAAGACCGATAGGGCAAACTGCCCCCGGTCTTCGTCTTGCTGTAAATAACCCAGGCCCCAGACGTCTGGGGCACTCGGGCACCAGCGACTATTCTTCTTTGTTTTGCGCGATGTTGTACACCACGGGGATCGCGGCGTCGCCGGATCCGTCGGGCTTTTGCGGGGCGTATTCAAATTTGAACTTGCCGAAGTTCAGCGTGACGTTTTCCGTCAAGCGATCTTCACCGCCGCTGCCGCCCGTGGACACCGAGGTCACAATGAGGTCGCTCATGGTGATTTTGATGTATTCGAGCTGCTTGCCACCGGCCTTACGAACCGTGAGCACAGCTTGCTTGAAGTGAGCGCCCTTGCAGCAGGCGCGCAGCAGGTTGGGGGACGACTTGTCGACGTACTTGGTGAACGAGATGTCCTGCACGTTGACTTTGCCGGCGCCGCTGCCGCCACCCATGTGGGTGCTGCCGGATTGCGACATACCCCAGCTCCACGATAGAACGTCGATGGTGTCTTTGTGTTTGTCGTCAGTGGATTCGCCCTTAATATCATCGATCTTAATGAACATATCGACGGCCATGTGATGCTCCTTGTTTGTGTTCGCTGGGGTCAGTGAGTCGCGTGATTTGTAGAGTTATCGGCCGCGGTCTGACGAAGTTGCTGAAAAAGTGACGGCGAGAGAAAAATAACGCGGCAGCGTGGTTTTCGGCCGCTGCCGCGCGGCGTTTTGGGCCAGGTTAGGCGCTCTTGGCCGAAGGCAGCTTGGAGACAAGCCGCAATGAAACCGTGAGGCCTTCAAGTTGGTAGTGGGGGCGCAAGAAGAACTTCGAGGTGTAGTAGCCGGGGTTGCCTTCCACCTCTTCCACCACCACTTCGGCGGCCGCCAAAGGCTTTTGCGCCTTGGTGGTTTCGCTGGAGTGGGCCGGATCGCCGTCGACGTACTGCATGATCCAGTCCTGCAACCAGCGTTGCATTTCGTCCTTTTCCTTGAACGATCCCACCTTGTCGCGCGCGATGCACTTGAGGTAGTGGGCAAACCGGCACGTGGCGAACAAGTACGGCAGGCGTGCCGCCAGGTTGGCGTTCGCGGTGGCGTCGGGGTCGTCGTAAACCGCTGGCTTGTGCAACGACTGGGCGCCAATGAAGGCGGCGAAGTCGGAATTCTTCTTGTGAATCAAGGGCATGAAGCCATTTCTGGCCAACTCGGCTTCCCGGCGGTCGCTGATCGCAATTTCCGTGGGGCACTTCATGTCTTGCCCGCCATCGTCGGTGGGGAAGGTGTGGGTGGGCAGGTTTTCCACTGAGCCACCCGACTCGATGCCGCGGATGCGCGAGCACCAGCCGTAGAGCTTGAACGAACGGTTGATGTTCGTGGCCATGGCGTAGGCGGCGTTGACCCAGCAGTATTTGCTGGTGTCGGCGCCCGAGGTGTCTTCCTCGAAGTCGAATTCCTCAACGGGGGCCGATTTGGCGCCGTAGGGGTGGCGGCCCAGGAACCGCGGCATGCACAAGCCGATGTACTTGGAGTCGTCAGATTCGCGCAACGACTTCCACGCAGCGTATTCCGGCACGTCGAAGATCTTCGTGAGGTCGCGCGGGTTGGACAACTCGCTCCAGTTGTCCATTTGCAGCACGCGAGGATCGGTGGCCGAGATGAACGGTGCGTGTGTGGCCGCAGAGATTTTGCCGATTTCTGCGAGCAATTCCACGTCCGGCGGGCTGTGATCGAAGTAATAATCGCCCACCAGGCAACCAAAGGGCTGGCCACCAAACTGACCGTATTCTTCTTCGTAAGCCTTCTTGAAGATGGGGCTTTGGTCCCAAGCGGCGCCTTTGTACTTCTTGAGCGTCTTGTGAAGATCCTTCTTCGAGATGTTCATCACGCGGATCTTCAACATCTCGTCAGATTCGGTGTTGTTGACCAAGTGATGAAGGCCGCGCCATGCACTTTCCAGTTTCTGGAATTCTTCGTTGTGCATGATCAAGTTCACCTGCTGGGTGAGCTTGCGGTCGATCGAAGCGATCATGGCCTCGATGCTGGCCACCACGTCGCTAGAGATCAGCTGCGTGCTCGACAGCGCCTGTTCAGCCAAGGTGCGAACGGCGTTTTCAACTTCCTCTTTCGCCCGGTCGGACTTGGGGCGAAATTCCTTGCTCAATAGCGAAGAGAATTCGCTGGCCTCAGCGGCGACGCCTTGGGCGGCTTGACCTTGTTCTTGTGCTTCGGGCATGACTTACTTCTCCTCAGACGGCGCGGTGCCATCGGCGGGTTTGGGGGCTGACGCCAGGCTTTGCAACAGGGTGGGATCCTGAAGCACCTTGGAAATCAAATCTTCGGCGCCGGTTTTCCCATCCATATAGGTGATGAGATTCTTCAACTGCGTGCGCGCTTGCAGCAGCTTGTTGAGCGAATCGACTTTGCGGGCAACCGCCGCAGGGCTGAAGTCATCCATGCTGTCGAACGTGATGTCGACGCTGAGGTTGCCTTCTCCGGTGAGCGAGTTGGGCACCGAGAAAGCCGCACGCGGCTTCATGGCTTTGAGCCGGTCATCAAAGTTGTCCGATGAGATTTCCAGGAACTTGCGGTCGGCGACAGGCGCCAGTGGCTCCGCAGGATTGCCTGAGAGATCGGCCATGACGCCCATCACGAAGGGCAATTGCACCTTCTTTTGGGCTCCGTAGAGCTCGACATCGTATTCAATTTGAACGCGGGGTGCGCGGTTGCGGGCGATAAATTTTTGGCTGCTCATGTCGACCAAGACCTCCTGTTTTCCAAATCTTCACTCGGGTTTGGGAGCCGCGGCAAGCGCGGTGCTTTCCGAGGCAAGTTCATTGCGTAAGTTGTGTTCCTCACACTTACGTTTGCTGATTTTCAATTGTCGTCCTGGGGCCCTTTGATGACTTCCAGTTGGTTGACGCCATCGGGAATCAGGTTTTTGATGATGTCTTCAAAGCCAGCGGTGACAAGCCGCTTGCACCGGCGAATCAAGATCGGCAGCGGGCTCGAAGGTTCACTTCGGGCGTAATATTCGATGATCTTATCCAGCGCGCGGGCCACATCTTCGCGCGTGCGGATGTCTCCGGACAGCGACTTTCCGCCCCCCCCGGAGCTGCTGGCAGGAAGCCCCAAGGTTTGGGTGTCGGTGTCGTTGCCGCTGGGGGCGTCGGCCCCTGTGCGCGCAGCCACTTTCTCTCGCACCACCTTTGCAGCCTGGAAAATCAAGCGGCGCAGCGGATCGAGGTTGGGGGCGATGGAGGAGCCCACATGCTGACCCAATCTGGTTTCGAGTCCACGTAGGTGCTCCAAAGCCGCATCGAGGCTTTGTTGTGTCAACGTGAGGCCCTCGAGATCGGCTTCCAAAAACGCGCCTTCAATGCTGGCCATTGAGGGGGCAGTTTCACTGCCGCCGGGAGCGGCTTCGCCGGTGGCCAAGCTAATGTCTCGCAAACTGAACCGACCCAAGGCCGGAGCGCTCACCAATGGGGTGTTGCGGACATGGAAAAGAAAGTCTTCTTGATCACAGAGGCCCAAGAAGACGTTGACCCGCATGGTGGGATCGTTGCCATCATCAGGATCAAGCCGCGGATGCATGGGCTCCCAATATCGTTCAACCAACCCGCGCACCAAGCCGAGCCCGTCTGACAATCCCGGAAACGCAGAGGTATGCAGCAGGGCGCGCACCAAAAAGCCAGCGACCCGCAAATCTTTGCTGCGATCGAACAGTGCCAGCGCACGCTTGCGTACCTCTCGCCAATCGGCGGGTTCAGCGGCCACAATGGTGTCGCCCATCTGCTGCTCGGGCTTGCCCTGCGCGGCTTGCTCCAACTCGCGCATCTCTGCGTCGTATTCCAAATCGGGCCCGCACGGTTCTTCCGTGCTGACTTCAAGGAGCAGTGATTCGACGTCGATGCTTGCCACGTTCTTTAAGTCCGGACGCTATCAGACACCCCAACGGTGTTGTGTGAAAATTGGCGCTCGTGGTGCGATGGCGGTCCTGACGCCCACGGGACGGGAGTGATGAGGGGAGGCGAAAACGGCGTTTTGCCCACCCGGGGCGGAATTAAGCCGCATTGTGACATGGGTGTCAAGCGCTGGTCTGCGTTGCGCTGCGTATGGGGCGATCCCACAGGCTTGGTGGGCGTGGACACTTAGCTTTGCGCGACCGCATCAAGGAGCGAGCTCACGGTTGAACTTTCAGTGTCTAAAACGGACTGCAAGCTAAGTTGAAGCGCGGCTACGGGACCGCTCTGGGGGCTTTGGGATCGAATGACCCAATGCCGGGCACCCACCCAATCGGGCAAAGCCAGCGCCACGAAGAGGTTGGGACTTGGCGGGCCCAGGGCCAACAGCAGCCGATCGGCTCTGTCGTCCCACAGCCAGCTAGGGGCGCCTGAAGGCCAGGCCAAGGCGGTGGTGACCAACGCCAGCCAAAAATCGCGCGCCCGATCGTCGGCCGCGGGCAGTTCCAAAGTGATGGCCGCTTTGTCGGGAAACTGTCCCTTTGCGGTGGCGCAGGCGGCCAAGCAGGTGGCAATGGCCTGTTGACGGGCCTGTGGATCGGCCGTGCCAAACACAACATCCAACGTTTCCTGCAAGCTGGTTTGGCCAAGTTGCTGTTTGGCGTCCTGGGCCGCGGTGTTCTGGGATTGCAGGTCAGGAAGGATCAAGGCGTCGAGGGCGGGGGCGCCTTCCGTTTGCGGCAGTGCCGCCACAATGGCTTGAGCGTGGAACAAAAACGCCCCCAAGGCATCGCCGGCGTACGCTGACAAACCGGTCATTTGAGGATCTAGGTACGCAAACAGAGCTGCGGGAAAATGGCGACCGACCTTGTCGCGGCTGGGGCCCAGCAAGCCCATGCAGGGATTGGGCGCATGCGGGCTGTAGGCGAAGAATGTGACCAGCGCGTCTGAAGGTGTGCCGCGCGCTGTGATCACGCTGCCTACGCCGTCTTCAAGCCATTGGTCGAATTTTCCGGAGGCGAAGCCGCCGGCGTTGATGCGCACAAAATCCGCTTGGCTGGGAAGTTTGCCGTAAAGGCCGATGCCGGTGGCCGCGGGCGCCTGGGGCCGCGCAAGGGCGCCTGTGGCCGCGACCGGCGCGGGCGCGTTTTCGTCTGGCAGACCCAAGAACGTGCGCAGACTCATCGCGAGGCACAGGGGCTAGAGCCGGGGGCAATGGTGCGAGGCACGTCGAAGGAATGCAGCGCTTC
>JBBSJE010000117.1:0-17976 GCA_038257535.1 Polyangia bacterium
TCCGCGCGTCCAGTTTTCGTCGTATGTTTTTCTTCACCTGAAAAGCTCTTTGGGTTTTTTGTTTTGGTCTCGCAACCAACGAAATACCCGGCTTTTCAGGCCTTTGTAAAGCTTTCTGTCTCAAACTGCGCTTGATTGAGGTCTAGCGCTTCTGGTCGCCGCCCACGCCATGATCCTGGCACTAACGCCCGCAACGGACGGGTCGGCGGCTTGCTCCAAGATGGGGCAGTCCACAGGCCTCCGGGGTGGTAAAGGCTGCGCGGGGCAAGTGGGCTGCCAAACAACCGGGCAAAACCAGATCCCTTAGGTGAGACGAGGAGGCAAGTTGAGCATGAGCGTGACGCGTAAGGTTCGAGCATTGAGTTTGGGCGATGCGAAGGCGGCAGCGGGGGTACTTCACATCGAGCCTCAAAGGGTGCATTTCGTCGCAGATGATGGCACCACCATGACGTTCGCGCGTGACGCCTCCTTCGGTGCGACGCTCGATGGTTCCATGGTGTCGTTGAAGGGACCGGAAGGCGAAGGCCGTTTTATTGCAGCGGGGATCGACGATGAACAGCAACGCCGGCGCTGGGCACAAGTTCTTTCGGATCAGCTGGTGCCGCCACCAAATGCGCCCACCGCGTCGGCGGATGTTTCATTCGACGATTTCGCCCATGGCATGAATGAAAAAGTTTCAGCAAAGTCGTCAAAACTTTGGATGCTCGTATCGGTGGCGGCGTTTTTCGCGCTGAGCTCCGGAGTCCAGACTCTGGTCATGTTCAGCGCCGTGCTCCTTCTCCATGAGCTCGGGCATGCGCTGGCCATGAAGGTCTTTGGCTACCGCGATCTGCGCGTTTTCTTTTTGCCATTCGTGGGAGCCTTCACGACGGGGCGGGGCGATGGGGTGGCTGCATGGAAACGTGGTGTTATCCTGCTGGCGGGGCCCATTCCGGGGCTTGTGTTGGCATGGGCGCTGCCGTGGTTGGTTTCAGACGCTCTGAAAGCGCAGCCTTGGTTTGCTTCGCTAATTGGCCTGCTCTTGGTCCTGAACGGATTCAACCTTCTGCCATTCAGCCCGCTTGACGGTGGTAACTTGGTTTCCTTATTACTGTTTCCCAAGTCGCCTCGCGCCGAAACGGCGGCAAGCGTCGGATCAGGACTCTTGCTGATGACGTTCTTTGCAATGACGCAGGATTGGCTGCTGGTCGCCGTTGCAGCCCTGTTCGCATGGGGAAGTTTTATGAGTCGAAAGATCGCCATTGAAGCACTAGCGCTGCGGCCCGACTTCAAGGGTGCTTCTGCGGCGTTTTCCGAACTACCGAAAGAGCTTCAGCAAACGCTGTTCATGCGTGCCAGCAGCTTGGCGGTGGACAGCGGTGATCCAAGCAGGGAGTCGCGACCCGGAGCCAAACTCAAACGGATGACGGCGATAGGGCGGGCTCTGCTTTACAGGGTCACCGCAGATCATCCAGGCGTGCGCGCGCGGGTGATTCTGCTCGTGGCCTATATCGTGGCTCTCGCCTCGGTCGGTGTGGTGCTCTACAGGGGGCTTTGGCACAAGGTTATCGCCCAGATCTCGTAGGAGTCGCAGAGCCTTTATACGAAAGCTCGAGGCGGATGCGCCATACGGCGACGGTCTGGCCAGCTTCGGTGCTCCAAGCAGCACACCGCCTCCATGTGCGGAAAGGTGGTTCGCCGACTCATCGCCCCTACTTAAGCGAGGCTCCCATGAGGGGAGATCCCCAAGGCCAAATTGCATTGTAACGTTGGACTTGCTGACAAGACCCAGCTTTCGGCATGTACGGAGCATTCGCCCTGAAGGCAGGAAATCTGTTCAGCGTTACCTTCCTTCTGATGGTGGCAACGGCCACCCAAGCTGCTCCCAAAACCGAAGCTGAATTGGTGGCGCAGGAAAGGCCCATTGTTATCGACAAGATTGCAATTGTTGGGCTGGGGCGCACCTCACAAAAGGTTGTTCATCGAGAAATCCGCATCAAACCCGGGCAAGCGGTGGATCGGGCCCAAGTTTTGGAGGCCGTTCAGCGGTTGCGCAATCTGCAGATCTTCAACAGCGTCGAGGGATCGATCGTCCCCGGCGAAAACCGCGATACGACTCTGCGGCTGGAAGTCGAAGAGCGCTGGACAACGCTGCCCTTCGCCCGCGCGACGGGAGGCGGGGGAACAATGTCGTTCATCCTGGGCCTGTACGACATCAATGTGCTGGGCGATTACTTTGAGCTGGGCGCCCAATACGAAAACTTAACTGGTGCGCACTCTGCTGTGCTGTGGTTTCGCGAGCCGCGGGTTTTCAGTCGATACCTTCGCGTTGGCGGCGATGGGTGGTTGACAACACGCAATCGCGACATTTTTGCTTTCGAAGGGGACCTGCAGGGCGGCTTCACCTTGCGCCGCAACCGCCTGCACGTTTTCACAGACGTGGAGTTGCATCGCTATTTTGCCGTTGGCAGCAGAGTTGACGCCAACTGGGACAATGTGACCGAAGCCAACCTTGGCCCTGATCGGCTTGAGCTGAACCAACTCAACAACCTGGACGTGTATCAGCGAACGCGGCAGGTTTTCCTGGGCACATATTTACGTATGGGCCGCCTCGACTTTGATCGCTTTTTGGTGGGCGGACAAGAGGCTCGGCTTGAGATCGACCGCGCGCAACAGCTCTGGGGCGCGCAAAACGCATTTTGGCGCATCAACATGACAAACCTCATGTTCTGGCGCTTGCGGCACAACGCCAATCTTGGTCTGCAACTTCGGCTTGGATACACAGGGACCAACTTGTTGCATTTCCAAAATTTTCTCGGTGGCTTCGAATCCGTACGTGGATTCGGCGATGGGCAATTCCGCGGCCGCGCCTTCTGGCATGGCAATCTTGAGTATCGAATCCCTAGCCTCCAAACGTCTTGGATTGTGCTGCAGCACGCCGCTTTCGCAGACGTAGGCCGAGTTGGGGCCACAGCTCGTGATGTCCTTGGGACGACAGCAGGAAACACCGCTGCAAGCGCAGGAGGCGGCATCCGCATCATCTCGCCGAAAGTGTTTCGCCTCAGCATTCGGTTTGACTTGGCGTATGCGCTTTATCCTCAAAGCGGCTTGGGCATAAGCTTCGGTACGCAGCAGTTTTTTTAAGGCCTCACGGGTGGCCAGCAAAGCGCGCCTAGCGCGTCGGTGCACCCACTTTGAGCAAAGCGGCCCCATGAGGCAAAACCTCCATCACAAGTTGGCCTTCATGGCTTCCCAGATCTTTTCGCTGCCACAAATCTCGCACCGGCTGTTTGCCTTGCAACTTCAAGTAGGCCAGATCAACCGTGACCTTCTTGTTCACCGGGCCGCGGTTGAACACACCCAGCGCGTGTGTTCCGTCAGCCAAGGGGCGCATCCAGATCTCCTGCGGCCCATCGGACCACACTTTTGCCGCCGCCTTGCCAAGGGCATCTTGGTTAACATCCAAAACCTCGTCGTTGGTCAAAAGGTCAAGCGTCCAATCATCAAGCTGCTCGAGATCGTTGCCCAGCAGCAGGGGAGACGCAATCAGGCTCCACAGCGTCATGTGGCTCACCTGTTCAGCCGGCGTCAGACGCGTGGGACGCACATTGGCGCTCCAACCTACGTTGCCAAGCACGAGCATGTCCGGATCGTTCCAACCACCGGGTCCGGCAAACGATGCCTTGTCGGCCTGAGAAAAACCAATGGTCTCTACGCTGCCCCAGGTGTCAACTATGTCACCTGTGGTGCGCCAATAATGTCCGCCGGCTTGCCGCCCCCACTTCCACACGTCACCCATGCCGTACTGGCAAATGCTGTGAACCACGTCGCGCCCGGAAGCCTTGAGCGCCCGACTCATCAAAAGGTAAGGCTTCATCAGCGAGGCCTGATCACTGCCCTTGGCCACAGAACCATAGGAGCACCAGTCGTACTTGAGCAGATCCACGCCCCACTTGGCGTAAGTTTTGGCGTCTTGAACTTCGTGTTTGTAGCTGCCTGCGTATTGGCCACAGGTCAGGGGGCCAGGCGACGAATAAATGCCGAGTTTTAAGCCTTTTGCGTGCACGTAGTCGGAAAGCGCCCGCATATCAGGAAACTTTCTGTTGGTTTGAATTTCGCCCTTGGCGTTGCGTTGGCCCTCCCAAGCATCGTCGATGTTTATGTAGGCAAATCCGTGATCCGCCAAGCCTGAGGAAACAAGTGCGTCGGCCGCGCGCCTGATCTTGTCATCCGCCACGTCCAAACCCCAAACGTTCCACGAGTTCCATCCCAGCGGCGGCGTTAGCGCAATCTTGTGCAAAGCAATTTGCAAAATGAGTGGCCGTTGCGTTTCCGCACCCGTGGCGTCCTGCACCTTCAACACAACGTTGTGACGTCCCTGCTTGGTGGTTTGGCCTGTAATGACGCCAGTGGCGGCATCAAGCTGCAAGCCCGCCGGCAAACCTTCTACGGCATATTTCAGCGGCCTTTTTCCGGTTGCTGGAATGCGAAACAAGAAGGGCCGGCCCGGTGAGGCGCCAACGATGGTTGGGCCGTGAATGCCCAGCTCGTGTGGACGGCTGCGCGCGATGGCCGGGCGGGGCGGATCTGGAACTGAGAACGTTTGCGGTGGCGCTGCCTTCGGAGCCATCACAAACGCGGCGCCCGCCCATGTGGTGGTAACCAGCGGGCCATCGGCCAGTCGGGAAACCAACAGCAGCTTCTTTACGCCTGTTAGATCCGCAGACACTTCAATAGGCGCGTCGTACCCATGAATGACTTGTGATGACACCAGTTGTTGACCATCGCCCCAAAGCTCTACGCGAACCGCACCACCACTGAGCACCTTCGCGCAGTCACGGCCGCCATCAATGCCCACGCGGCTAACAAAGCGCCGGGCACGGCCGCCGAGATCAATGTGTAGCTCGGCTTCTCCATTCATAGCGATCCCGCGAGAGTAAAATTCCCCGCCCAGCATAAGCGGTGCGCCAGCGGGCGTTTTGCCGCCACGAATTTTCTCGGGCGAGATGTATTTCGCCTTTTTTAGATCAAGGGATTCCAGCCACACGGTTCCTTCCCGTGCCTTGCCCTCAAGCAAAGCGCGATCTGCGGCCGCAAGCGCAGGCGCCGTGGATGCCGCTGCATTGTCTTTGCTTGCCACGGCCTTGGGCGGCGCCGCCCCTGGCGCCATAACGAACATAGCGCCGGCCCAATCAATGTGGTTGAAGCGCGCTCCTTTTTCTTTCTTCACCTCCAAGCGCAAGCGTTTGGCGCCCGTGAGATCCACCGAAAGTCGCTTTGCGGGCTGACCAAATTTCACAACACCACTGTCAGCGGCCAGCTTGCCGTCAACGAACGCTCGGAAGCGAACCGCAGCTTTGGAGTGCGCTTCCATATCTTTCAGGCAATCCAGTTCATCATCTACCCCCACCTCGGCCGTGAAGCTTTTCGCGCCGCCGGCAAGGTCGAAAGTGATCTCGCTGTCGGCATGTGTGCCCACGCCGTGTGCGTAAGATACGCCGCCGACTGCAAGTGGATTTCCCACCACCGAAGCGCGCGACACCGCCCTGCCAAACCCCGAGCTCATCGCCTGCAGATCAAGCTGATCCATCCATACGGCATCGGGGGGCAGCGCTGTTCCGCGCAGATCCAATTCCTGTGCGGCCAGCGCAGGAGACACAGCCAACAAGGAAGAACCGATTACGAAGGAGACAAACCGCATTCGCTCAGTAAATTCCATTTCGTAACGAAGTGCCACATGGAATGTTGGGGCAGCGAATCAAAGCACATCGAACCGTGACGAGGACCACGCACGGTCCGTGTTCAATATGTTCGGTTGCGGCTAGGCGATGCCGGGCAAAGTTCCGCTGTTGCGTGAACCAACGCCAAAGCTGTCATCCGGCATGCCAAACAGCTTCATGATCGTCACGAACAGGCGGTTTGTTGAAGACGTGCCTGGCGCAAAGCTAATGAAACGGTCCGTTTTCAACGCGCCACCCAATCCCCCAGCCAGCACCACGGGGATGCCCAAAGTGTCGTGTGCAGCCCCCGAGCTGTATTCAGTTATCCACATGACCAGGGAGTTATCCAACATGGTGCCGTTACCTTCGGGCACGGCGTCCATGGCATCTAGGATCTCTTTGAACCCGCTCGCGTACCACGCAAAGCCTTTTTCAAGTTCTGCCACAGGGTGGCGGTCGTGCACAGCCCCGTGCCAGTCGCTTCCTGCTTTGCCATTTAAACGCAACCATGGCAAACCGCCATACGCGGTGTCCTGAATGGTCACGATCTGGGCGAAGTTGCACGCCATTGCCATGGCAGCGTTCCTGGCCTGCGACCTATAAGCCTCAATCCCGTTTAGCGCATTAACAATCATGGGAGCCGAGCACATGGTGGCCGGGGCAGAGCCTGTTGGGGACGGCGCATTCCCGCTCCCAAGCTCCTTTTCGAGGTCTTGAATGCGCTGGGCATGGGTGTCAAGACGCTCCTGATCTTCTTTTCCAAGCGCTCCACGCAGAGTGCTGAAGTTTTCTTTGGTTAAAGACAGCAGATCCTTGTTTTTCGCACGAAGGCGATCGGCCGCTGTTGCAGGGGGAACGGGCGCAGGTGCACCACCGCCCGTGGCCGGCAGGCCTTTGAAGAAGCGATCAAACACGCGCTGAGGATTGGCTTCGCCGCTAACGCTTTTGCCTGGTTCTGAAAACAGCATTTGGTATTCACCAACGCCATCGCCGTTGATCTTCAGCTCCAAGCTTTTCAGGTTCAACTGTTGCTTGATGTACTGATCGATAGAAGGGCCAGCGGCCGGCGAACCTTCTCCGCTGGTAAAACCGGCGCATGACAAGATTGAGCGGCCGGCCTTGTTGTGTGCGTTGCCAGGCATCGTTGGCGCCACCACGTTGTCTACGGGATGAAGCAAGTTCAACTTCGATTTGTACCCATCCAGTGCCGAAAGCATTGGGGGAAGGTTGGTGGGCAACGCCTCTCCTGACGCTACCTTGGGCTTCCACTTGTCTACGAGATTGCCTTGGCCGTTGAAATAGATGACGAACCGCTTGGGTGCCGCTTGTGCGTGTGCTTTCCCTGCCGTTAGTTCAAGCCAAGGCAGCCCCAGGACAGCGCCTGCGGTGCCTCGGATCAAGGTTCGTCTATTGATGTTCTTGTGGTGCATATGAAGAACTCCTCGGCTATTGCACTTTGCGAAAACGGAACTCGTCGGCCGTGGCCACCGAGACGATAAGATCACGCAGTCCCAAGCCAGATGCCTTGAACCTGTGTGCAATGCCCTTGATCGAGCACGAGTCTTGCTCACCCTCCATACGCCCGTAGTTGAAACGAAAGTACTGTCGGCTTATGCACTCGGCTACGGCGGGGCTGCGTCCCAGGCGTTCGCCAAGCTCTGGCAATGATGCGAACGGGCCAGCCAGATCCTTCGACACGGGGTCTACGAACTCTCCGCTGGCATCAAGCGCGCTGCCATCTTTGTTGGTTTCCCTAAACCGCCCCAATTCGTCGAAATTCTCGAAACCGAAACCCAAGGGATCGATCAAGTTGTGACACCCAGCGCAGCGCACATCCTCACCGCGTGCGGCCGAGCGCTGGCGTTGCGTGGCATCCTCTGGCAACGGCAACGCCGACTCTACCGACACGGCGTCGTCTGGCGGAGCTGGGAAAGCCTCACATGTTACCTTGCTGCGCACGAAGACGGCGCGGCGAATGGGTGAGGTGTCCGTGGATCCGGCCAACCCCGTGAGTACGGCAGGCTGCGTGAGCAAGCCAGAGCGGTTGGCATAGCCGCCATTGGCTTCGATGAAGGCGTGAAGGGTTGAGTTTTTGTACGGCTCCGTGGAGGTAAAGACGCTTTCGAGATCTGCGTTGGTGTTAAGAAAGCTATCGGCTATGAAGTCATTGAACTCTTCCTGCATCGCCGTTGCAAGTGCTGCGGTGAAAGCTTTGTCGGCACGCTGCCCAGCAACGGGGCTGGGCAAATGAATCCATTCGCGTGCAAAGCGAATCACCGTTGACCTGGCCTTGGCGTCGCCCAAGAGTCGGTCCACCTGGCCTCGAATGCCTTCGGGGCTGTCGAGCTCTCCCGCGGCGGCGGCATCCAAGAGGGCGTCATCGGGCACCGAGTCCCACAGCAAGAGTGAAAGCCGTGAAGCCACTTCGTATCCGTTGAGCTGCGCCACCGTGCCATCGTCATCGACGGCGTTTCCGCTCTCGCCTTGGTAAAGAAACTGCGGTGCCTCAAGCAGGGTCGCGACCACGGCCGCAATGCCGTCCTTAAAGGCATCTGAGCCTGTGCCAAGTTTGAAGGCCTTCATCAATGTTGCCGCCTCGGCAGCTTCAAGTGGTCTGCGGTACGCGCGACGTCCGTAGGTGTCAATGAAGGTTTGGGCGCATTCGTCGTTGGGTGTTGAGGCACAGGGAAGCAGATGCGAGAGTTTATCAACCACCGAGATCGCCAGGGAAATGGCCGAATCGTTCAATCGACGGGCAACACCCAAGTCAACAGCGTTGTATTCGGGATCGTTGCTAAAACCCGAAGCGGGTGCGCCCAAGTTGGGAATTGCGAAATCAGCCGGAAAGGCTGCTTGTTGTTCAAACACATCGCGGACAGCGTTTTTGTATTGAAGCTCAGTTAGACGCCGCATGGGCACCGTAATGCGGCAGGGACCTGATGCCGAGGGACCATCTGTCGCATAGTCGTCGTCTGCGCCGTCGCCGCCCCCGATTTCTTCACGATTGCCAACGGAGCCCGTACACGCGCTCCACAAACCTGCATTCATAAAAACTGCAGCCAGGGCGAATCTGGTCGGATGTTTTCGCAACACTCTTGAACCTCCTAGTGCCACAGCCAAAACGTTCGGCTCGTACGTCGAAACGACGTGTATGAAAAACACTAACGCTTTCGTGGAACTCCACACGGCCAATGTGAACGCCTGTGTTCGTTTGAGGTACAAATGAACTATGTGGCGAGGCGCTGCCTGTAGGCGTATGTGTGAATCTGTCACATCTGGCTGCGTCCTGTTGACAGTACAAACGTACCTGACGAGCAATACAGCGAGGTGCTACCTTCGGAATGTAATCGGTCACATTTATGACCGAGATCGGAGACCTCAGCATGAAGTTCGCGACGGGGATGGCCGAATTATGTGCGCTTTTGTGGTTGTGCAATTGCGTGTCATCTGTGGCGCCAGGCAACAACGTTGACCCGGACCCGCCAGGGGATGATGAAGCCGAAGACGGCGCGGCCACTGACGATGACGAGAGTGAGGGAGCGGCAGGCCAAGGAGGCGGCAATGAGCCGTCCGGCCAGGCGGGGCAAGGTGGCGCGCCTCCCGTTGAAGACGAACCCAAGGTCGATGCTGCACCACGAGAGCCATCCCCCGATGGCGGCGAGAGTCCCACGCCCACGCCA
Source organism: Polyangia bacterium (assembly GCA_038257535.1). Taxonomy (GTDB): domain Bacteria; phylum Myxococcota_A; class Polyangia; order Fen-1088; family Fen-1088; genus JAGTJU01. The sequence goes on from JBBSJE010000117.1 coordinate 9,380, forward strand.
CAAGGCCGCGTACCCATGTTTTTGGCCGTTGGGCCGGGGCTTCGCACCACCATTTCTTGTGACGATGGACTTAGCTGGGTTGAGAACCGATTTGAAAAAGAGCGCGACGACGATTTTTCGCACGACGAGACCAACATTCATGGGGCCCTATTCGCGAATGGAAAGTTTTACTATCCAGCGGGTTGGGGTTTCTCGACCACGCGGGTTTTTGCTTCAGAAAATGGTGTCGACTGGGAACGCCTCTACTTGGGAGGGGCTCATCAAGCCAACGCCATGGCCGCTGGCGGCGGTGTGCTCATATTCGGTGAGGGGCGCACAATTTACAGAAGTGAGGATGACGGCCGAACATGGAAGAGCGTGACTCTGCCTGATGGCTATTCGCATTTTCGAATCGCCTATGGGGAATCGCACGGTGGCCGTTTTGTTGTTGGCGGCCGCGAGAAGCGGCACGCCTATTCAACCGACGGTGGAAAAACGTGGACCAAAGGTCAAGGCGACGGCGGCCATCGGCCCATCTACGGCGGCGGCGTTTACGTAAGCTTTCAAGAACACGGTGGCAGCTTGGCCCGATCAGATGATGGCGGCGCCACTTGGAAACCCATAAGTTGCTGCGGGAATCCCACCTACATCGCGCACGTGACTTGGACCGGAACTCAATTCCTCCTGTTCAAAGACAACACCGTTTGGAGCAGCACAAACGGCGTCGAGTGGGCGCAGCAAGTCGTATCGGGCATGGGGCGTTACGAGAGGTTTGCGGCCATGGCCCGTGATCCGGGCACAGGCACCTTCGTTGCCGCTGCCGGAGGCACACCAACAAAATTTCTGCGCTCCACAGATGGCGTGCGTTGGACCACCCTCGCGGCCGACAAATACGATGCGCGCGGCGCTGACATCAAGTACATCACGTTTGGGCACGGGCGCCCATCGGCGCGCTGCCCTTTGCCTTAAACGCGCCGAGCGCTCACTGCCAAAGCGGCAGTACACGCGTGGCCAGCTCCATCACTTCGGCATCCGAGAGAGCTCGGTCGTACACCAACACTTCGTCGATGAGGCCGTCCATGGTCTCGCGACGCCCCTCATTGCCGTCGTTGATGTTGGTGCCGATGTAAAGGGGTTTGTTGGAGGTGGTCAGCAGCAGAGGAAAGGCGCCCGATGCCCGTAGTACGCCGCTCACGTAGAGGCGCATCGTGGTGCCATCGTAGGAAGCCGCCACATGCACCCACTGGTTCGCAGTCACGTTGAAGCGGGTGAATACGGAACGGTGGATCCCGAAGGTTGGATCGAACATGTACAGATCGAGATCGCCGCCCGCGAAAGCCAGATCGTATTGATCATGGCTAGCGTCGCCGTACTGGCGGGAGATCACGCTGCTGATCATTGCAACACGGGGGTTGCGCGGAGCGATCCAGGCGGCCAGGGTGATCCCCTGAGCGACGGCGTTGACGCTCGCGCTGGGCGACACCCGCAAAGCTGGGCCGGTCGCACCGGCGAAGGTGACTGCATTGCCAAACTTTCCAGCCACGAAGGCGCTGGCCACGTCGGCGTGCTCGATCGCGGCGTGATTGCCGTTGCCAGAATGATCCGAGGTGGAGCCGGAAAGAGCGCGATCGAGCGGCCAGTACCCTACGAGCCCCACGCGCAAATGCGCGGGCGCGGGCGGTAGAAGCTCGATAGCCGCATCGGGTGCGGGGTTTGCTATCACAGCGTCCTGAGGCGCCGCTGCTTCGGGGGGCTCAACTGCGCTCGGCGCGTCCGGGAGAAACGAAGCCGCATCTACCATCATCACGGCCGTGTCTTTCGCGGGGGGGGGGGAATCGTGGGCCCCGTCAGAGAGCGCGAATGAGCCATCCGGGACATCCTGCCCGCCATCGGGATCCAGGTGCCGGACCAACGGATCGTAGGATGGATTCGGCACTTGGCAGGCCAGGCACCATAAGATGCCGGGCAGAACCAGGTATGCACTCCGAACGCTCCGACGCACGACGCCTGGTCATCGTCAGAATCGTGGCGCGGCTTTAAGCTCTCCCGTACCTCGGATCATGCGTGGCGTTGGCGCCAAAGTGCGCCTTTAGTTCGCCATTTAAGCGCCGTACGCCGAGAAGCGTACTGGGAAACGGCGCTGTGATATTGCGTCTTTAGCGGTGGCGCATAATTGGTGACGCGAGTTTGCAAGACACCGCTTGACAAGACCGGGTGAGGGAACTAAGCAAGCTCAATGTCAAACGCGTCGTTCAGGTGTGCTTTGGGTCTTTCTGCTTTTTTCGTCCTCGCAGCCGCAAGCTGCGCTTCGGACCCACCTGCACCGGCGTCAGCGGGAAGCGTATCGCTCAAGTTGACTGCCAACCAGGGCGGCCTCACTTACCGTTTACGCAACGCCCGTTTCGTCATCTCAAATGGCAGCACTATTGTGCAGACTTTTGATTCCGAGAGCGATCCTGACGCCACTTTACTAAGCGCCTCATTTGCGATTGGTTCCTACTCTATCAACCTTGAAAGCGGTTGGGCACTAGAGCGCGCCGACACAGGCACCGTCATCGAAGCGACACTGGTTTCGCCGAATCCAACCGCATTTCAGATCCTTGCAGGCAGCACCACCCACGTGACTTATCGGTTCTCCACGAGTCTGGGCGAGATCACCCTTGGCACCGGAACGTTGAACGTGGGCATCGAAGTGACGGTGGTCGGCGATGCCGGCGTACCAGGTGACGAAACAGTTGGCTGCCTCGTCACCGGCTGCGCGGCGGGATCGGTTTGCCAACAGTTCATCACTGAAAGCGGTCCCTCGACGATGTGTGTCCTGTCCTGTGATCCTGTCACACAAATGCGTTCCGACGGGGCCGCCGCGTGCGGAAGTGCGGATCCGTTGAATCCAGACATGGGGTGCTACGGAACCAACGGCGTTTATTCGTGCACAAGAGCGCAATCTGAACCAAAGAAACACGGCGATCTAGCGGCAGACCAATCTACGGGCTCGGTCTACTTAAATGCGTGCTCGCCTGGATCTCAACCACTGTTCGTGGCGGGTCCACCCGGCTCCGCTGTCCTTTGTACAGCTTTCTGTCAACCGGCCCCGACTTTCGCTGGAATGACGTCCAACGCAGGTGGTATTGCGCCTTATCGTTGTAGCGATCGGGGCGCACCTGAGGGAACCGAATGTCGTTATCTCTCTGTATTCGAATCCAGCGAATCCCCGGTGAACAACGCTATTGGTGTGTGTTACGAACCTTCCCGCTACACCTACGACAACGATTTGAACCCGTCGACGCCCCCCGTGCCTGCCCTGCGTTGCGCAGAGCTGGCCTTCGAAGATACCAATGGCAACGGCATAGCCGATTACATCGAGGAGGGCTGCGGCCCGCAACCATAGATTGCTTACGGACGTGGCGGCGCTCACGCTCTACGAGGATCTTCTTCTCCGGCTCAGCCCATTAGCCGCATACCTGCCGTTGATGCAGGCGCATGTGGGCTGTGGGATTGAGCCCCGAGAGTTTCAAACACGTGAAGGCCGAGGGTGTGATAGGACCGGCAGGCAAAGCCGAGGCGTCGCAGCGGGACCTGACGACAAGGCTTCACCGGGGTCGTTGACCAGAGCACGCATGCACAGATCCCCCAGGAACCTAGGATACCCCAATGATTCCTCGAATCCGGACGCCTACCATGCTCCCGACCACGGTGCAATTTATCATCGCCATGATCGCATCCGCGATCACGGATCGCATGGCACGCAAGCTGACATATGCGAAGGAAGAAGTACGTGTGCTTAGGGTTTTCAGCGTGGAGGCTTTGAGCGTTTTCGGAACGGTTCGGAGTACGCGTTGACCCTGATCGCGCCTGCATGAAGCAGATTGCACGCAACCTTACGGATCCGATTGGCGGAATGTTGCGAGCGGGATGGCGTCTTGTTCTGCAATCCTCACGCAGAGTGATTCGCTGGTGATGAAGGAAATGATAACGGTGAGGCCGTGGCGATCAAACTCTCAGACTGCCAGAATCACTTCGCACCAAAGCACTTCGCGCGTAACATACAACCTGTTATGACCCAGCTCGGAGAGGGAGCCAATCCCCCACCACCACCGAAGACACCCTGTGACCACTCGTGGGTGGAGCTCGAATCAAAGACGCCCGCCGATGGGAAGTCGCAGAATGCTGCGACGGCGACCAAGGTTTCGGTTACCGACCCGCCTTCGGCGAAAGGCTACCTGTTCGAGAATCACTGCATAGACAGCAACATGGAGAAACTGAAGATCGAAAAGGTTTCGGTGAAGTATGAGTGCGTGCTGTGCAAACAAACGCAGGAGGTGGACATAGTGGGAGAGAATCAGATTGCTGAATGCAAAAACAAGAAAAAGGCCGATCTTGAGCAGGCGGTGCGGCTCAAGGACATCCAGACCAAAGTCAAAGGCGGAGGCGTGCCTCTGGCCAAACTCAACGAAAACCATCCGAAGTCTGGTTCGGTAGGGAACGCCTATGATAAGGCGGGCTTCGCGGTGGAGATGGTGAAAGGCTTCGTCTGATATGTCTGTTTCGTTCTCGCTGGTTCATGTTGCCCCTATGCCGTCACTAAGCTCCATAGTGCGGCGCTTGGGCGACCTGCTTCTACCTTTGGGCTTCTCCCCTGGGGGACGCGCGTGGTCTTTTGAGTTTGGGCACGAAGATCACGAATTTATGGATTCAGGCGACGAAGGAATGTCGGCCTTGCAACTGTTTGCCGGCCCCTCTCGAGTGGACGAATCGAGAGGTATTGGGGTCGCGTTCCAGAATGAAAACACGGCTCTCAGTGCGCGGCTCGCGAGGCAACCAGATGGATCAGGCATCGGCTTCATCGAAATGAGCGATCGAGCTCTCTACCGCTATTTCGCCGAACAGGAGGAAGCGCGGTTACGCAATCTATTTTCAGCCTGTGCAAACGCTTGCGAGGTCTCCGCAGCCTTCGGCGCCTTCGAGCTCGAATGGGTTCCTTACACAGAGATGGCGGTGATGGATGCGATACAACATGGTCCTCCCGAATATGAAGGGCGCCAACCTCCCTTTGCATTGCTTCGCAAGTCCGATCATCCACGGGCCGAGATTGGCAGCGTTGCCAGCCCCTCCTTCATCGTGCATGACGAGGGACTTTATTGGTACTTGCAACAGGAGGACATCTCCAAAGTTTACGCGTCGATTGAACGCTAAGCGTTGATTAGGGCACGACATGACGGCACCACGAATACGAATCGCCGGATCCGGGGCAATTTGTCCTATCGGTACAGGTGTCGCTCAGATCTGGGCAGCCGTGCGAGCGGGAATCTCTCGCACCGCCTTTTCCTTGATCCAGAACCGCCATCTCGAACCTATCAAGATGGCTCTTCTTCCTGATGAGGTCCTCAGCCCCTTACCGCCGGAGCTGCTAACCAGCGCCCTTACATCCAGCCAGCGGCGCACGCTTTCGTTGTCGATACACGCTTTAAAAGAGGCGATGGCTGAACCCCCGGAAGCGCCTCCCCCATTGTTCATCGGCCTTGCGGAAACACCCAAGCACCATCGCATGGTGGATGACGAAGGGTGGATGAAACTTTTGCTCAAAACGCTAGGCCCCTCGATCGACAAGAACAACAGCCGAATCTTCCCGTCCGGCCGAGCTGCGACATTCGTGGCGCTGAGGGCCGCTTGCGATGCGCTGAGGGCTGGGCGGTGCACCACCGCGCTCGTGGGTGGCGTTGACACCTTCTTGGACCTGGCGCGGTTAGCGGAGCTGGATGATGAAGAGCGGCTGCTGGGGGAAAGGACGGTGGACGGCTTCATTCCAGGCGAAGGAGCGGCTTTCGTTCTCCTGACCACAAAGCCCGCGGTCGGCGACGCGCGCAGTTCTTTCGTGGGCGGTGTCGGTACGTCTCACGACGTCGGTCACCGATATAGCGACGAACCCAACTTGGGCGAAGGCGTTGCGAACGCCATTGAGGCGATGAGGGGGCAACTAGGGCAACTACGCTCCGCGGCCCAGGTGGTCTTCGCGGGGCTAAACGGCGAGGGTTTCGGAGCAAAGGCTTGGGGAGTTGCTCGGCTACGACACAGCGACATCATTTCCCCCGAAGCCATGATCGAGCACCCTGCTGACTGTTTTGGAGATCTGGGCGCAGCGCTTGGTGCCATGATGCTCGTGTTGGCGGACGCTTCGTTGGTTCTTAGCCATAGAGAGCCACCGGCGCTGGCCTGGGCTGAATCTGATCGCGGCGTTTACGGTTGTGCTTGGCTTGACCCCGACGAATCCCTGGGCTGAGGCAGAAGAGCAGCAGCGCGTTGCAAAGGAAGATGCGAGACCACTTCGGATTTTACGGAATCACCGGAAGCGGCAGTACACGCGTGGCCAGCTGCGGTTTAGCCCGCTATCACCCGCTTGCGCATAGACTTGAGCACCCCTTGGCTGCTGAAAGCTTGCCACGCCCAGCGGCTCCAAACCTTCAGAAGCCCCAGCGAATCGGCCACCTACATTGTGGGCCATCCCGTGAACGGTTCTCGGTATGCTCTGGTTCTTTCTATTGATCCCAACCGTCCCCAAAGAGTAACCTGACGCGCCCACTCAAATGCACCCCCCTGGTGGCTTCGTTGTGGGCAGTCAGAAACGTCAGAATGGATATTGCGCAGCGTGATCGTCAGAGATACTACCGGGCCGGCGTTTTTTCGCTTCGGGTTCTGCAAGATCGTGCGCTGGGTCCGGCGCGCTTCACGCCTGATGCGGACGCACGGTGGAAGGGGTTTCGGGGCGATCTGACGGACTCGGACCGCGTGGATCTGCTGTTGCGCGATGGCAGCGCGCAGTTCCCGCTGGCCTTCGCTGCCTCCTCAATCTTCGCTCTGCCCGACCTCGCGCCGGATGAGCCGCATGGGCCAGACTGGAAGTCGCTGCCGCCGAGCGAGGCCGGCCCGCTGCTGCGCGAGACCACACAAGGGGTGGCGTGCGGCCCCGACGCGCCTGCCTCGCTTGTGCTCACGGAAGTGGCGAAGGCGTGGGAACTTGCAACGCCGTTCCTTCGCGTTGATGTCGCCGCTGTGGTGGCCGCGTCAAGTGTGGTGGTTGCGGGATCGAGCGCCATTGCGGCTTTGGCCGATCACATGGCAGGCCGACCCGATATGGATTTTGCTGATCAGCTCCTGCTGATAACTGACCAGCCCGCGGAGCGCCAAATGTTCGGGCTGGCGGCGGCCCTGTGCGGCAGCCGAACACCCCCAAGGACAGCACGTTCTGACGACACCCTAGCTGCCGTTTTGGCCATGAAGTTTGATCGCTGCATGGCGCTGGTGGTGTCGGACGACGCCGAAGCAGCCACGCGTGAGGCTGCATTGAAAATGGCTCAAGGACTGGGGCTGTAGGCCCCATCGCAGACCATGCCGCTTTCGAAGGACCGCATCATCGCGCTGGGCACCACGCCCTACCTGCACGAGCAGTCTGCTATTAACTTCGTTCTTTCGGCACTGCCCGATCAGGATCCGTTCCGGTTATGGGGGCTCATCGATCTGGTGGATCCCGGTGGTCGTCGTTACGACATCGATCTTCTGATCATCGGTTACCACGCTCTTTACCTCATTGAGATCAAGAGCCACCCGGGGCGCATCAAGGGCGATGTGGTGGACTGGGACGTGACGTTTCCGGATGGCGGCCGGACCACGTTGCCTCACCCGGGGCGGTTGGTGGAACATAAGGCAGGCGCGCGTGCTTGCGAGTTTGCTGGGCAAGCAGATGTCGCGAGGGAATCAGCCGGCGCCGTGGGTTCAGCACCTGGTGTTTTTGTCGGCCGAGAACGTCAAGATCGATCTGCCGGGTGCGGCGGGCAACCATGTGGTCACGCGCGCAAACCTGGTGAGGGCGCTGCAGATCGGCGAGTACCCGGGCGCAACATCCCAGGCGACCCGCAACCGGATTAACCGGCCGCAGGCGCTAGATGTCGTCAACGCGTGCAAGAACATCGGGCTGCGGGCGAGCCACGCAAGCCGCAAGGTCAACGATCTGGTGCTGGGCAAGTTGCTGGTCGAGCACGAAAACTACCAGGATCACCTGGCTCGTCACGAATCGATCTCCAGCATCGAAACCCGCGTTCGCACGTACCAGGTGGCGCAGGGGGTGACCCTGGAGCGGCGCAAACAATTGGTCAGCGCAGCAGAGCGTGAGGCACGAACGCTGACGCTGCTGTCGGACCACCCGAACATCCTGAAGCTGCGCAGCTACTTGGCTCACGGCCCAACAGACAGCCCCTGCATCGTCTTTGAACATTTGGATGGCGAGTTGCCGCTGGACGCGTTTCTGCGCGCAAATCCAGACCTGAGCCTGGACGACCGGGTAAGCATCATCACGAGGGTTGGCGAGGCTTTGGCCTACTGCCACCGCAAGTCGATTCTTCACCGCGGGTTGGCGCCGTCATCGGTCTTGGTTCGGCGCAATCCTGAAGATGCGAAGCGGCTCGACGTGCGCCTGTTTAATTTTCAGGCTCCTCACCAGAATCTGTGGGCGTAGAAGGAGAGGGGCTGAGGGGCTGAGGGGGAAAAAGAAGGGAGGGGTTTTGAACGGCGGTCGACGGAGGTTGTCCGAAACGGGTATCGTCTCGGTGATCATCAACCCTGACGAA
>JBBSJE010000118.1:0-17932 GCA_038257535.1 Polyangia bacterium
AGGCCCACAAGCGTCTTCGCAATTGAGGCGGCGGCGCCGGTGCTTTCCAGCGCGCCGCCTACGCCCAAGGCGGCAGCGATGGTCAGCAGCACGCGGGCGTCGAGAGATCGCACACAGTCTTCCCAGGGCAAGATGCGCAACAGCAGCAGCGCGGACACAGCGAACGCAGCGGCTTTGAATGTGCTCAGCGTGTTGGTGGCCGCAAGCCCAATCATCGCCAACAAAATCAAAGCCCCCACGCCGGGGTGCCAAGTTTTTGCCGGCCGCTCTTCGTTGTGGCCGCGAATCACAAGGAATTCAGGGCTGTTTCCATAGCGTTTCAAGAAGCTGCGATCGGCTTCCTCCAGCAGCGTGTCGCCCAACTGAACCACCCAACCGTTGTTGCCCCCGGGCTGCACCGTTTGCCCGTGGCGCGCCACCGCCATCACGGCGCCGTTGTACTGGCGGCGAAAGCTGCCATCACCCACCGTTCGCCCCACCAGCGGGCAACGGGGAGCGACCACCAATTCAAACACGTGCCGACTTCCTTGCGCGGGCGCATCGAACAAACGGTCCACAGCGGGATCCAATCCCTCAATGCGATGAATTGCGACCGCCGCAGCCACCGCGCCCGCCAACACCAACCGATCGCCGGCGCGCAGCACCTCATCGCCCGATGGCGCGGGCAAAATGCTGCCGTTGCGTTCAATTTCCACCGGATTGAAAGCAACGCGATCGCCCCGCTGTACCTCCGAAAGTTTGCGCCCCACCAGCGGGCCTTGCGGATTCACGATCATTTCTGTGGTGAAGGTGCGCGGGTCGGCGAACACGCGGTCGCCATCGGAGCGTTCAGGCAAAAGCCGTCGTCCCAGCAATAGCAATACCGCGATGCCCCCCACGGCCACTGGCAGTCCTACCCGCCCAATGGTGAACATGCCAAAACGTTCGTGCAGATCGGGTGGCAGAAGCCCGCGCACCACAAGGTTGGTGCTGGTGCCAATCAAGGTGCACACGCCGCCCAGGATCGAAGCGTAGCTCAGCGGAATCAGCAAGCGCGAAGGCGCAAGATTGTGCTTGCGCGCCCAATCGCGCACCACGGGCAAGAACAGCGCCACCACCGGTGTGTTGTTCAAAACCGTGCTGAGCACGCTGGTGGGCAGCATGAGGCGGGCTTGGGCGTCAAGGTAGCCGCGGGGCGGGCCCAGGTAGCGTCCGGTGAGCAGGCCCAGGGCGCCGCTGCGGCGAACGGCGGCCGAGATCACGAACAGCAGGGCCACTGTGTGCAAGCTTTCCGAAGCAAATCCAGCAAGCGCGTCGGCGGGAGACACAATGCCCAAGCCCAACAACACCGCCAGCACACCCAACAGCGCCACTTCGGGCACCACGTACGATTTGGCCATGGCCACGAGGGCCGCGACAATCAAACCAATGACAAGATAAGCTTCCGGGCGCATGGCCAAAGGGGCTGGCAACCTAGCACAGGCGCCCGGATGCGCGATGAGCCAGCGCAAAGCTTTCCCATTTGGCTCATCATCGGAGTTGATTTGCTAATGGCCCGAAGGTTGTCCGCGGTGTTTGTTCTCCTTTCTGCCTTCAGCGCAGGTTGTGCAGCGTCTCCTGAGGCCAACGACGACAACCCCGGGGGCGCGGGTGCGGGTGGGACGGGCGGGCGCGAGATGAACCCTGGCGGCGGGGGCATGGGGGGGGAAGCAAGCGGTGGCGGTATGCAAGGCGGCACGGGCGGGACGGGCCAAGCTGGAACCGGGGGGCAAGCGGCGCCGGGTGGTATGGGGGGCCAGCAGAGCTCAGGCGGGGGCGCAGGGGGGCCACCTGCCGGCAGCGTGATCGTTCGTGAGAATTTCGACGGCGGCAACGTGGGCGCACAGCCCAGCGGTTGGGACAATTTCGTAGGCTGGGTGAAAAACGGCACCAATCCTAATGGCCAGGTGTTGGCGCTGGTTGACGACAGCCGCGCGCGCAGCGGCACCAAATCGATGCATTTTAAGGGTGGTCAGCAGCCAGCCATGATCACGAAGGCGCTGCCGGACGGCACCAACAAGCTTTATGTGCGGGCGTACGTTTACCTTTCACAAAAGTTGGGCGCGGTCACCGAAACCAGCGCCAATCACGAGACCCTGATCGGCATTCGCGCCACGCCAGGGGACGCCTCAAACGAGGTGCGTTTTGGCGAGATTAAGGGCGCCATTGGAACCAATGAAGTTCCCAGCGACAACATTTCGCCTCGCCAAGACAAGTGGCACAAAGCCGATGGCCCCTCGATTGCGGCCAACGCCTGGACCTGCGTGGAGGTGGCCTTCTTGGGCGAAGGCGCCAACCATGAATTGCACGCTTGGTTCAATGGTACCGAAGTGCACGCTGTGACCAGCCCCGATCAATGGAACAACGGTCCCCTGCGCGCCAATTGGCTTGATGGCAAGTTCAAGGAAGTGATGCTGGGTTGGCATAGCTTCAGCGGCCGCAACATCGACGTGTGGATGGACGACGTCGTGGTGGCCACGAGCCGCGTGGGATGCAACGACTAAAAGGCGCGTGGCCTCAGAACCGTAAAATCGGTTGTGGCCGGCTCTGTCGCTTCCGCGCGCCGGATGACGCCTTCGTCTTTGCCTTCACCTTGGTTGCTTTCGCAGGCGCCTTTTTCCTTGTGGTGGTGGCCTTCGTTGGTTTGCGTTGCCTGCGTTTGTGTTTAGACGTCGCAAGACGCTTGCGTGGCTGTGCAGCAACGGGCGCTGCACTTGGAGCCGCAGAACGCGCCGGCGCTGCACGCGGGGGTAGCGCGCTAGGCGTTGCGGGAGGAACGGCGGCTCGTCCAAACGGCGCGTGCTCCAGGTGCAGGTGGTCGCGATGATCGGCGTTGTCGTCCGGTGTTACGATGATTCGGAACGATGTTTCTAGCTTCAACCGACACGCCAGCATGCGCAGCGCGCGCCCCTTGTCTGTGGCCGGGGTGCCCACACAGCTCTGCAACGCGCCCGGCCCTGGTGCAATGCCTTTCCAGCGGCCCACGTCCATCTCGAAGTCTTTCGCTACGTCATGCAGGCCTGCCGCACCATCAAAACTGTGCACGTCGATGGCGGTGCCCAAGGCGTGCGACGACAATTGCGATGACCCAAGCCGCGTCCTGTGGTCGTGTGCCGCTGAGAAGGCAAGTTGGGTTAAACCCAATGCTTCGAATACCCAGGCGGCATCGCTCAGTCCGAGTGCAAGGCTGCAATCCATGATGGCGGTGCGACGCCCGCGAGGTTTCAGCATCAATGATCCAATGGCGCCCTTCACCAAAATGGGGGTTTGCACAAGCTCCATCGGGGCCAATCGTTCGAACAAAACGCCTTTTTCCTGCAGCGCTTGCAGGCAGCCTGCGTCGGAGCTGTCTTGGGGGCCAACAGGTGTCTGCGAAGTGGCCTCATCGTCGTTGCCGCTGCTTGCGGTTTCTCGGGCGCACGCCACGCCATAGACCACACAAAGTCCCAGCGCGGCCGGCACTATGAACATGAGGAGCTTTCGACCTTTGACGTTGACGGGTATATGACGCGATTCGCTAAGTAGACGCCCAAGCATCTGAGGGACAGTACCCCACCGCCTCGAGAGCCGCCCGTTCACGCTTGAGGCGCCGGCGGCAAGGGACCCAACGGCAGATCGTGTTCTCAGCGAACCCGCGCTGCTTTGTCCCACCTTTTGTTCGTGAGGAATTCATCATGCGTGGATTGTGTTTGCCGTTCGGTTCGTGTTTGTTGGCGTCGTTTCTGGCCATTGGCTGCTCACAAAGCCCTAAAGATTCAGCAGACGATGGCGAGGGCGGTGAAGGGGCGCTGGGCGGCGCCGGTGGCGATGCAGAGGGGGGCGCGGGGGGCGGCGAAGCTGAAGGCGGCGCGGGCGGCGCCGAGGTGGGTGGCGCGGGCGGCGCGGATGTGGCTGGTATGGGTGGTGCGAGTGAAGGCATGGGCGGCATGATGGCGGCCCCGGATCCCAGCTGCCCCGGCAAGGGCATGAAGGTCAAGGTGATGGTGGGCCAGTCCGTGGCGGCGGCGCTGATGGCGGCGAAGGGCGGAGAAATCATCGAGCTTGGCGATGGCGATCATGGAAGCCTCACGTTCGGGGGTGGCAACTTTCCGTGTGAAACCGTGTTGCGCGCCGAGAACGAGCACAAGGCGCAGCTTGCAAGCCTGACTGTGGCCGACACCAAGAATTTTCATTTGGCGAGCCTGAAGACCACCGGGACCGTGACGCTTGAGCGCACCACGGGACTGAGGCTTGCGAATTTCCAGATGACGGCAGACAAGACCTGTCTTCGGATCAAAAATGGCGAAAACATTGTCATCGAAGCCAACACCTGCAAGATCACGGACAAGTTGAGCTACGCGGTTCACGTCCTGGGTGACGTGAAGAAAGCCGTCGTCACCCGCAACTTGATCGAAGGAGGTCCCTACGAGCGCGCTGACGCTGTTGCCGAGGGCGCTCCGCTTCCGGGCGGAGCTTTCCTGCTTCAAGGCGCCACGGGTGAGCAGCGCCTTGATGGCGTGGTGATCTCGAACAACGTCGTGCGCAGCTTTTGGAACGGCATCTTGTTCTCCCAGACCAACAACGTCGACGTCGTAAACAACACCTTCATCGAGATGACGAACACGTTCTGGGATCAGTCGAAGGAGCGCACGGAGAACGTCATTGTAATTAAGAACGAACGCTTGCGCGTTTGGAACAACGTCATGCACGCCGGCCATTCCGTTTACACCATGTGGCTGTGGCTGGTTGGGCATCGCGAAGAGCACAACGCTACGAACAAGTTGCCCGCGCCCTTGCTGCACAGCCACAACGCCGTCGCAAAAGTGGAGGCGCGGCAGGGCAACTACGGCGGCACGGGCGCAAACGCCATCACCGGCATGCTCAATCTGGACGAAAGCTTGAAGCCTCGTGCCGGCAGCCCGCTTGTGGGCGCGGGTCTCAAGAACGTGGATACGCCTACGGTCGATTTCGCGGGCAAGCCTCGCGGCGACAAACCCAGCGTTGGCGCCCTCGAACCCTGACCGAGCGAAGCGGACGTTTTCGCGGCCACTGATGTCCGCCCTAGCGATCAGCGGTTGGATGACACCCGTCTGGCCGCCCGCATTGTGGCTGAGATAGAGGCGCTCAGTGAGCCCTATCGCACCACCTTGCGCCTGCGCTATTACGAAGACCTTGAACCCATTGAGATCGCTCGTCAACTGGGAGTGCCGGCGCCCACCGTTCGCAAGCGCCACCAACTCGCAATACAGCGGCTGCGCGAGCGTCTTGATCAAAGTGGGGATCGAGACCTTTGGCGCGCAGGCTTTGCCTTGTTGCTGAAGCTGCCGCCACGATCTGTCGTTGAGGTTGGCGCCCTGCGATGGGCCACGTGGTGGCTGCCGGCGCTTGCAGCGGGCACCTTTGCGCTTGCCTGGGTGTTTCTGTCCACGGGGGCCCCGCGCTCTGGAGAAAGCATCCGCGTTCTGTCCGCGCAAGCGGTACCTGCGGCGCGTGAACGCAATGGGCTCGTTGTGAAGGGCGACGCAAAGTTGCAGCCGCCTTCGGCGATGTCCGTACCGCCGGCGCATATTCAGGTCACAGGCGAGATCCCGTGGCCTACGCCAGCGTTTGCCGAACCTGGCCTTAAACCGCCTTCTATGGCAACCGTCGAAGCTTCCGGTGCGACGGCCAAACCGTGTCCTTCCCTGCAGCGGCTTATTGATGGGGCACCTACCCATGCGGTCGTGCACGTGCCGGCCTGTGTGTACCGCGATTCGTTGGTTATCAAGCGGCCCGTAACGTTGCAGGCGGCGCCCGGCGCCCAGGTACGCGGCAGCGACGTGTGGCGTGCGTTTGCGGCCGAAGGTCAGCTATGGCGTAGCGACGACAATCTTCAGCCGCCTGGCACGGATATGCGCTGCGGCGCCGAGCGGCCCTGCACGCCGCAGGTCTTCGTCGATGGCGAGCCCTTGCGACTCGTCGCCTCTTGGCCATCACCTGGGCAGTTCATGGTAGGTGAGGCCGGTGAGATCTGGCTTTCCGTAAACCCCGAAGGCCATGAGGTGGAGGTGGTCACCCGGCCTTTCTGGATCGACGTGGCCGCCAGTGAAGTTTCAATTCGTGGTTTTGCGTTTGCCCACGCGCTTCACCCCCAGCATCCGTTGCGCGTTCCACGCGGCGTGAGGCGCATCAAAATTGAGGGCAACCGGTTCGCGCACGGCGCCGGCGTGGGCGTTCGTCTTTCCGGGCAAGGCATTCACTTCGAGAACAACGTGCTTGAGCATTTTGAGGACGTTGCGCTTGTGGTCGACCGCGGTGAGGACGTGGTTATCGCGGGCAACCGCATCACCGCTTCCGGCCCCCTGGGCGCAAGCAAACTGGCCTCCTGGACCCATGGGGGCGTGGCAGTGGTGCTTGGGCAAGGCGTGCAGATCGAGCGCAACGAGATCTCGGGCAACCGCGGTCACGGCCTGTGGCTCATCAACAGCCAGCGGGTCAATGTCGAAAACAACCACATCGCCGGCAACCGGGGCAGCGGCGTCGCGGTGCAATCCACCTGGCATTCGACGGCGCGTGGCAACACACTGCTGCACAACGGGCTGTTTGCTTTCCCGGCGCAGCCTGCGCTGCTCGTGGTCGAAAGCCACCACATAGACATTCTAGCCAACACACTGGCGGGCCACGCCGTCAATTTTATAGCGCGACCGCTGGCGGGAGTTGCCCACCAGGATCCCTGCGCGGGTGCCTCGCATCTGCACATGGAGGGCAACACCTTCGCGTTGCCCATTAGCTTCGATTCCAGTTTCCAGGCCAACTGGTCGTGCGGCAGGCTGAAAGTGCAGCACAACCGAATCTACGCCCTATATCCGCCGGCGCGCACGGAGTTGGCGGCTAAGGCGGGCTACATGTTGCTGTCGCCCGACGCCTGGCGCGCGCATATGGCGTCGCTGTGAGGCCGGCTGCGGGTGTTCGCTTCGTGGCGATGAAGCAGGGCTTGGGGCCCCTGGCAGCCCCTTTTCGTTTGCGCCCAAAGCCCTGCTTTCTTCGTCCGTGTTGTATAGGCGCTATTGCACTGGGACTGGCCGCGGCCGCGGACCTATGTCGCAAGCATCACCTGCCCCATCTCCGTCGCGGTCGGCCTGATCGGCATTGGGTGTGGCGGGGCAATTGTCTACACCGTCCAGCACGCCGTCACCGTCAGTGTCTGGCAGCGGCCGCGGCCGCGGGCCTATGTCGCAAGCATCACCTGCCCCATCGCCGTCGCGGTCGGCCTGATCGGCATTGGGTACGACGGTGCAATTGTCTACATCGTCCAACACACCGTCGCCGTCGGTGTCCTCTAAGAGCGGTGGCCCTTCGCAGGCAGCCAGAGCCAGCGTGAACGCCGCAGTGGCAAAGAACGCGCTTGCTTTCCCGTGCATATACCAACGTCTGTCGCCGTCGCATCCGCATGGCCACCTCATTAGTGGCCTTATCGACCCCTCCAGTTTCGTGGTCACCTCCGTGGCTTCTGTATGTCCTTCATCAACCCCTCCTAATTCACTCGTTTTTAACCTTTTCATCGACTATCTCCTTTCCCAATTCCCTTCACGCCGTCCAGTCCATGCACATCGGCATGGACCTGTGTTGCAGGTTCTTAACGTGCAACGGATGTTCCATCCGGCCTTCCCGACAGCAATCTGTGCACTTACGAAGACTTGGTTTCATGGGTTCCCTGTGGGGGGGCACGGGTGGGGCCCAGCCGTGGCGCCAGCGGAAACCGTAGGTGTCTGTTGAGTGCCTTCTTGACGTACCGACACATTCCATCTTCTTCACCTGAAGATTTCGTGGCTGAACACGGCGTTGTAAAAGGGGCTTGGTCGCATTTAACCGGTGTGAACGCGCGCACCTAAAGACTTTGCATTCTTTGTCATGGGGCTTGCCGTCTGGCCCCCTGTGCACGATGGTGCTTGCGAGGAATTTTATGAACGCAGCACACCCATTTCGGTTCGCCCCCATCTTGCTTACGTGCGCTTTGGCCACCCCAGCCTGTCGCGCCACCACCCAAGGAAGCGAGGCGGCGGGGAAAGGCGCGGAACGCGGCCCGGTGGTGGAGCACTATTCGGCGTCGGACCGGGTGCGAAGCGGCATTGCGCTTGGGGGCCTGGGCACCGGCGGCGTGGAGTTGCGAAAGAACGGTCAGTTTTACAACTGGACCCTCTTCAACAACCAGCCGCTTGGCACGGGGCCCGTCTTCGACTTCGCCACTTATCCCAATGACGGCGTTCTTGAGTCCATGCAATTTTTTCTGGTCCGTTACCAGGAAGCGGGTGGCGACGTGAAGCTCAAATTGCTGCAGCTCAACGATTCGTTGAATGAGGCGGCAATTAGGGGCATCGCCTACGAGTTCCCGTGGATGACTGCGGTAAGAAACATCGAATATAGCGGCCGCTTCCCCTTCGTGAATATGAAGTTTAGCGATCCAGAGATGCCCTTCGAGATTCACCTGGAGGCGTTCACGCCCTTTATCCCGCATGACGCCACGAACTCGTCACTGCCGGGCGCGTACTTGAACTTCAAAGTGGTGGCCACTGGCAAAAAGCCGGTGAACGTGATGCTCATTGCCACCCAGCGCAACGCCGTGGGCTACGACACCCAAAAGAAGCATTTCGTTTCTGATGTGGTGAAGGGGCCTGATTACCTCTTCGTGAGCCAGGGGGCAGGTATGGACACCGCGGCCGCCAGCTACGGCCAGATGGGGTTGTTCTCTATGGCAGCTGACACCACCTATCACGCCGGATGGGAACACAGGCACCCGTACTATGAGCGGCTGCTGGTTGAAAACCGCCTGCGCAACGAGAACGCCACAGACGTGCGAAACAAGGTCCATCCCGTGACGGGCGAGAAGTTCGCTGCCATGGGATACAACAACAAAGATCAGCGCGCGTTTAGTTCTTTAGCCATAACGCGAGATCTGCAGCCGGGGGGAAGCTTTTCACACACCTATGGCATGGCGTGGTTCTTCCCGAACGCCTACGGCTCACACAACGAAGAACGTCAGATCCCCAAGGGGCATGAGCGGTTGCGTGAGTTTCCCGGCAACTACACCTTTGGCCAGAAGATCACAAAGGACCAGGGCCACTTTTACGAGCGGCAGTTTGGCAGCGCCAGTGATGTGGCGAAGTACTTGGTTGCGCAGCGGGAGGATCTGTCGCGGCGCACGCATGCCTTCGTTAACGACTTTTACGACAGCGATGCGCCGCTGTTCGTTCTGGATCAAATCAATTCGCAGCTGAACACTTTTGTCACCAGCAGCACCTTCACACAAGACGGCAAATTTGGCATTCGGGAGGGCATGACGGTGGAGCAGTCTTGGGGTCCGAACGTGACCATCGACGTTTCACTTTATGGCTCCTCAGCCATCATCAACCTGTTCCCGGAGCTGCAAAAGAGCAGCATGCGCGCCCACCGCGCCCGGCAGACAAAGGAGGGCGAGATTGCGCATGGGCTTGGTTATGATCTGGATTTCACCCAGAACGGCACATGGGGTGTGTACCACCGCATCGACATGCCCGGAAACTACATCCAACTTGTGCTGCGGGATTACTTCCACACCAACGATCGTGCCTTTCTCGAAGAGATGTGGCCCTCGCTGAAGGCCGCGGTGCAATACGTGCTGAGCAAGCGTGACGAGGACAAAGACATGATGCCCGACATGACGGGGATCATGTGCAGCTACGACAATTTTCCGATGTATGGGCTTGCTTCCTATATCCAGTCGCAGTGGCTGGCAGCGATGCGCAGCATGATGGTGGCGGCGGAGGAGATGAAAGATACCGAAGCGTTGGCGCGCTACCGCGAGATCTACGAGACCGGGGCGCGGTTGATGGATCAGCATCTTTGGAACGGCGAGTATTACATCCTCTCCAAAGACTATACGGGGCTTGCGAAGAACGAAGAGGGTGCCACCAAGCAGGACGATGGCATCTTGACCGATCAGATCATCGGCCAGTGGATTGCCCACCAGTCGGGCCTGGGTTACCTGTTCAAGGAAGCAAACGTGAAGAAGGCCTTGCGCAAGATCATGCAGGCTTCGTTCAACAAAGGGCTTGGTCTAAGGAACGCCTCTTGGCCAGAGCATCCCAAGCATTTTCCCCTGCACGAGACAAATCTTTGGGTTGATCAGGCCAACACAGCCTGGACAGGGGTGGAGCTGGGTTTCGCCTCGTTCCTGCTTTACGAGGGTTTTTACGAAGATGCCCTCACGGTTATTCGCGATGTGGACGAGCGCTACCGCAGCGCGGGTCTTTATTGGGATCACCAGGAGTTTGGCGGCCACTACTACCGCCCGATGGCGGCATGGCAGGTCGTTAACGCGCTCTTGGGTCTTTCAATCAACCGCGGAACATATCGCTTCGCGCCCAAGCTGCCGCGCGATGCCTTCAAGTTGTTCTTCGCCTTCAACGGCGGCACGGCCCACTACATCAAGCACGCCAAGGGGGTGACCATCGACGTGCGCTCGGGCGTATTTTCACCGAAGGCCCTCGAGGTGCCTGCGGCCGGCCTGGGGTCCTCACCCGCGTTGTACATCGACGGCCGGCCTACGTCGGCGCAGGTGAGCCGCGAGGGCGACTCGCTGCGCGTGGCCTTGCCGGCTGGCGCTGAAGTGAAGCAGGGCCAGCGGCTGGAGCTGCGGTGAGCTAGCGCACCAACGGTCCCAATACGGGTGGGTTTATCGGCGAAATCACGATGTCGCAGGGACGCCCACCCGAGCAGACGCCTTCGCGGCACTTACTGCCTATGGTGCATATGATGCGGTTGCACGGCTGCCCCTCGAGCGACTTTGTATTGCCTTCGCAGACAGCGTTGGCTGTGCAGCGGTCGTTGACGCTACATTGTTTGCCGTCATCGCAGGGTTCCCTTAGCCGGATTTCTTTGTACGCGCAGTTGCCCTTGCCATCGCAGTGGTCGCCGGCCGTGCACTGGTTGCCGTCGTCGCATTGGGTGCCACTGTCAGCCGGTGCCCGAATCGGTTTGCGCATTTGGCCGCGCAATCCATGTCGCGCATTTGTGGCGATTGGTTGCAAGCGGGGGGACAACAATTGTCGGATGTGGCACCACTGTAGGCGCGAGCGCGGTAGTTCCATGCGCTGGGATCTGCGCTTGGGGGGCCCTAGGTGGCCGCCACCATTTTTCGATGCCGTCTGGGTTCCGCGCCAAGGCCTGTGCCGAGTGAATCGCCGTGCGGCTAGTGCTGCAGGCAGTACATGCGCGCCAGTACTGAGTCGCAGGCGGTAGAGCCCACTAAGGGCTTGAACCAATCGCTGCCAATGGTGACCCTCCCGACCAGAGCCGCGTTTGCAGCGCTGCGCGAACTCCAGCCGATGCATGTGCTATCTGCGGTTCCAGCGGCCGCAATGCTCGCCGCGCCCATCCAGATCCTCTGGTAGTCGAAGTACTGGGAGCCGTCCGCCGGAAGGTTGAGTGGGTACTGGGGGCCTTCAGAAAACAAGGCCGCCGCGGTCGCGGCGAGCGGTACACCGTCGGTACGAACCCAGGGCGCTCCGGTGGTATCGAAGCGCGATGCAGCCGAGGCCGCGGATGTGGCGACGGCGGCTTTGAATGTGCCGGCCAGCCCAGCGAGCGACGCTTCGCTATTACATTGAGCGTCCAGGCCCGCAAGCCCACCGCCAGCGTCGACGCCCCAGTAAAGATGATCGACATACTGAAGGCTTCCGCGTGCGACAAATCCCACACGGTTACCACCAATCTGCGGCCGCGCGATACTGGCGCGCCGGTTCGTGCCAACGCAGTACAGGTGCGAAGGCTGATCGCAATAATCGTACTCATTAAATAGCCCCTCCGGCCCACCGCTCGCGGGCCTCCCGATTCCCCCCCGGCTAGCATCGGACGTCCAGTTGTCGCATGTCTCGAAGTACGTCCCCGTCCACGCGTGCTGACTCAACCCGAGGGTCTTTCCCATGGCTGTTTGGTTAGGCGGGTAGAGAAATCGGCCCGCTTCCAATTCGGCCGCGGTGGCGGCAATCGGAAGTCCATCCGGCCTCACGAAGCCGCGCGCGGACCCGAGCGGTTCCGACAGGTCGGTGGTATCGGTCGCGAGCCAGGCACGGAAATCCCCGGACAGTCCGGCCATCGTGGCGGCCGAGCGACACTTCTCGTCCGCACCGGCTACGCCACCCAGGTCGCCCGACCACGCATCCGCAGTTACGAACAGAACGTTTGCTTCGGTATCGGGCGGGGCAGCGGGCGGCTGCCCGGTTTCACTCTCTTCCAGGCAGTAGACATAAGAATCCTCATGGGTGCAGGCTAGATTGCCGTAGTTCCCAGACGACAAGAACGCCCGCCCGGTTGCGGTCACCTCCCCGCCATGCCCTGTGAGTGGAGGTTTGGTGGACGACCAGCCCTTGCATGTATCGAGGGCCGGTTCCCGCGGGTCGAGCATCCCCGTCCACACGAGACCCTGCGCAAGGTACTCCCCTCGGGCGGTTTGGTTAAGCGGTGCCACGAGCTTTCCATTCGCCAGATCTGCGGCAACGTGCACGATCGGCGTCCCATCAATACGTGCCCAAGGCGCTCCCGAGAGGTTGAAGCGGGCGATGGCTACGGTGGTGGGATCAGCGAGGAATGCCTTGAAGGTTCCAGCGTGTCCTGCCGCCGTCGCGGCCGCTGAGCAGGTCTGGTCGGCTCCCGCCAGCCCCGATGTTCGATTCCAGCCCGGCGCCGCGAAGGCCAACCTGCTGGCAGCAAGTTTGTTCGGACGCACGATTTCCTTTCGGCCAACCTCGGCGCAATAGAGGTGACGCCGCGACAGGCACGATCCGTCCCCAAAGTTAGCCCACGTGCCGCCCCCATAACCTGCTTTTCCCAACTGGCCTATACCCGTTTCTTTGGTCCAGTCGTCACAAACGAAAGACGGGCTGCCTAGGCTTTCGAAGCCAGTCCACACTGGTGCCTCGGCATTCACCTGACGCCCGTGTTCGTCTACAGCGGGTGCGGTGAACACTTGCCTCACATCCAGGAAATTTTTGGCGAAAGGGCGGCCGTCCAGCAGCACCCAACCCGACGAGTCGCCTAGTCGCGCCACCGCTCTTGTGGTCGATGTGCCAAGCAGCGCAGTCCAAATGCCGCCGAGCGCCGCTCCATCGGCGGCTAATTGGCACTTCGCATCCGCGCCGACCAGGCCGCCGAGATTGCCGGAGAACGTACGCGCAGTGACGAACAATCGGTTCGGTATTGGGCAATCGACATCTTTGAGATAGCGGCACGAGGCCGGGCAATGGCCGTCGCTCGTCATCGAGCAAGCGCGCGGTTGCACCGCGCAGGTGAAAGTGCAGGCGTTGACCGAGCCCGAGGGCAAGCGCACCTGCTCGGCATCCGAAAGGCACTGCGCGCTCGCGGCCGCACAGGTGGTCACAGGATCGCAGGACTCGCCCATCTCGACCACGCCGTTGCCGCAAGACGGCTGGCAATCGCCGTCGCTGAGGCTATTGCATCCCGAAGGACAGCAAGCGTCGCCGCCCACGCACGCCCGTTGCTCGCAGGCTGCCACATCGGGTGGCTGCACCATCGGTAGGGCGTCAGAGTCCGGTAGGGCGTCAAACTTCTCAGGCAGGCCCCCATCCACCGCTTCGTCGCCTCCGCCGCTGCCGCCAGCGTCGATCCGTACACCCGACCCTTTAAGCTCGGAGCAGGAGACCGTTGCGGTGCAGATCAGCAGCAAGAACCATTTAGATGGGGAAATGGACATGAGTTGTTTTCGGTCCTTCGGTTCAAAAGGTTGCGAAGCAAGTGCCGCCGGCGAGCAGTGGGACACAGCCGAAGTGAGCAGCAGTCGTTTCGTCGGAAGGTGCTTTAGGGCGTGCATACTGCCGTCGCGTTCTTTCCCTTCTTCCAAATCTCCACCCCTTGCCGGATCAGCAGTTCGGCAGATCACCCGCCGCGCCAGCATGGCGGCTGGGATTCGTGAGAGCCACTATCAGAAGAGGGACGATCCATGTGACGCGATTTGGTATAGTGCGCTGCCCGACATAGCATGTCTGCGCGAAAATGGCGAAATGCGGATGTCCGCTTAACGAACGGACCCTGGAGCTACTGGGCCGGGCGCCTGACATCTTCGGGGGGGGCATGACGCTTTGATGCTTTCCCCAGACGCACCAATCACAGCGCCACCCGATGCGTCCGAGGTGGTGCTGATGGACGCGGCGCCGCCGCAAGTGGTGGTTGATGCCGCGGCCGAGACAGCTTTCGATCCAACCTGCGAAGCGGCAGATCGCAACGTTTGTGGTGGCTGCCAGGCGCTGCGAATCAATCCGAAGATCGATGTGGAACTTGCGGGCGCTGGTGCCCGGGATCTAACGGGCTTGTGTGCAACGATCCATACCGCAGTTGCCAAGAGGTTGGTGGTGATGTGCGGAAGCATCGATGACGGTTGCGGCGGCAGGTTGAACTGTGGCCCGCAGGGGGGACAGCAGTTGTCTGACTTGGCACCACTGCGGCGAGTGTGCGGTAGTTCCGCGCGCTGGGATCTGCGCCTGGGGGGGGCAAAATGCCCGTTCCTACAACCACCATTTTCGATGCCGTGTTGGTTCCGCGCGAAGGCCTATCCTGCGTGAATCGCTCGTACGCCTACTCCTGCAGGCAGTAAATGCCCGCCCGTGAGTCGCATGCTGTGGAAGGCCCTAATGGGTTGAACCAATCGCTGCCGTTGGTGACGTCCCCGGCCAGTGCCGAGTGTCCAGCGCTGCGCGAACCCCAATCCCTGCATGTGCTTTCTGCGGTTCCAGCCGCCGAAATGCCGGCTGCGCCCATGAAGATACTGTAATAGTTGAAGTACTGGGCGCCGTCGGCCGAGACGTTAAGCGGGGCCTGCAGGCCTTCAGAAAACAGGGCCGCCGCGGTCGCAGAGAGCGGCACACCGTCGGTACGAACCCAGCGCGCTCCGGTGGTATCGAAGCGTGAGGCAGCCGAGGCCGCTGATGTGGCGACGGCGGCTTTGAATGTGCCGGCCAGCCCAGCGAGCGATGCTTCGCTATTACATTGCGCGTCCAGGCCCACAAGCCCAACGCCTGAGTCGACGCCATCGTAATGGCGCCCGCCAAACATAAGGGTTCCGCGTGCGACAAATGCCACCCTGTCACTACCAGTCTGCGGCCGCGCGATCGCGGCGCGCCGGTTCGTCCCCACGCAGTACAAGTGCGAGGGCTTTGAGCAATACCCGGGCCGACCAAGCAGCGCCTGCGGTTTACCGCTCGAGGGCTTCCCGAATCCCCCTTGGCCATCATCGGACGTCCAGTTGTCGCATGTCCCGAAGTACATCCCCGTCCACGCGTGCTCAGTCGACGCGAGAGTCTGTCCCTCGGCTGTCTGGTCCGGTGGGTAGAGCACGCGGCCCGCTTCCAAATCGGCGACGGTAGCGGCGACCGGAAGTCCATCCGGCCTGACAAAGCCGTGCGCGGACCCGAGCGGGTCCGACAGGTCGGTCGTATCGGTCGCGAGCAGGGCGCGGAAATCCCCGGACAGTCCGGCCACCATGGCCGCCGAGCGACACTTCTCGTCCGCACCGGCTACGCCACCCAGGTCGCCCGACCACGCATCCGCAGTTACGAACAGAACGTTTGCTTCGGCATCGGGCGGGGAAACGGGCACCTGCCCGGTTCCACTCTCTTCTAAGCAGTAGACATAGGAAAGCTCATAGGTGCAGGCTAAGTTCCCCTCGTGCTCAGATGAGAAGAACGCCCGCCCGGTTGCGGTCACATCTCCGGCATGGCCTGTGAGCGGAGGTGTCGTGGACGTCCAGCCCTTGCAGGTATCGAGGGCCGGTTCCCGCGGGTCGCGCATCCCAGTCCATGCATAACCATACGCAAGGTACTCCCCTCGGGCGGTTTGGTTGAGCGGTGCCGCAAGCTTTCCCTTCGCCAGATCTGCGGCAAAGTGCACGATCGGCGTCCCATCAATACGTGTCCAAGGCGCTCCCGAGAGGTTGAAGCGGGCAATAGCTACGGTGGTGGGATCAGCGAGAAATGCCTTGAAGATTCCAGCGTGTCCTGCCGCCGTCGCGGCCGCTGAGCAGGTCTGGTCGGCACCCGCCAGCCCCGATGTTCGATTCCAGCCCGGCGCCGCGAAGGCCAACCTGCTGGCAGCAAGTTTGTTTGGACGCACAACCTCCTTTCGGCCAACCTCGGCGCAATAGAGGTGGTGCCGGGACAAGCAGGATCGGACCCCACTATGAGCCCACTTGCCGCCCCCATAACCTGCTTTTCCGAACGGGCCAAAACCCGTTTCCTTGGTCCAGTCGTCACAAACGGAAGACGGGCTGCCTAGGCTTTCGAAGCCGGTCCACACTGGTGCCTCGGCATTCACCTGACGCCCGTGTTCGTCTACAGCGGGTGCGGTGAACACTTGCCCCACATTCAGGAAATTTTTGGCGAAAGGGCGGCCGTCCAGCAGCACCCAACCCGACGAGTCGCCTAGTCGCGCCACCGCTCTTGTGGTCGATGTGCCAAGCAGCGCAATCCAAATGCCGCCGAGCGCCGCTCCATCGGCGGCTAATTGGCACTTCGCATCCGCGCCGACGAGGCCGCCGAGATTGCCGGAGAACGTACGCGCAGTGACGAACAATCGGTTCGGTATTGGGCAATCGACATCATTGAGATAGCGGCACGAGGCCGGACAATGGCCGTCGCTCGTCATCGAGCAAGCGCGCGGTTGCACCGTGCAAGTGAAAATGCAGGCGTTGACCGAGCCAGAGGGCGATCGCACCTGCTCGGCATCCGAAACGCACTGCACACTCGCGGTTTCGCAGTTGGCCACAGGATCGCATGACTCGCCCACCTCGACCACGTCGTTGCCGCAAGACGGCTGGCAATCGCCGTCGCTGAGGCTATTGCATGCCGAAGGACAGCAAGCGTCGCCGCTCACGCACGCCCGTTGCTCGCAGGCTGCCGCATCGGGCGGCTGCACCATCGGTAGAGCATCAGGGTCCGGTAGGGCGTCAGAGTCCGGTAGGGCGTCAAACTTCTCAGGCAGGCCCCCATCCCCCGCTTCGTCGCCTCCGCCTCTGCCGCCAGCATCTATCCGTACACCCGACCCCTTCAGCTCGGAGCAGGCGACCGTTGCGGTGCAGATCACCAGCAATAACAATTTGGATGGGGAAATGGCCATGAGTTGTTTTCGGCCCTTCGGTTCAAAAAATTGCGAAGCAAGTGCCGCCGGCGAGGAGTGGGACGCAGCCGAAGTGAGCAGCAGCCGTTTCGTCGGAGGGTGCTTTAGGGCGTGCAAGAAGCCACATCGTGAGGCCTGCTCCAGCGAGCACGCCCGCACTTGCGTATCCGATCATCATGCGCGTTCCGCCGCTATTGAATTGGTCGGCATAACCTTCACAGCGCGTTCCGCCAAGAACGACGCCATTGGCTTTGTCACACGCGTTGTCCTGCGCTGCGAAGTCGCTCGCCGCAGATTCGCGCTGGAGATGCCCGTGGATTCCTAAACTCAGAGCGAGGGCAGACGCGCCCCACGCAGCATAAGCGCTGATTCGTAAGCCTCGCCCAGAGCTGTGATCCGCATGGGCTGGCAGCGCGAGCGTAGTGGGCGTCGCGTCTTCACCTGCAGGCGATTGTTGTTGGCGGGCTTCGTCCCCCAGGGGAGAGTCAGACTCTAAGGTGACTTCGATGGCGGCCGACTCTCCGGCGTTTACGACTCTCTCAAACTGCTTCCGTCGATGGCCAGCCGCTGTCACCGAGATGATGGCCTTACCGGGAACGATGCGCATGGGAATCGTGGAGGGAAGCACCCCCGCCATTTGCTCATTAATTCTCACGACTGCGCCTTCGGGAGCGCCGGTGACCGTTACGGTCGCCAGGCGGGAGCGCACATCGCTCAATGACTGCTCTAGTATGGTGCGTTGTCGCTCGATCCAGGGGTCCGACGAAGCGAGCGCTTCAGCAAGATGCGCATCGGC
>JBBSJE010000119.1:0-17884 GCA_038257535.1 Polyangia bacterium
CAGCCTGTTGCGATCTACAAGTTGAAGAATCCCAGCGGCATGGAAGCTGAGATCTCCAATTGGGGTGGGGCCGTGGTGGCTCTGCGCGTTCCCGATCGCAACGGACGCTTCGAAGATGTTGTGCGTGGCTACCAACACTTCAGCGACTTTCAGCGCGACCCCGGTTTCTACGGCACGATCGTGGGCCGCTTCGCCAACCGGATCAACAACGCGAGCTTCGTGTTGAACAACGAACGCTACGAACTTGCCGCCAACAACGGAAGCAATTCCATTCATGGCGGCGATCGTGGCTTCAACCGGGTGCCATGGGCGGCGCAACCTGTGTATTTGCCCAACGCGCGTGGCGTTCGCCTCAAGCGCGTAAGCCCGCACGGCGAAGAGGGCTATCCGGGAACCTTGAGCGTGGAAGTGCAGTATCTGTTGACCGATGCCAATGAGCTGCGGATCGAGTACCGCGCCACAACGGACAGGCCCACCGTTGTCAACCTAACCAACCATTCGTATTTCAATCTTGCGGGGCAAGTTGACGCCGACATTTTGGGTCACGTGTTGATGATCAACGCCGATGCATTCACCCCTGTGAATGAGATCTTGATTCCCACGGGTGAGCTGCGTCCTGTCGAGGGCACGCCGTTTGATTTTCGTTCGCCCACGGCCATCGGCGCGCGCATTGAAGCGTCAGATGAACAATTGGTCTTCGGCAAGGGCTATGATCACAACTGGGTTTTGGCCACCAACCGGCGCACGGAGCCACAGCTGGCTTGCCGTGTTTTTGACCCGGGCAGCGGTCGCGTCTTGGAGGTGTTAACCACTGAGCCGGGCATGCAGTTCTATTCCGGAAACTTCATGAACGGCAGCATGGTTGGCAAGGGCGGCCTAGTCTACAAGCGTCGCAGCTCCTTTGTTTTGGAAACGCAACATTTCCCCGATTCTCCCAACCAGCCCGGCTTTCCTTCGACGGTTCTGCAGCCCGGCGAAACCTACGCTCAAACCACCGTATACCGGTTCCTCACTGATCGCCCCTGAGCGGATCGGCACACTTCTCGCATTCCCCCGGCGACACGGCGCGGCTGAAGGCTGCCAATTGGATTTTTCCGTAGGCCCGTTACCCATCGGTACCAGGCGCGGGGGCCTTCCGTAACGCCGATTGGGAAACCACAAGGAGCAAGTTATGGGCGTGTTCTCAAAAAAGCGCAGCGACCGCAATATGCTGATGACGTTCTACCGGCCTTGGTACAAGCGACCCATCGTGTGGCTGTTTGTGATGCTGCCCGTTTTGGCGTTGGCTCGGTTGGCGATAACACCTTTGGCTTGGTACCAAACCCAACGCGCGCTGGCGCAATTGCCCGAGTACAACGTGTCTTTTTCCAGCATGTCGCTGGGGCTGTTCAGCAAGCAGGTGGTGTTCCGAAACGTGAAGGTGCACCACCGCAGCGACGACAGCCGTGACGACCGCCTGGCTTTGGCCACAATTCCGTTTGTTCAGATTGATGTGCCGGTGTTGCGTTGGATTCGTGGTGGACCCATAGAGGCGGTGTCGTTGCTCGAACCCATTTTCCGTCTGCGCACCCACGACCGCTTCGCGCTATCGCCGCAATCCCGCAGCGCTTGGGAACAAGCGGCCTCGCGATGGCCATTGACGCAAATCAAGGTTTTGCACGTTCACAAGGGCGCTCTGATCAGTGAAGCCCAGGCGCAGGGCGCCTTGACGGCCTATGATCGCCCCTTGATCCGTGAAATGGATCTTACAATCAAAGGTTTGGGATTGGGGGCAAACGCCACCTCGAACACGGTGGACGCCAAGCTTAACGGAGGCTTGTTCTTGGGCAGCGGGATCACCACCGGCGAAGTGACCTTTAGGCCCGACGGCGCCCGCTCGTGGGATTTTAAGGGTGAACTGTTTGTGGCAGGGTTGGATCTTCCAGACATCTATGGACACACATTGGCCCCCGAAGCGCCCAAATCGCCTCCGCTGGGTAAGGTGCGTGTGAAAGCCACGTTTGAAGCCACGAAAGGGCTGCTTACCGCGAATTTGGAATCCGAGGCGTTTTCAGATCCAGGCTCCAAGTTCACGAACGAAACTTTGGCGGCGTTGGAGCAGAAGGTTGAACGCACCGTCGGCATGACCATATGGACCAACGGCACGCGGATGCAAGCGGCGCTTCCCTCGTCAATGGCGCCCATTCGGTTGGCGGCTGCGGTGCCCGCTGTTGTGCTGACCGGCGCGCGGCACGCGCTCACGCCACCGCCAGAGGTTCGCTGTCTTCCTCGACTTGCGCAGCTGGTCTCCGGCGGCGCTGAGCAGGAGGCTGGATCCGATGAAGCCGTTGATTCGGAATTGCCTACGTGTCCTGAACCCGAAGAAGAGGCACACGTGGGGGGTGGCGTGGCAGAGGGGCAACCTGCGCCTGCACCTTAAGGTTCGAAAGGTGCATTCACGCTGCGCTTTCGGTTCCAAACAACAACCGAAGCGTGATGATGTCTTCGGTTTTGCAGAAGACATAGACATGATCCCCGGGCATCAACGCGATATTGCCGCGAGGGGCAACAAGCCCACGATCTCTTATGATCAGCATGGCAGCCGCTGCCTCCGGAAACGGAATGTCAGCCAGCTTGTGCCCCGCAACAGCGGAAGCCTCACCGATGTGAAAGCTTAGAATGTCCCCGTCAATGTCATCTTTCGAGGCGATCTCCAATGAGGCCGCAGGAGGCTCGGGGCCCTGTGTTGCCAAGCCCATCCGACGCGTCACAAACCCTAAGGTTGCGCCAGGCAGAAGCACGTTGACCAACACGATGAAAAACACCAGGTGAAACATCTCCCGAGCGCCCTCGACACCACTGAATACGGGAAATGTGGCGAGCACGATTGGAACCGCGCCTCGCAGGCCCACCCAACCTATAAAAACCACCTCAAGCTTTGGAAAACGAAACGGCAGCAGGCATAAAGCAACGGCCAAGGGTCGCGCCACAAACGCCAATACAAGGGCTAGGCCAACACCCGGCAAAGCCACCCCCGGAAGTTCTGCAGGGAACACCAGCATGCCCAAGATCAAGAACATGCCCACCTGCGCGAACCAAGCAATGGCGTCATGCACGCGAACGAGGCCAGCGCGATAAGGCAGCTTGCCGCCGCCGATAACCATGGCTGCCAAATACACCGCGAGAAAGCCGCTGCCTTGCAGCAGTGTGGGAATGGCAAAGCCCACCAGCGCCACCGCGACCGACATCACAGGATACAAACCAACAACGCTGAGGCGCGCCTTTTGCAGAACCAGGCGACCCAGCACGCCTATGCCCACGCCCATGCTGGCGCCCACGACAATCTGCACGGGAACACTGATGAGCGCTCCCCACCCCAAGGGCGTGTCTGTTGCCAGCACTGACGTCACAGACATGGTCAAGATCACGGCCATGGGATCGTTGAGACCGGATTCAAGTTCCAGCGTCATGCCCACGCGCTTTTGCAGCTGAACCCCACTAGAGCGAAGCGCTGAAAACACCGCGGCCGCGTCGGTGGACGAAACCACGGCCCCCAGCAGAGCCGCTTCGGTCCAGGGAAACCCAAACAGGCGCGCGGCTCCCGCCACCAACGCCGCTGTTAGCACCACGCCCAAGGTGGCAAGAATCGCTGCAGGTTTATAGTGGCGCTGAACCATCGCCAGCGACGTGTTGAGCCCACCATCGAATAGGATTAATGCAAGGGCCGCCGTGCCCAACCGAAAGGCCAAACGGAAGTCGTCGAAGACGATGCCGCCAAAGCCCTGGGAGCCGGCAAGCACGCCAATGCCTAGAAAAAGCAAGGGAAGCGGCAAACCAGTTCTACCGCTGACCCGCGTTCCCAAAGCGCTCAGCATGAGCAAGATGCCCGTGGCCAACAACACGAGCGCTGTGGCGTTGGGTTCAGGCATGCTTAACCAAGTGGGCGGGGCGCAAACGAGAACGCGGCCGCTGGCATCGCCACGCCCGCGCTACGAAGTTGTTGAGCGCGGGTGATCGCGGCCGCACCTTCCAGCAGGTTCATTGCCATTTGTACGGCCGTACGCTGCGAGGGGGCTTGCAAGAACGAACCCTTCACCCAGCTGTTGAACGCGCCCATCGCGGGGCCACACCAAATTTGATAGTCGGCGCGACGTCCAGGATCACCTGCGATGGCCCATTGGCTGGACAAACCAAGATACCACCTGAAGATCAATGCCATGCGGTGCTTGGGCTCCGCTTCGGCGCGCTCGAGTTCGCTGGGATCGCGGGCGCTGAAAAATGTTTGAACCTCGCGCCACACGTCGCTGCACGAAGCGCCCAAGATCTCTTGTTCAAGCCGCTGCCGCACCGGTGCCGGCATCGCCTCCAGACTTTCGTAACTGCGATAAAGTTCATAGAGCCGCAGCGCCCGCGGCCCGAACAAGGTGCCTCGCCGTAGCACTTGCACCTTCACGCCCATTTCAAACATGTCGGCCGCTGGCGCCATGATCACATCAGCCAATCCCGCTTGCGCCAGCAGCTGTTTGGCTTCATCGCCAATGCCCGCTTCCACGGCGCTCTGATTGATCGAGCCCGTCACCACGTAAGCCGCGCCCAAGGCAAACGCCGCCGCAATGGCCTCAGGTGTGCCCAACCCGCCGGCGGCGCCCAAGCGAATCGGCCGCGGCGTGACTTGCTCGATTTGCACGTGATCGCGCAAGCGCGCGATGGTGGGAAATAGAGATGCCAAGGGCCGATTGTCGGTGTGCCCACCCGAGTCGGATTCCACGGTGATGTCTTCGGCCACCGGGATCTCGCGCGCCAAAGCCGCTTCGTGCGCCGAAAGCTTTCCACTTTGCACCAACGCCTCAAGCATCGCCGCCGGGGCAGGGCGCATGAATTGTTCCGCCACCTCGGGGCGCGAGATTTTGGCGAAGAGGTGATGTTTGCGCACCACGCGTCCTTGCGAATCGCGCACAAGGCCTGCAGCCGTCAAGCGCACCACCGCTGGAGTCAGATTCATGAACGCCGAAACGCACACGCGCCGCACACCTCGCGCGATGAACAGATCAGCCACGGCGTTTTCGGTGGCGCGATCGGCCGGCGAATGAATGAGATTGATCCCCCACGCCGGCCCATCAACGCCCAAGGCCGCTTCCAATTCGTCCACCGCTTGCACAACCCGCGGCACCGACAAGCCCGCCGCGCCAAAGAACCCCAACATGCCCGCGCGGGCCATCGCGATCACCAGCTTCGTGGTGGCGATGCCGTTGGCCATTTCGCCCGCCACATAGGGAAAGCGCAGCTGATGCGTTTCGCAGAAACCGCGATCGCCCAACCACTCGGGAAACACGGCGGGAAGCCGGGCCAACCACGTGTGGCTGCCTGGCGGCGGCGCCCCCTGTGTAAGATCGCCCAGCTTAGGGGAGCCGCCAAAACCCACGCCCAACGCGCCTTCGCCGGCGTCTCTGACGATGTACGTGGGCTCGCGAAAGCGGGCGGCCGCGGCGGCCAAGCCATCCGGCAAGAACATGGCGGGCTCAGCGCCGGGGCTCCACAAACCTAGCGGCTCAAGAGGATTCATGACCGGCGCACAATAGCGCGCGGCGGGCGCGGCGTCCCGCCACCTTGCGGACTACGACGCCGGTGGCGTTTCAGCCTCGATCTGACGCTTGCGAATCATCGACTTGGCCACCATTTCCGAGACGTTGAGAACCTGAACCTTGTCCTGCGCCCCGCGATCGTTCACGCCGTCGTTCAGCATAATCGTGCAAAACGGGCAGGCGGTGGCCACGGTGTCAGCACCGGTCGCGATCACTTCATCCACGCGGTTGTGGTTGACGCGCGTGCCCGTGTGCTCCTCCATCCACATGCGCCCGCCGCCCGCGCCGCAGCAGAATCCGTGCTCGCGTGAACGTTCCATCTCCACCCGCTGGCCCCCCAGGCTGTCGATCGCCTCGCGCGGGGCATCGTATTCGTGGTTCCAACGGCCCAAATAGCACGGATCATGAAAGGTCACGCGCTTGATGCCATCGGCTTGTTTTTCCACCTGCACTTTGCCCGAATCAACCAGGCTGCGAATCATCTGCGTGTGGTGTTGCACCTCGAAGTTGCCGCCCAGTTGTGGGTATTCGTTCTTGATGGTGTGAAGGCAGTGGGGGCAGGCTGTGATGACTTTTTTCACCTTCTTCTCATTCATGGTCTCAACGTTTTGCTGCGCTTGCATTTGGTACAGCATTTCGTTGCCAGACCGGCGCGCGGGATCGCCCGTGCAGCCTTCTTCTAAGCCCAACACCGCAAAATCAACGCCGCCTTCTTTGAGGATGTCGACCAGCGCCAAGGTTTGTTTTTTGATTCGATCGTCGTAAGCGCCCGCGCACCCCACCCACAGCAGGTATTCAGCGTCGGGCTTGTCATCCAGCGTGGGCACATCTTGGCCTTGCGCCCAATCCATGCGTTTGTCGGCGCCCAAGCCCCAGGGGTTGCCATTTTGTTCAAGGTTCTTGAACGTGCGCGCCAGATCAGGGGGCACTTTTTCTTGCAACAGCACCAGGTTCTGGCGCATTTGCAGGATCTTCTCGGGCTGGTCGATAAACACGGGACACACTTCCATGCAAGCCCCGCAGGTTGTGCAGGCCCATAGCGTGTCTTCTTTGGTTCGATCGCCCACCATCTTCTCAGGCTTTGTGACCTGATCTTCTCCGGCTTGCCCATGCTGAAAACGCTCAAGCAGCGAATCGAGCGGCCCACGATCGCGCATTTGTTTTTTCATCTCGTCACGCACGTCGTGGACGATCTGCATGGGAGACAAAGGCTTGCCGGTGTTGTAGGCGGGGCAGGCATTGGTGCAGCGCGCGCATTCGGTGCAGGCGTAACCATCCAGTAGCGACTTCCAAGTGAAGTCTTTGTACTCATTCACGATGCCGATCTGCTCAATTTCGTCGGCCTCCATATTGAGCTTTGGCAGCACACCTGCTTGATCCAGCCGGCGAAAGAAGATGTTGGGGAAGGCGGCCAAAATGTGGCTGTGCTTCGAGTAAAGCAGGTAGTTCAAAAACCCAAGCACGATGCCCATGTGAATCCACCAATTGATTTCGGACACAACGTGCGCCGTGCCGGTGGGCACCCCCGAAAACCAATTGCCCAGCGCTGCCGACAGCGGAAACCCTGGCTCAGGGGCACCGTGGGCCACGCCAGCGAAACCATGCAGGCCGAAGTGCGTGATCATCAACATGGCAATGGCGCCCAAGATGGCGGCGGCGTCGCGGCTCATGGGGATAAGGCGCGGCTCAAGCACCACGCGTCGAAACACGGAGAACAAGATCACCCCCAGCACAATCAAGTTGCACCAGTCGATGGCTGTCCACGTCCACAACGCCAGCGTTTCGCCCATCACGAGGGCCAGGTTGAAGCCGGGGAACAAACCCTGAATCAGCACCTCACCGGTGCCGATTGTGATGATCATGAAGCCCCAAAAAATCAAAAAATGATGCTTGGAGCCAATGGCTTTCACCAGCCAGCTGGCGCGCTTGGCGGGCAAATGCGCCTTCTCTACAACCTTTTTTTGGCCGAAGAAGAAGGTGAGCACCGATGCGATGCGCTCGCCAATCCGATCAAACCGAGGCTCCGGCCGTCCCGCCAGAACCATCCGTCCAAACCGCCTGACCGTCCAGGCGAACATTCCCATGGCGGCCAGCAAGACCGCAGCAAACACCAGGCGCTTGACCATACCTATGTAGCTATCACGCCCGCGCGGCCGGGGCGAGTTGCCGGACACTGATGTTGAGGAATTGCGCCTGGCCTGGCCTTGCGTTGTGCGCTCAGACGCCTTATACGTGGCGCATGGCCCTCAACAAGGCATTGGTAGACATTCTCGCCTGTCCGAAGTGCAAAGGGGCGTTGGATCTGGCCGAGGACGAAAGCGAGTTTCGTTGCCAAGCCTGCCGGCTGGCGTTTGTGGTGGTGGAAGGCATCCCCAACTTCATCATCGAAGAAGCCAAACCTCTGGGGCAGTAGCCCGAATTCCCTAGGCCCGAAAATCGCAAGTTTTTTGGCAGCTGACGCCGCCGCCCGTAGGGTGGTTCGATGACCAATGAACGTCGGCGGATCTCGCAGGATCGGCGGCAGAACGACCGTGTGGTGTCCATCTTTGCTGTGAAAAGCGCGGTGGGGCCAGATGTTCATCTAAGCCAGTGTGAAGATCTCACGCCCTTGGGCATGACCCTCAGGCGCCCGGGTGGGTTTCCTTTGGGCACGGGTATGCCGGTGATGTTGTGTTTCGAGCTGCCCGGGTACGGCGAAGAGCTCACCATTCCGGCCGAGGTCGTCAGCGACCAGCGGGCCGGCAAGTTTCGTCGCACAGGCTTGCGGTTTTCCGAACTCACCAGCGACAACGCGCGACGGATCGAACATTACTGCCGCCTGCACCTGCGTCCCGGCGCCCCCGAGGGCGTTTCTGCCGGCGCCTGGATGTGATCAGGCGTCGCCCAGCAACACCGCGCGCCTCACAACCCCCATCCGCTTGCGAACGGCGCCGTTGATCAAGCGGGCCACGCCCCAGGCCGAAACAAAGTCGCCTTCCACCCCCAGCCCGGGCAAATTGTCTGCGCTGGCCACGTGCAGATTGCGCAGCGGCGTTTCGTGCGGCACCGCGCCCACGTCGAGCGACCGCGGCAGGTCTGAGTTGAGCACCGAGGGCATCGGCCGGGCGGGCAGGGGGCCAAAACTGCCGGTGGCCTCGTCGGCGCCCCGCAACACCTCGGGCGCCAACCCGTCATGCGCCGAAGCAATGGCAAGCAGGTGGTCTTCGAGTCCCGGGACCAATTGCCCCAGGTGCGCGCGCAGGCGGCTGCGCACCACTGATAGGTAGGCGGGCTCGCGCTGCACGATGGCCGCGGGCACCAGACATTCAACCCACAAAGGCACGTGTCCGTCTTTGCGCACGGGGGCACCCGTGGTTACGGCCACGGCGTTGTCTTCCAGCAGGGGGCGCTTGGCATCGAGCACAGAAATCATGCGCGGCCCAATCTCGGGGCCCAAGGCTTGGGGGCGCACCAGAAACACCACACAGTAGCGGTGGCAGGCGGGGCGCACGCCCCCGGCGTCTTCGCGCATGCGCCGGGTGGTTTTTTCGTCGAGCAACGGCAGCAGTTGGGACATGGGCGCGGCCCACACCAATTGCTCCACCCCCACCACCTCGTCGCGAGGCCGCAACCGCACCGCCACCACGCGCCCGCGTTTTTGAATGAGCTCCAGTGGTGACGCCCCTTCACGTACCTCGCCCGAAACGGTGGCAAGTTTTTCCAGGAAGATGCCGCGTAGGTCCGCAACGCCGCCAGGAAGCTGATGGCAGCCTCTGCGTCCGCGCTCAAACGCACGCGCCAAAGGCGCTTGGCCTAGATCGCTGGGCGCAAAGCCACATCCCAGCGCGGCCACCGCAGTCAAAGCTGCACGCATGGGGTGATGCGTGGGCAACGGCGCCAGCAGGTCAGTGTCGTTGCGAGGCAGTTGGCCCTGAAACCGGGCCACTTCACGGCGATCCCAAAACCCCGCCGGCGGAATGGTCACGTCAGAGCCCAAAATAGGCTCAAGACGCGCGTTCACCGCGGCCAGGTTGTCCAAGGCAGACGAAATGGCCCCCACATCGTCGGGAAAAACCTCTTCGATGCGTTTGCGCAAGGCATTGGCATCGCGGCCCACGTTAATGCGGTCAGCGCCCATCACCAATTGCAAGGGCGGCGTTTGCGCCGGAGCCCGTCGGCGAATGATTGGCAGGTCGTTGAGTTCGCGAAACACACGTTCCAGCGGGTCGCTGTCAGGCGGGGGCAAAAGCCCAGGCGAGGCCGGAAACACATACGGGCCCGCGTTGATGTGCAGAGGAACCTTGTCATGTCCCACCAGCAGCACGCGCAACCCGCGCCGGCCCAGCAGCGTGGCCGTGATGATGCCGGCCAGATCGTCTCCGCAAACAACGGCGTCGTAGTGGTTGGTGGCCATGGGCGGAAAACGAAAAAGGTGGGGGGGCGGCGGTCGAATTCGTAGGTTATCGGGTGCCTTGCGGGAAATCCACCCGGGCTTTTCAATCTGGGCCTTCTGCACCCTCAAAGCTTGCGTTTGTGGGCGCCCCCGGGGCTCAAAAGCCCGTTGGTCGCCTGTTGTGGCCGGAACCGCGATTGGCGCCCGGGCGGTCATCATTGACAGCTGGCGACGCCTAAGGAAGATTGCCCCTGCGCAATGGACACCGAAGACCCCAAGGATCTCGAAGACGATAGCGACGACTCGGTCGTCACCAAGCGCAGCGTGCCGGCGGGCGTGTTCAACATGTGCCCCGAGTGCCGCGAAACCCTGTTGGCCGACGATCTCAAGCGCAGCGAGTACGTTTGCCCCATGTGCCAGCACCACATGGCGATGCCCACGGCTGATCGTGTGAACCTGATCTTCGACGCTGGCTCCTGGGAAGAATACGACGCCGGCATCGAAAGCATGGATCCGCTTGGGTTCAAGGACTCAAAGCGTTATCCCGATCGCGTGCGCGCGGCCAAACGCAAATCCGGGGTTTCCGACGCCTTGGTCGCGGGGGCCGGGCTTATCGACGGTTTGCCCGCCGAAGCTGGCTTTTTCGTGTTCGAGTTTATGGGCGGGTCCATGGGCTCGGTGGTGGGGGAAAAAATCGCCCGGGTGTACGAGCGCGCGTTGGAGCGCCGCGTGCCCGCGTTAATCTTCTCGGCTTCGGGCGGCGCCCGCATGCAAGAAGGCGTGCTTTCGCTGATGCAAATGGCGAAGACCTCAGCCGCCATCTCACGCTTGCGAGAAGCCTCGGTGCCCGTGTTTTCGGTGTTGCTGAACCCCACCACAGGAGGCGTGGCGGCCAGCTTTGCCATGCTGGGCGATTTCATCGTGGCTGAGCCAAAGGCTTTGATCGGCTTTGCCGGCGCGCGGGTGATTCAAAATACGATCAGGCAAACCTTGCCCCCGGGCTTTCAACGATCCGAGTTTCTGCAAGACCACGGTTTTGTCGACATCATCGTGCATCGGCATCAATTGAAGCTCACGCTGGCAAAACTCATTAGGTTCTTAACGCCGCAGTTGGGTGCCGGACCGCTGGTGG
The DNA here is from genome assembly GCA_038257535.1 of Polyangia bacterium. Lineage (GTDB taxonomy): Bacteria > Myxococcota_A > Polyangia > Fen-1088 > Fen-1088 > JAGTJU01. Next base: position 11,066 of record JBBSJE010000119.1, read on the forward strand.
CCGCGGGATAGATTCTTGGATCAAGCTGTTATTGGCGATCTGAGCTATCGCCATTTTCTTGAGCGCATGGACGGGCTTCGTGCCGCTGGCGTGTTGCTGGGGTTAGATCGCATGCACCTGGCGCTTGAGCGGCTAGGGCATCCGGAGCGGCGCACGGCGTTTGTGCAAATCGCTGGCAGCAATGGCAAAGGTTCGACGGCGGCCATGGTCGATGCCGTGGGTCGTGCAGCGGGCTTGAACACCGCATTGTTCACGTCCCCTCATTTGCTGCGTTTCTCCGAGCGCTTGCGCTTGCAGGGCGCCGAAGTGCAACCACAGCTGCTCAATCCTGCGCTTGATAAGGTGTTGGCCACGCAGGTGCCACTGACCTATTTCGAGGCGGCCACACTGGTGGCGGTTTGTTTGATCGCCGATGCGGATGTGGACTTGGCGATTATGGAAACGGGCTTGGGGGGGCGTCTTGATGCGGTAACGGCTTTGCCAGCGCTTGCGTGCGCCATCACAAGCGTGAGCGACGAGCACCTTGATGTGTTGGGCCCAACGTTGCTGCACGTGGCGCGAGAAAAGGCGGGCATCGCGCGGCCGGGGGTGCCCTTGTTTCTGCCTCACTTGGCTGCGCCGCTGGAAACGGAAATTCGTAACGTTGCCGCCTTGGTGGGCGCACCGGTGCACGTGGTGAAAGCGTGGGACAAAGCTGTGGGCTTGGCCGGCGCGCACCAACAAAGCAACGCGGGCTTGGCTGTGGCATTGGCCCAAGCGGCGCTGGCGACGCTTGGCGTGCGTTTGGATCCCAAGGTTGTCGATCAAAGCCTGACGCAGGTGGCGTGGCCGGGGCGCTTGGAACAGGTGGGCCAAGTGTTGCTCGATTGCGCGCACAACCCCGAATCGGCCAACGCCTTGGCTTCCGCCCTGGCGGCGCGCCCCGAGCGACCCCGCGTGCTGGTGCTTTCGGTGTTTGCGGGAAAGGACATCGCAGGCATCACGCGCGCGCTGTGGCCGCAGGTCGACGCCGTCGTTGCCACCCAATCCGACAGCGAACGCGCCGTGCAGGCCGGTGCGTTGGCGGCCCATTTGCCGGCGGGACCGCCCGTTGCCATCGTGGCCGATCCGTGGGACGCCTTGGCGCACGCGCAAGCAGTGGCAGGGCCTCAGGGCCTTGTGGTGGTGGCAGGCTCCGTGTTTTTGGTGGGGCAGCTGCGCGGCCGTCTACGGGGCGAACCCCGCGATCCTGTGCCCACCAGCGACCCTATGCCCCAGGCCACGCTGACAGAATCGTTTCTAACGCGACCTGATGCTGACGGTTTTGTGACCGACTCCTGACTGAGACCTGACGCGGCATTCTATACCCTGTTCGGTATGGAACTCGCTCATCCTGCAAACTCCAAACCCAAGTTTCCGCTATCCAGCATCCCGTTCTTCGCCGTCCACGTGGCGGCCATTGTGGGCGTGGTGATGTTGGGGTTCTCATGGTCCGGCTTGGCTTTGGCCATTGGCCTTTATTACGCCCGCATGTTCCTGATCACGGGCGTATATCACCGCTATTTTTCACACCGCAGCTACAAAACTTCGCGCTGGTTTCAGGCGTTTTTGGCGTTCTGTGGCGGCTTTTGCGCGCAGAAGGGGGCGCTGTGGTGGGCCGCTCGTCACCGCCACCACCATAAATACTCCGATATGCCCGAAGACATCCATTCGCCCCGTCAACAGGGCCTGTACCACTCGCACATGGGTTGGTTCCTGGGCGACGAGCTTACTGAGGATGATCTGCGCGGCGTTCCTGATCTTGCCAAATACCCCGAACTTGTGTGGCTGGACCGCAACTATTTCACTCAACCCATTTTGATGGGTGTGGTTTTGTACTTGCTGGGCGGGTCGCACGCTTTGGTTTGGGGGCTTTTTGTGTCCACCACGCTGCTGTGGCACGGCACCTTCACCATCAATTCGCTGTCGCACGTGTTTGGCAGCCGCCGCTATGAAACCACCGACGATTCTCGCAACAATTGGATCCTGGCCATCATCACGATGGGCGAGGGCTGGCACAACAACCACCACCACTACCAAAGCTCGGAGCGCCAAGGCTTCTACTGGTGGGAGATTGATATGTCCCATTACGTGTTGACGATGCTCAGCTGGGTGGGCCTGGTGTGGGACCTGCGCGAGCCGCCCAAGCACATCTTGGACGCCGGACGCGGCAAGTCTGTGGAAGCCCCGGCTGATGAAGCCCTTGAGGCCCCGGCGCTGGTGCCCACGTCGGCGCGCACCCAACTTGAAAGCGCCTAATTTCGCTGTTAAAGCCCTCATAAATCAAACAAAGGCGTCCGCAAGGGCGCCTTTGGCGCTTTGAAGCCATGGCGCTGGGGGCCATCCCTGCGTAGCATTCTTAAACTTGAGGTTTCGAAGCCCCGCCAACATCTTCCTTCGCCGCGCCCAGCTGGTGCTGATTCTGGCCGCCTTGGTTCCCACCATATTGATGACCGCCACAGGGATCATTTTGGTGGTGGCGGGGCAGGGATCGGTTTCGATTGTGGCCGGCATCTTGGTGGTGGCGTTCTGCACCTCATCGGTCACCGGCTACATCCTGGTGTCGATCTTTGTCAGCCGCGGCGCTTCGTTGGCCCGCGTGCAAGCCGATTTTCTGTCGTCGGTGTCGCACGAGTTAAGAACGCCCATCACCTCCATTCGCATGTTCATTGAAACGCTTCGCGACGGCAGGGTGAACGAGCCCGCTGAACAGCAAAATTGCCTGCGCATCATGGGGCAAGAGATGGAGCGTCTTGACGGGCTGGTGGCCAAGCTGATGGAGCTGTCGCGTGTGGAGTCAGGCCGCCAAGTGTTTGAGCACGTGGTGGTTGAAGTGGACGCGCTGATCACATCAGCCTTGGCCGGCTTCGATGCCGTGAAGCTGGGCACCCAGGTGGACGTTTCCGTTGACGTTCAACCTGGCCTGCAGGTGGTGGGGGATCCGTCGGCGCTCGGGCAGGTGTTATCAAACTTGTTGGTCAACGCTTGGAAGTATTCTCCGCCTGAAAACAAACGCATCGCCGTGCGCGCCTTCGCACAAAAGCGTTGGGTCATCATGGATGTCGAAAATCATGGCCCCGGCATTCCCGTTGACGAGCGACAACGCATCTTCGACACCTTCGAGCGCGGCCAAGCCGCCATCGACGCGGGAATGTCAGGCAGTGGCTTGGGCCTGGCCATCGTTCGTGCAATCACGCGCGCCCATGGCGGCGATGTGCAGCTGGCCTCGGCCGGACGAAACACCTGCTTCCGTGTGCGCTTGCCTCACAAAACAACCTAACGAACTGCCTTATGAACGCCCCCTCGAAATCTGTGTTGATCGCCGAAGATGATGAAGCCATTGCGGCAGGCTTGGCTTTGAACCTCAGCATTGAGGGCTACCAGGCCACCTGCGTTCAAGATGGACAGGCCGCCTTGGATTTCATTCGCAGCACTCCGCCCGCGTTGGTGGTGCTGGACATTGGTCTGCCGCAGAAAAATGGGCTTGAGGTGCTCAGCGACATGCGCGCCGAGGGCAACAAAACGCCCGTGTTGATTCTGTCAGCCCGCCAAGACGAGTTCGACAAAGTGGCGGCGCTGCGTTTGGGCGCCGACGACTACGTGACAAAGCCGTTTGCTCTGGCGGAATTGTTGGCCCGCATCGCCGCGGTTCTGCGCCGGACGCAAGCCTCGGAGCGAACGCCTGAGCCCGCCACGGCCGCCAATTCCTACGCCTTTGACAAAGTGGTGGTGGATATGGACACCCGCGTGGTCACCCGCTCGGGCCAATCGGTTGCTTTCACCCACTTGGAGTTCGAGTTGCTGGCGTATTTCCTACGCAAGCAGGCACAGGTGGTTTCGCGCGAGCAACTTCTCAAAGATGTATGGGGTCAAAACCACTCGGGTTCCGCCCGCACGGTGGACAACTTCGTCAAGCAGCTACGTGCCAAGCTGGAATCCGATCCCGAAGCCCCGCGCCACTTCGTCACCGTGCGCGGCAGCGGCTACCGCTTCGACCCTTGAGCCTCTGGTTAACGGCACGATGCGTTGACGTTAAATCCGCTGGAGGCCAGCCGTGTCGCCACGCAAATCGCCCTCACCAATACATTCTTTCGTGAAAAGTGGAGGTGTATGGGTTATTACAAGCGACCTTTGACTACCGAGACGCGATTCCAAGACCTATCCCTGCACCCCACCGTGGCGACCGCCTTGTCGCGCAAGGGGTACGAACTTGCCATGCCTGTGCAGGCCGCTGTGCTGGCCCCCGAGGCCGCCGATCGCGATCTGTTGGTTTCATCGCAAACCGGCTCGGGAAAAACCATTGCCTTCGGGTTGGTGTTTGCCCCGGCCGTGCTTGAAGGCCGTCCCCCGGTCTCGGCAAAGGGCGTGTTGCAGCCCCGTGTGTTGGTGGTGGCGCCCACGCGCGAGCTGGCCACTCAGGTGTCTCAAGAGTTGGGCTGGCTGTTTGGCGATGCGCCTGTTCGCCTGGCCTCGTTTACCGGTGGCACCCCGATCACCAGTGACTTTCGCCGCCTGCGTGCGGGCGTTGATGTTGTTGTGGGCACGCCCGGCCGCTTGGTGGATCTGCAGACCCGCGGCGCGTTGGATCTGAGCGCCATCAAAGTGCTGGTGCTGGACGAAGCCGACGAGATGCTGGACATGGGCTTCAAGGAAGACCTTGAAGCGCTGCTTACCGCCGCGCCGCCCGAGCGCCGCACGCTGATGTTTTCAGCCACCATCGCAGGGCCCATCGCGCGTTTGGCCGCGACCTATCAGAACAAAGCCTTCCGCGTTGACGTGCGCCCCGCCGGCGGCACAAGAGCCCACGCCGACATCAACTTTGTGGCGCATTTGGTGCCCATGCGTGACCGCTTTGCCGTGCTGGCCAACACGCTGCTGGCCAACCCCGACTCGAAAGCCATCGTGTTTTGCCGCACCCGCGAGGGCGTGGGCGAATTGCAACACAAGCTGGTGGCCCATGGTTTTGCAGCTGTGGCCATGGCGGGCGATCGTGCCCAAGGTGAGCGTGACCGGGCGTTGGCTGCTTTGCGCTCAGGCGCCGCGCGCGTGCTGGTGGCCACCAACGTGGCGGCACGCGGCTTGGACGTGCCCGACGTTGAGTTTGTGGTTCACGGCGACCTGCCCGAAGGCACCGAGTCGCTCACGCATCGCAGTGGTCGAACAGGCCGTGCGGGTCGCAAGGGCACCAGCATCGTGCTGGCCGATCCACCCAAGCGCCGCCGCGCCGAACGCTTGTTTGCCGACGCCGGCATCAAAGTGAGATGGTCGGCGCCCACCACGCAGGCGCAAGCGCAGCGCGCCGCGGAAGATCAGTTGGCGCAACGCTTGATGGAGCGATTGAGCGGCGTGGCCCCTGAGGATGACGAAGCGCCCGTGGATCCGCAGCTTGCGCAAAACGCCGAAGCGCTTGCAGAGCGTTTGCTGGCCTCGGTGGACGAGAAGGCCCTGGTGAAGGTGTTGCTGGAGCGCGAGCTGCGTAAGTTGCCCGCAGCGCTGCCGATCGAGGTGCTTTCCGTTGACCCTCCCGCGCGCAGCAAACCGCGGCATCTCGATTTTGATTCGGGCGCGCCGCCAGCGCGTATGCCCCGACGCATCGAACGCGAAGAACCTCGCCCTGCGTTGCGGCCTCCGATTTCCAGCCCCAAAGCGTCGCGCGCTCCTGAGGCGCCCACCGCCAAGGCAACGCCGCGGGCGCGGGTTCAGGCACCGGAAGAGACCTTTGTGCCCATCACCGCGCGGGCCGCGGTACCGAGTGAGGACCCCGATCGTCCCCTGCGCGCCGCCCGCAAAGCCAAACCCGACGCCAAGAGCAAGCCTGAAACCCTGGCGCCGTCGAAGCCTGCGCTCCCACGGGCCATGGGGCGCGAACAGGCCCAGGATTTCAAAGCGTCTGCAGCCAAGGCGACGGGCCCCAAGTCTGCGGGCCTTCAAGGCCGCGCCGTTATTTTCCGCGTGAATTTGGGCGCCAAAGAACAGGCCGAGCCGCGCACCCTGCTGCCGATGATTTGCCGCATGGGTGGTGTGGATCGCACAGCGGTGGGCAGCATTCGGGTGGGCCCCGCGTCGTCAACGTTTGAAATTGCGCCTTCGGCGGCCGTGGCCTTTGCGCGCGCGGTGATGAAGCCCGATCCGCACGAGCCCCACGTTCGCATCGAAGCGGCCCGCGCCCCTGAGGGGGATGATACGCGCCGCACGGGCGGGGGCGGCTTACCGCCTAAACGCGCCAAACCCGGCGCGCGGGCCGAGGCTTACTGACCAGCGCGCGCGCCGGCTCAACCTGCCGTCCCCTTCGGCCGATGTGGCTACGGGGGACAGTCAGTGACAGCACGCAAAACACGATCAGGGTTCGATGTGCCGCGCAGAACGGCCCTAGGGGCGATGGCCTTTGGTGCGCTGGGAATGGCGTCTGGCCGCGTGTGGGCCGATAACCAGGTGGACGACGCGCAAAACGCGGGCGCCCCGCCGTCTGCTCCCGAAGAGTACATTGGCGTTGCGCCAGGTTCGGGCAACAAGAACCCGCTGCCCAGGCCCGAAAGCGGCCCTCCCAAACTTGTGTGGACGGGGTTTCAACCCTCAGAGGCCGGCGGGCGTGTTTTTCTGCAAACCACTCAAGCCGTCACTTACGACACCAAGGCTGGCGGCAAACGGTTGTCAGTGACCTTGCGCAACTGTCGCATTCATTTGAAGAACAACGAGCGCGATCTCAACACCAGCTTCTTCGACACACCTGTGGCCAGCGTAAGTGTGCGCCAGCGTCGTCAGGACATTGAAGTGATGATTGGGCTCAAATCCGAGGTCGCC
>JBBSJE010000120.1:0-17853 GCA_038257535.1 Polyangia bacterium
ACGAGGGCATGCGCAACATCGTCGCAACCATCCAGCGTGACCAGAACGCGATCGTCCGCAACGAGGATGCGCACACGCTTATCATCCAGGGCGTGGCCGGTTCGGGAAAGACTTCGATCGCGCTGCACCGCATTGCCTTCCTGAACCATCAAGCGCCGAAGGTATTTTCACCCCACGATATGCTTGTGGTGACTTTCGGCGCGGCCCTGGCCGCCTACATTGGCCAGGTGTTGCCTGCCCTGGGTGTGCACGACGTGCGTGTGGTGACATTCGCCGCCTGGGCAGAGAAAGAGCTGCGCGCCTGTCTTCCTGCGCTGGATTTTCGCATGGTGGACGACACGCCACCGGCGGTTAGCCGCGTGAAGAATCACCCCGCCGTGCTGCACGAGCTTGAACGCAGAGTGCAGGAGGTGCTGGCAGGCAAACGCAAGCTGGGCCGGCGCGCAACTTTGGAATTGTGGGGCGAACTTATGACCGATGCGCCCACGTTGCAGCGCCTTGTCGAGACGGACAAGGAGCGCCAGCTGCCCGCATCCGACGTGGCGCAGACGCTGGAGCACATGCGCATCCGCGTGGCAGCGGTGCTTGACCGTGATGCAGCCGCTCGGCGCGCTGAGAAAGAAGAGGCCGCCAAACACAAGCGCTTCGGCATTCCTGATGACGATGAGATTCGCGGTGAGGTGGGCGTGGATGGTGTGGATACGGATGACAAGCGCGGCCTGTTGGATATCGAAGATGTGGCGCTGATGCTGCGCATACATCAACAGTTGCATGGGCCACGACGTGAACTCGCGCACCTGTTTGTGGATGAGGCGCAGGATCTATCACCCGCCGAGCTGGCGGTGCTCATTGGCGGTACCTCAAAACGAAAGTCGATCACCTTGGCCGGCGATACCGCCCAGCGTCTGTTTTTAGACAACGGATTCGGCGATTGGCGGCAGGTGCTGGGGCACTTGGGCCTTTCGCATGTGAAGGTGGAGCCGCTGCGCATCGCCTACCGATCCACGCGGCAGATCATGGAGGTTGCGCGCGCGGCGATGGGCCCGTTGGCCGGGGACGAAGCGCCACTTGCCCCGCGACAGGGCGCGCCTGTTGAAACCCACAGCTTTTCGGGCACAGGCCCCGCCGTGGCCTTCTTGGCCGAGGCCTTGCGCCCGCTCTTCGTTCGCGAACCACGTGCCACCGTAGCGCTGCTGGCCCGCCACGCTGAGCAAGCCGATCGCTACTACGAGGGGCTTCGGCGCGCCGAGGTGCCATCCTTGCGCCGCATCCGGGCCCAAGAGTTTAGCTTCCGTCCCGGTGTGGAAGTTACGGAGATCAAGCAGGTCAAAGGCCTAGAATTCGATTATGTGGTCATGCTTGACGTCAACGCGAACACCTTCGGCCTGGACGATGAATCGCGGCATCTGTTTCACATTGCCGCCACGCGGGCTGCGTATCAGCTGTGGTTGATCGTCACGGATGCGCCCAGCCTTCTGCTGCCTTAGCGAAAATACCGATGCTACAATGGGTTTGTGAAAACCACATCGACCTCCTGGTGGACATGCAAAGCCATCGCGATCGCCGCGATCGCCTGCATTTGCCTCCCCGGCTTTGGAGTAGACGCCAGCGTCTCCTCAACACCGCCGCCGTTGCGCGTTGATTGGGCCTCCTTCTTGGCGCGCGCTGACCTTGTGTGGGAGCGGCTGCCGGAATCATGGGATCGCGGCGCCTTCACCGGCAACGGTGTGCTTGGCGCTATGACGTTCGTTGATGAAGGCGCCTTGTCGTGGGAGCTGGGGCGGGTGGACGTGGTGGACAAGCAGGTTTCGGACGATCCGATGGTGGCGTCGCCACGCTTGCCGATAGGCTTTTTGCGGTGGCAAGATTGCGCGCCCTTGGAAGGGAATATGCGCCTCGACCTTTGGAATGCGCAGGTGCAAACGCAGATCAACGCTTCAGCGGCTGGGTCCACCCTCCTCACATGGTGGGTGCACGCCACCAGGCCCCTGATGGGGATTTCCGTCAAGCGTGCGGGGTGCGCGGGGCGCTTCCAATTCGATCCCGCAAACCCTATTCCCCATCGTGCGGGGCAAGCAGGGCAACCTCAAGCGAACCCTGCCGTGAAGCGGTTTAGCAAAGGCGAGCGACAGTATGTCTTGCAGAAACTTGGCACAGGTGGCGCTCACATCGTGGCCTTCGAGACACGCCCCAAAGGCGACGAGGAAACAACCCTTCGTCACCATTCAGGTGGCATCGGATTCGAAGCGCGCTGTGAAGCTGGCAGATGAATCTTTGTCGCAGGCGTGGCGGCAAGGGTGGTCCGCGCTTACGCGCAGCCATCAGGCATGGTGGCATCGGTACTACCCCGCGAGCTTTGTTACGCTACCTGACACGCAGCTTGAGAACTTCTACTGGATTCAAATGTACAAACTGGCCGCAGCCACACGCGCGCACGGCGCGGTGATTGACACCTTGGGTCCCTGGTACCATCAAACCCCCTGGCCGGGTGTATGGTGGAACTTGAACGTGCAGCTTTCGTACTGGCCGCTCTACACGGCCAATCGACTGGACATCGCCAGCTCCTTGGTCCGCGCTCTGCTGCGCAACCAAAAAAAACTGCGCGCCAACGCCAAACCTCTATCTGGGATGGCCATTGGGCGAACCAGTGGCCAAGACCTGCGTTCGCCGCTTTCTATCATCGATCTCGTCAGAGCCGAATCTCCGGACGCGCCTCGCGAGCACGGCAATCTCATGTGGGCGCTTCACAACCTTTGGCTTCATGCGCAGCACGCGGCCGACAAGCAACTGCAGCGACAAACCCTTGCCATGATTGCTGAGGCCACGGCCTATTACCTTGATCTACTCACGCTACAAAGCGATGAAAAGCTGCACCTGCCGGTTGCGATTTCGCCCGAGTACCCCGTTGCGGCCGCGGACACGAATTACGATCTGGCGTTATTGAGTTGGGCACTCAAAACGTTGCTTGATCCTGATAACGCCAAGTTTTCATCATCCCGCGAGCGCATCAAGTGGGCGTCAGTGAAACAGAAACTAACTGATTTTCCCACGAACACCAATGGGTTCATGGTGGGACGCGATACGCCCTTCGACCAATCTCATCGGCATTTTTCCCATCTATTGATGATCTACCCTCTGGGCCTCATCTCCCCAGAACATCCACCACAACGTGACCTGATTGTTCGCTCGCTGTCGCATTGGATTGGCTTTGAAGGCGCGCTGGAAGGCTATTCTTTCGTGGGGGCGGCCGCGATCTCCGCGCGCTTAGGGGATGGAAACGCCGCCTTACAACATCTGCAACGTTTGGTACAAGGGTTCGTTCGTCGCAACACGATGTACACCGAAGCAGGGCCGGTGATCGAAACGCCCCTTGCGGCCGCCCAGGCCATTCATGAGCTGCTTTTGCAGGCGCAAGACAACGTGATCTCTGTGTTTCCGGCGGTGCCGCCCGCGTGGAAAGATGTAGGTTTCGCGCATTTGCGCACGCCGGGCGCTTTTTTGGTGTCGGCGCAAATGCGGCACGGGCGAACTCAATTCGTGCGCGTACACAGCCTCGCAGGAGGAACCTGCCGCGTGAAGCTACCAGGTGGCTCAGCGTTGACGCCGCAGAGTCTCCCCAAGGGTCAATGGACGGTGAATGAAGAAGGTGTCTTCGAGGTGCGGCTGCGTGTGGGTCAATCGGTGGTTTTTGCGGCAGACGTGGATCAGCCGGCGCCCGCGTTCAGCGTTGTTCCCGTTGATGCCGATACGAAACTAATTCATGCGTTCGGGACACGCAGGCGCAACGCCTGGCTCACCAGCGTGCCAGCAGATCCACCAAGCGGCAAGGCCAGTGTGCCAATGGAATCGCACACGTCTCCCATCGACAGCACAGGGGCAGTCAGTCGGTGGGAGATGTTGCAAGCCAGCCCCGCAACGACGTTCTCGAGCAATGGTTGGGAAGAGGTGCTGTGGTCGCATACCTCGTGCGATCCTTGCACATCAGAAGCACAAACCTGGACAGGGAAGGCGTGGGCGCGCTGGCAAGCCGTGCAGCCCAAGGCGGGCTGCTTCGACTACAAGCAGTTGTTGCCAAACGCTGGCAGCAAAGACACCATCGCTTACGTGCGCACCAGCATTGTAAGCCCCGAAGACCGCTGGGTGAACCTGCGAATTGGCACAAACGACCAAAGCCGTGTTTGGCTTTGGCCCGAAGGCGCGTCGCCCTCAGATAAGCACACTGTGTTCTTGCACACCGGTGGCAGCAAAATGGGCGCCGACGCCGGGGTGGTTCGGGTGCGGCTTCACAAAGGCGTCAATCATTTGTTTGCCAAGACGATTAATCTGGGCGGCGCGTGGGGCGCTTGCTTCCATTTTGTGTCCTGACGCCGACGGAAGGGTCTGGCAAACGATGGCGTGCTGCGAGGGATCGCAAACATCCCATGTGATCGACCAAAACACAACGGGCGTTATCCCGCTGATCGCTCTGCCTGTGGGCCCGCTTTCGTTTCCACGAGATTCCAACGCGGCACTCACGTGGCAGGGCGAGCCCTTGCAAAGCGGTGAGGACGTTGAACTCTTCGTTGCTAGCTCTGCCAATCGCTTGAACTTCGTTCGCTTCACGGAAAATAAGGTTGGCGCTACCAATGTGGTGATGACGCCAGATCGGCTGGCACAGCTGCCAGCGGGGGGCGTCTTGATTGCGCTCAAACGCCACAAGAATAGCCGCCCGGACGAGCGAACCAAATTGACACTCAGTTACGAGACCTTAGGCGTCATGGGCGATCTGCGGTGAACATAGTGTTCAAACAAGCAAAAACTTGACTAGCGGACGCACCCTCCGGCGGCGCATGCGCGTTTGCACTTTTCCACCGTTTGCCAGTTACCAGCGTTGTTGCACACCCGGGTCGTCTTATCGACGCAGTCTGTGCTCCCGGGACGACACTCGCCCGTGCAGCGGCCGTCTTGGCAATGGTAGGCGCATGTGTTGGTGTTGCTCCACTTTCCGTCGGCACCACAGGTCTGGGCGATGCCCAACGAGCAGCGCAGCGAGCCTGGAAAACACTCGCCGGAGCAGCTTCCATTGACGCAAGCAAACTGACACTTGCTCTGGTCTTGCCAAACGCCCAGCGCATCACATGTCTGTCGGGTTGTGCCATTGCAGCGCGCCGCGCCTGGCGTGCATGTCCCGGTGCATGTCCCGGCACTGCACGCGAACTGGCACGTACCGTCGTCCTGCCATTGGCCCGAGGCACTGCACACTTGCGTCTTGTTGCCATTGCATCGCCGCGCGTTTGGCGTGCATTGCGTGTTGCAAGAGCCTTGAAAGCAGAACACGGGGCATGCAGCAGCATACTGCCACATCGCATCTGTGCTGCATGTGCCGGGGATCTTGTCGTTGCACGTCTTGCTGCCCGGCGTGCATTCACCCACGCACTGCTCGTCGCGGCACAAGTAGGGACAGTTGCTTTCCAACACCCACGCGCCCGCGCCGTCGCAGCGTTCGACCTTGTTGCCCGAGCACCGTCTGCTGCCCGCCACACACGTTCCGGCACATAGGCCATTGTTGCACACGAACGGGCAGGCCTCTGCCGTCTGCCAGCGACCGGCGTTGTCACACAAATACGCCTGCCTCCCGTTGCAACGGCGCGCGCCCGGCGCGCATTCGCCAGTGCAGGCGCCGTTAACGCAAGCGAATTGACACTCGCTGGTGGCCTTAAACCACGCCCCGTTGTCGTCGCAGGTCAAGGGGCGACGTCCGTCGCATTTGCGCTCGCGGGGTTTGCATGTGCCAGCGCACGCTCCGTCTTTGCAAACAAACGGGCACGCTTGGCGTTCTTTCCAGCTATTGTTGCTGTCGCACTCCATAGCTTTCGCGCCATTGCAGATCTTGTCGCCGGGGCTGCATTCGCCTTGGCACAAGCCATTGCCGCAGGAGACTTTGCAGCTATCGCCAATTTCCCAGGCGCCATCGCCGTTGCACAACTGACTAACGTTGCCTTGACAACGTCGTGCCTGCGGCTCGCAATCACCCGCACAGGCACCGTCGGCACATGCGAAAGGACAAGCGTCCTCAGTGACCCACCCTCCCTCTTCGTCGCAGACTTGCGCACTCAGGCCATCGCAGCGGCGGCTGCCTGGCGTGCAAGACCCAGTGCAAATCCCGTCTGAACAAGCAAACGCGCATTCTTGTCCTGCCTGCCATTGCAAATCGTCTCCGCACTGTTCCACCGTGTTGTCGACGCATCGGTTTGCACCGGCTTCGCACGACTCGTTTGGATCTCCGCCGCCGCTCTGGCCACCTTCACCGGCTTCGTCGTCCGAGGGCTGTGCGGGAAAACCATCGTCGTCGCCGGGGGATGCGGTTCTTAGAAGGCCGTCAGGGTCCACCGAACAGCCGGTAGCGGCTATCAACCAGGGCGCCAGAACGTAAACCACAACAGAAGCTAAGTAGCGCGAGGCCATAGTGAAGGATTGTGGGCGCATCACTTACGTAAAGCAAAGCGTATGGTTGATGTCTTCCAATGCGCTGCAGTCTGCGTTAGTGAGCTGGAGTGCTAATGAGCGCCGTGTGGTTGATATCTTGCGTCACCCCTGGTGAGCCTGATGCCACACTAGCGTAGCGGCCTGCCACAACGCGCGGGCTGGGCATGCAACAGCTCGGTCAGCGTACGCAAGGGACCTGAAAAAAGGACCAGGGCTTTGAGTAATCAACCAGCGTGGAGAGTTCCTTTACGCTCGGCAGACGAAAACCGGAGCCCAGCGTTGGGCAGTAGCTGACGCCTCGCTTAGGTGCCTGTCTTACCCGTCTCGCCAGGGCACACGAGGCTACGGCTTATCCGATTTTGATCCTGGCTCGAAGCGGGCTATCTGCAAAGACTCGGGCACCACGTCGTCCACCCAACCGGCCCGGGAGTTTGGAAACGCGTCCGCGTACGGCACATAAGGTTTCACGTCGAGGATAGGCGTTCCATCTAGCAAGTCGATGCCCTTGACGTGCAGGTTGCAGCCTTCCACGTGAACCAACTTCACCACCGACAAACCAATCGGGTTCGGGCGATCCGGTGAACGCGTGGCGAACAAACTACGCGGCACGCGGGCCCCACGAGGCGGCGTGACTTGCGGCGCCCATGTGCCGCCCCGATGCAGCCAGCTCACCACCCACACGCGTTCCATACCGCACAGATCAGCGAGCGCGACAGGCGGGATCAACGCTGGGTCAAGTTCAAGCACGGCCGCCGCGTCAGAATCCACGGCCGCAGCTTGTTGAGGCGTGCCAAACCGACGCTCGTAGGGCGAGCGCACCCACCCAATCGGTGTGACGGCGAAGGGGCCCGCAGGTCGGATAGGTGGATCAGGCGGCATATGGCGAATGACTTATCCGGTGTGGGCGCAATCTTCAATGCGCAGGGCGTCCGCACCCTTAACGACGAGGTTGCCTGTTCGTAAGGCGCCGCGCGGGCCGTAGCATAAGCGCCCAGACCGCAAACAAAAACCATACGATCGACCCCGTGCGTGAGTGAGGGGCCATGCTGCAGCCGTTGCCTGCTTCTGTAGACTCGTCATCCCCGTTGCTCTTGTCATCGTCGTTGTCTTCTTCCGCCCCAGATCCAGCAACGGGTGCCGCCACCGAGCCTCCGCCAGTGCCGCCCCCGCCCTGACTGCCAGCCCCTGCGGACTGGCCGCCACCAGCGCCGCCCATCGCCGCCGAGCCACCAGCGCCGCCCATCGCCGGCTGGCTGTCCACGGGGGTTTTCGCCAGGGTCCACTGGTCGACGCTCCACTCTCCCTCTGCTCCGAGTTTGAATTTCAAGGGCTCCAGCGGCCCCTTCGTCTTGCCCGTGTCGCGGTTGGCGAATGAAGCTGCGTCCGAGATGTTGGTGAAGCGGTTGTTTTCAACCACCGCCATCCGGCTTTCGGTGTTGCGCATCAGCGGCCTTGCTGTGCCCTCCAGCTCGAACACATTGTCGCGAATGACGATGGTGCGCCAGTCCGTGGTGGCGCCATTGCGCGACGGTCGAAAATCAAACAACCCTTCGGTTCGCGGTGTCACGGTGGTTGCACCGCGCACATGGTTGTTCGTGAACGCGAAGTTGTTGTAAACACCCTCGCTCCAATAGAGGCCTCTGCCGGGGTTGCGGATCAGATTGTTGTGCATCTTTGTTCCCCCTGGGGCAGGCGCGGAGTCAAAACCACTGATCAGGTTGCCGCCGTCCCCGCTGGTCGGGATGTCAAACAGGTTGTGGTTGATCTCAAGCCCGTTGCGCTGAAACTCAAACGAGTAGGATGTGTTGAGGTAGTTGTGGTGGACATGGAAGGAGTACTTGCCGTCAGGAAAACTTCCCCCTGAATGTTTCGGAATCGAGACCGCCCCGCCGAGAAAATTGTGATCAATCTCAACTTCATGATCGTTGTCGAACGGAAACTCGATCGCGAAGTTTGTGTCAATGGTGTTCCAGTGAATATGAACCTGTCGTCCTTCACGCCCTTTGATGCCGTAGTAGTCGTTGCCCTTGCTGCGTGTGAAGCGGTTGTCCCTTATCTCGCTGTCTTTGGTGTAGGTCAAAAACAAACCACCCCCGGATGACCCCGTCGTTACGTTGCTCTTATTGCCAGCGTCGAAAAACGAATTGTCGTGAATGCTGGCGCGGTCCATGATGAAGGTGCGAAGACCCGCCCAAAGAAAACTCTTGAACTCAAGGTGATGCAGATGCAGCCCATGCGGCGTTACACCGCAGATCGCGCCATGCACTTGGGGCCCCGTCATGGTCAGATTCGAGATTTCAACGTCGGTCGTGTTCTCACCAAGGTCGAAAAGGTATTTGTCGCAAACAATGGCGCTGCGGGTGGCGCCTTCATCTTTCGACAGGCCTGCGTTGCCGGGCGCCCAACTCGCAGTGTTGCGAATGATTGTTTTGCCGACGCCGGCGCCGCTGATCTTCATGCCCTTGCGGGGCCGCAACGGGGCCGTAATCTCGAACGTGCCAGGTGCCAGGACAACCGTGGCCCCAGCTTCTCCGTTGTTGATCGCCTCCACAAGCGCCCTCGTGTCTTTGATTTGCGCCCCGGCCGACAGTGGCAACAACGAAATCAGGGCCAGGACCACAAACGTGCGCCTAAGAATGCTGGGTGCCATCGGCCTGATTGGCGCGACAGCGCCAGGATTGTCAGAAGATCTCTAAAAAACGTACTCCGCTTGTCGGTGCAAATCTCATGGGCTAGCATCGTCACTGTGCGCCTAACCGCGTGGCTGTGTGTGTGCCTCGGCTTGGTTTGTGTGCCCCTTGATGCGGGCGCCGCGGCCCCGCTGGCATTTACACTTGATTATCGCGTGCCCGATGGCGTTGTGTGCCCCGATGCCGCGGCGGTGGCGGCCGTGGCCAATCGCGAGGTGGGCCGGCCCGTCGTGAATGCGGGCGGCAAGCGGACGGCGTCGCTTGTGATCTCGAAATCCGGCGACGAACTGACGGCACGGGTTGCGTTTACCGATACCCTGGGCGCGGAGCAGGCCGTTCGGCTGGTGAGCGCAACGGCCGATCGCTGTCGAGATCTGGTGCGGGTGTTCGGATTGTTGGTGGCGCTTCACTTACAGGTCGTGGAAAACGAGGAGACATCTGCCATCGCGGCTGCGGCGCCAACAAAGCCCAAAGTGCCACCGCCGGTTCCCAGGGATAAGCCCAACAAAATGCCACCCCCGCCACCGCCCGAGCCCGAGCTTGCGCCGCCCGAGCCTGCGCCTGAGCCACCCAAGCCCGTGGAAATCATCCCCCCGCCGCCATCGCAAGCGCCTTCGGTCAAGCAGGAGCCAACTCCCCCCGTTCGCGCAGTGGCGTGTTGGTTGGGACCGATCGTTCGGTCGGGCATCGCTTTGGGCCCCAACCCCGGTGTGCGCTTTGGTGGTGGTTGGTATTGGAAGCCTTCATTGCGGTTTAACGCCGAGCTCGATGGCGTTTGGGGCGGCCGTACTCAGGTTGTTTCAGGCGGGGCTTATGAGGTTGGTGCCGGCGCTTTGGCGCTGTCGGCATGCTGGTCGCCAGGAGCCGCCTCCGCCTTGCAAGGATGGCTTTGCCCAGCATTGTCGGCGGGCCTTGTTCGCGTGGCGGGCAAAGGGCTGGATGTGTCGCGTAGCGACATGACGTTGATTGCGACGGCCGGGGTCGACGGACGTCTGTCATTCCCCCTCGTCGGGTCGTGGATTGCGGAGTTTGTGGTTTCGGCCGCGTTCAATCCACGTCCCCATGCCGTTTACATCGACAATTCTAACGCATGGATATCACAGCCATTTTGGTTTGCGGGGGCGGTTGTGGTGGGTTATCGCTGGAAGGCCCGTCAGCGATCAGCCCAGCGTCGCTGACGATTTATTAACAACCCTGCTTCTGCCGAAGCAATAGGGAAGATGTTTGCCATGGCGGCCAGCCGGTTCGGCATGTGGCGGGATGATCCCGTCAGTGAATTGCGCGCGCCGGTGAAAACGTCGGCGCCGCAGGGAAGTGCCGCCGACCTTGTGGACAGGTTCGCCGAGGAGATGCCGTTTCTGTATGGCTTCGTGGCACGTATGGGCGTTGCTGCCGCCGATCGCGACGACATCATTCAAGAGGTCTTTTTGGTGTTTCATCGTCGCCGCGCGCATTTCGACGCCAACCGGGCCCTACGGCCATGGCTTACGGGGATTGCTTACCGAATAACGTTGGAGCAGCGGCGCCACGGGCGCGAATTGTCGTCTGCCGCGCTTGACCCTGCTGATGACACCAGCCGTTCGCCCGAGCAAGATTTGGTGCACCGCGAATCCGCGCACATTGCTATGCAGGCTTTGCAAAAGCTGCCGCCCAAGCAGCGCGCGGTGTTCATTCTGCATGAGCTTCAAGGGCAAGATGTGATCGAAGTGGCGCGTGCCTTACGTGTGCCACGATTCACCGTATATTCTCGGCTGCGAGAAGGGCGGCGCGCGTTCGCAGCGGCCGCGAGCCGCTTGCTTGGGAAGGATGCCGGCATATGAGCCAAAATCAAATGGATGCCGAGATCCAGCGCTTGCTGGTTCGTGAGCGCAGCCGCCGCGTGCTTAGCCCGCAAAAGCAACAGCAATTGCGGGAACGTTTGCGTCTGGCTGCGGCCGCTGAACCTGCGCCAACTGGCATTCGCCTGTGGGGCACCGGGCCGCGGTTGCTTTGGCTTCATCCCGTGTTTTTGCTTGCGTTGCTGCTGTTCAGTGGCGGCGTGGCGGCGGCGATTGTGAATGCGCCCTCGTGGTGGCCTGTCAGTTGGCGAGCAGAGCCCAACCATGTGCACCGCACGCCCGCTACCAAAAGCGGTGTTGAAGCCACAGCCCCCTCTATCGAAGCGATTCCGCTCGAATCTGGCATGGGGGCCAGCTTGCGCGCAGAAGTTGCCTTGATCGGGCGGGCTCGTCGCGACATGGCGGCAGGCAAGCACGAGGCCACCGCGCGTTCGTTGTCGGCACATGCTCAGCGATTTCCCGCCGGAAGTCTGCTGCAAGAGCGTGAAGGTTTGGCGGTGATGTTGCTGTGGCATCGCGGCCGCCGGGCCGAAGCCAAGCAGGCGGCCGTGCGGTTTGAGCAGGCTCACCCTAAAAGCCCCATGAACAGACCCCTCAAAGAGCTTATGGACAACGCGCCGTGAACGTGCGCGTTTGGGCGAGGGCGGCTGCGCCCGTGGTCGTGCTGCTGTTTGCTTGTGATTCGCGCCTTGACGCTGGCTATAACCTTTTGGTTAAAGCCGATGCGGCTGCTGATGGATCTGCGGCCGTTTCACCAGCTTTTGCCATCAACGATGTGGCCACTGAGCTAAGCCTCAATGGCAACGCGGAGCTTTTGCAGGGCCAACTTGTTCTGACGCAGCCGCTAGAAGACCAGGAGGCCACGGCCTTTTTTCCAACGCCGTTCACCATCAGTGCCAGCACCACGATGGAAGTTCATCTTGTGTTTCAGATCGATCCTAGTGAGATTCCCGCCGACGGGGTGGCTTTGGTATGGCACGCGGATCCCAAAGGCCCGCGGGCGTTGGGTGGCAAAGGAGGGGGGATCTCAATCGGGTTCCTTTCCCCCAAGGTGGCGGTGGTCTTCGATACCCACAATGGCAATGGCCTTGAGTTGGCGCCCGCCGTTTTTATCCAAAGCAACAATGATCGCCCTTCAGACCAGCCTCATGCTCGCACCGAACCTTTCCCCTTGGCATCGGGCAAGGTCATCCATTGCTGGGTGAACTATCGCTCCGGCGACCTGCAAGTTTATGTTTCGGAATCGGCTGTCAGACCGAATGAACCCTGGGTGCGGGCCGAGGTGGCCCTGGAGGTTGAAGTGGGCCCCAGCGTCTTTTTTGGCGTTGCCGCCGCCACGGGTGTGAAGTTTTCTCGTCACGTGGTTCACTCCTTGCGGATCGCCGTTGCGCGCTAAAAACCACCCTTCTTCCTGAAGCTAAGGAATTTCTGACAACATCCGCCGGCCCGCTCCAATAGGCACGTTGACGTAGTCGCTCGCGCGGCGCTGTCTCAGATCCCGGTTGGAGGCAAAATGTTTAGAAGTTCGACATTGATGTACCTGGTGATGTGCGTTGCGTTTGCGACGATGGGATGTTCAGGCTCAATCACGGGCGATGGCGAGGGCGGCTTGTCGGGAACGGGCAAGAACAATCGGCCCCCTGATGGCAACCCGAAAAATGCCGAAACCCCGGGGGTGGCGGTTCGCGATCGGGACGGCGTCCACGGCATTTTGGGCTGCCCCACCGAGCCCCTGCCGGCCTATGGCAACGCCTCGTCTGCCACTTTGTCTAAAGCGTTTCAAAGCAACTGCGCGGCCTGTCACGGTGGCGCAGGGCAGGGATCCGATAAGTATCCGGCTTTGCCTGGCAAACTTTCGCGCGACGAATACATCGCGAAGGTGCGAATGGGCGTGCGCGAGATGCCCGCCTTTAGTGCGGCCTTCGTCACCGATGATCAACTGGCAAGCGACTTCGACAACTTGAAGAAGCTGCCCAATCAACCCGGCGGGCTAGAGATGGCGGCCGGCGCCCCCGATTCGTGGTCCGACGCCCAGGTAGAAGAGATCTACCGCAACGGACTTCAAACTTGGCGCAAAGCGGGCGACGTTGACGGGCAGGCCTGCACCAATTGCCACAGCGCCGATGGGGTTGAACTGGCGATCATTGGCTTTAAAGACGATGCAATCTTGCGGCGAGGCCAGCAACACCTTGCGCCCGAAGACGCTTTGAAAGTGCGGGACTTCATTCATGCGCAGCGACGGCGTTTGGGCATTGCCGAAGTTTGTTCCCCCGATTGGCGACCCTTTCAACCCGGTGGACGCGTTCTGCCAGGCAACAACGCGGCGGAGCAAGATGCGTCGTTTGTTGAGGAGTTGCAGCGGCACAAGTTAATGGTGGCCACGGGCAAGGTTGTGACGTTGGAGGATGCGAACAAGGCTCTAGCCGAAATGCAGGCGATTGACATGCGAAAGCTGCCCATAGGCATTGCTTTGCCGCGTTGGAGCGAAGACAAATTTAACGGGCCAGAACACCGCGACATCAATGATTACATGGCGCCTGTGCCCACGGCACCCAACCGACCGCAAGAGTATTTTGCGATGGAAGACGAGTATCTACAGAACCCGACCGATGCGGCTTTGTACAAGCTGCTCGATGAAAATCGCAAGAACATGAACGACCTTGGCTATACGCAGAACAGCACCGTCCCGGCCGTTCCGGGAAACTGCCCCAGTTTCTCCAATAGCACGGCGTGGATCAAGAAACGCATCACGGAGCCCAAGCGCTTGAACGTGATCGTTGCGGCGCATCTGTTTCGTGAAGAAATCAAGAACCCGGGTGCCTTCTATAAGCGGCCGATCTCGCCATTTCCTGATGCGCCGCAGGCTGTTTCGCCCGCGTTCTTCCTGGGTGGTTTCGCGATCGAGCCGCCCTGTTATGACGACAACAATTACCCGAACTGGATCAAGTCGTTTCCGGCAGGCTTCCGTGCAGAGTTTCCCGAGACGGACCTTGTTCGTGGAACAGTTACAAATGCCACGGACCGGATCACGCACAACTGGATGATGCTGGGCCAGGTGCTTGATCCATCGCTGATTTCGACGGACGGGATGCAAACAAATAAGCTTCACTACTGGGCTTTCCGCAACTTCACCCAGAAGGAAGCGCACCTCCCGTTTACGTATGTGCACCGCATGGCAACGCAGGTGAAGTTCTGGAAGGAGGTGCGTGGCACAGGCTTGTTCCCCGCCAAAACCGGGCCCTTCGACGAGGCCAGCCGCGAGTGGCTGCATCCGTTTTTGGCAACGAACAACCAAAACAGCGCGGGTCTTCGCAACGCGGTTGACCCCGAAAGCCGCTCGTTGCCGGGGGTGGAAGTCAACCGGCTTAAAGGCAACCTCATTCGCATGATGATGCTCATAAGCCAAGACCAGCTGAAGAAAGGCATGCCGCTTCAGCAAGACCAAAACGATGACCATTGCCTTTCGGTGATCTGCCAAACGCGAGCTTTGCGTGGCTATGTCAACGATTTGAAGGCCCAAACGGCAAAAGCAAGCGCGCGCGCAGCCTACGAAGCGAAGGGATTCGATCTGAACCTTTACGAAACGCAAACGGCAAGCTTGATTGCTGACGTGCTTGCCCGGATGGAAGCAGCCCCGCGACGCTAGCGTTTTCGCCCGTCGGTGTACCACAACACGCGGCGGGCGCAGTTATCCGGCCTTGGCCACCAAAGCATGAGGTTGAGATGGTTCGCATACGCCCGTTTCCGCGCGGCTGTGGCACGCAGCCACACTGCGCGGTGCCCACCGGCAATCGAACTCCCACCAGGAATCAGGCACGTCATCGTGTTGCCCGTCAGCGATGACACCCCATCCCTTCCCACACACTTCATACCGCTTGTCGAGTAAGGCGTGAAACTGTGACAACTCGTTCGAGGGGATGTCCTTGTAGATGTTTCGGTATCCGTCCTTGGTTGTCTCACATGTGATGCGCCCCATGCGCTGATGCTCGATCCAGGGCTGTAGCGTGGACAACACGGCCAGGTCCATACCTTGGATGTCGCTCACGTATTCCGAGATGTACGTCACCTTCAACTGGCTCAGCAGCTCGGGAAGAAAGATTGCCGGCACTTTCACGGTGTTCGTATGTTGAAGGCCTTGGCCCGGAAACTTCGGATCGAGGGTTCCCAACGAGCTGGCGCCGCCGCCGTCGTTCGTGAGGTGCAGATCGACGAAGCCACTATGGGTGGTTGCTGCACCATCGAAGATATGAACGTTGGGGTGGGCCTTGAATTTTTCAGCAACGGCGCTGGCCAAGTGCGGGTTGGCCTCAATTCCTATGCACAGGCGATACTTGTGAAAAATCTTCTCGAACGAATCTCCTTTGTGCAGCCCGACGTAAACCAGCACGTCATTCGGCTTCGCCGGCAAGAGACTCAACGAAAACACTGAAGATCCTGGTGGCGGTTGCCGCAGATCAAAGAACGGCTTCTGGCCCAAAAATTCGGCAACCCCCCGGACGACGCCCTGAGAATCAGGCGCGTAGTCGTGACCCAAGAGCTTGCCTTCAGGCTTGACCAAGGGCGCGTAGGCGGCCAGATCACGTGAGGCGCCAGCGAACCCATGGTCGCCATCGATGAATGCCAGATCCACCGAAGCCGGGTCAAAGAGTCGAACGGCCGTGACGCAGTTTTCCTGGATGGGCACAATCAAGGAGGCAACGCCGCAAGCTTCGCAGTTGGCTTTGAACGCGGACAACGAGGAGCCATAGTAGTTGTCCCACAGATCGATGCAATGGATTCGGGCGCTCAGATTGCCTGCGTCTAGCAAAGCGCGCCCCATGACAACCGCGGACAAACCGAAGAAGGACCCCACCTCGACGATCCGCCCTCCCTGGGGAATCTCGTAAGCCGCTTTGTACAGCTCGACAACGTCCGCAGTGGTCAAAAAGCCCTTCACGCCGTTCCATCGCACCAGACCCCCTTGCGGCCCCTCAACAATCTCTAACGGGAACTTGGCACGAATCTCATTGTCAGATGGCAACTGGCGATCGCCACGTGGCGTCTCGGCCTTGCGCGGGGTCGCATCCCAATCGACGTCCCAAATGTCTAGATCAGAGAAGCAATCGCGCCCGTATTGCGAGAACCAGGCCAGAACCTGCTCCTTGCGCCAACCATCTGGCAGCTGGTAGCACGCGAAGTCGAAGTTGCCGTATCCTGAAAACCATTCACTGGGCACGGGCTGCAGGCCCAGCGCCGATTCGTCCTTGCTGGGCGCATAGCGGGCGTTGATCTCCGCAACACTTTTCTCGGGCGTGCGAATTCGCTCGAGGCATCTGTACCACGCCTGTTTCAGCAGCAGGTTGTTCCAGTTCACGAACTGAAAGTGCATCACACCATAGTCGGGGCCATGCAGGCGACTCACCGGGCCTTTCAAGCCTTTGGGAATCCGAGGCGTGTGGATGAATTCACTGGAGTAATGGCTTGCCCAGTCGTCGCAGAAGACAAACGGCTTATAGTTGTTGCTCCAAACGCTTTTGTCCGATCGAAATTGCGTGGTTGAGCGCCACAACTGCAGCCACTGCAGTTCCAGGATCTCCCCCGGACGCATCTGGGCGATGGCGCCTCGAAGTCCATTGTCTTTCAACAAGTTGGAGGTGAAGCACTCATCGGCATCCAAAACGATGAAATGCGTGCCACCGATCGACCTGCCCGTTTGCAGAAGGCGATTCCGATCTCCAGGCTCATCCCGATACCAGCGAAACTTGCGCACGACGTGAGCGATGCGACATTCCTGTGCAAGGGAATCGCAAATGGCCACGGTGTTGTCCGTGGAGGCATCATCTAGAACAACAATCGCATCCGTCACCCGCGCCAGCGCCCGTAGGCTTTGCGCCATCGTTGTGCCTTCATTTCGCGCCGTTACAAGCCCCACAATTTTCACAGGACGATCCTTCAGGGAAAATCGTTTCGTGACGGAATTGGTTTGCCGATGCAGAGGATGCGGCGCTTCGGTCAGGGCGTCGATGAGGGCGACATCAGTCAGATCTTTGGCCTCGCCACGCTTGAGCTTCATCGCCTTCAGCACGCCCAGTGACACAAACTTTATCCCGTGGAAGTAGAAATGGTTTGAGGGGTTGTGCAGGATGTCGTCGCGAGAGGTGGCGTGATCAGCCATCTCGAGGTTGTGCGACCCTATGAGCGCGGGATCGCCAAAGCTGAACTCGTCGAGGCCGGTGTGAACGAAGTCGATGTCACGGCAATCGCGCAAGCCATACGCCGCAAGGCTGGCGCTGCCATCGATGCAAAAGTTCCTGGCATCCGCGCTCTGCAGCGCCAGTCGCGCCGCGAATTGGCCGAACAGCTCCCAAAAGTTTGCCAGATACGTCATCTTGGCATTGCTCAAGAAGTGGTGAGAATTGTGGTTGAAACAGATGTTGGCAAGTAGCTCGGTCTCGGCGTGCGTGTCGTTGATGTGAACGCTGTCGTTTGCAACGCCAAACAAAGCCCGGATCGCCGTCTTGAGGGCCCTCAAGTCGGCTGTCGCGGTGGGATGAAACAAGAACGAGCGAACAGTTCCCTGCCCCGAGGGGAAGCAGCCGCGGGCTTTGTGCCGGGTGCCCTCCCACAGGTTCCGGGCTTCGCCGACCCACGGCTCCTGGCGATACATCTGCCAAATGAACAACGCCGGACCATCTTTGCGCAGCTCAAAGTCGCGGCGATAGACAACCGTGCCGGCCTTAGCCAAAAGCGCCTGCACTTCAAGATCGCGACCTTGTGCCGCGGGAAACAGCGTCACCATGACACTGTGCGGGCTCCAGCGCGCGTATTCACAGGCCATCGCATCGGCGGCTTCAAGGGACAGGCCGCGTTGGAGGAACCAC
>JBBSJE010000121.1:0-17655 GCA_038257535.1 Polyangia bacterium
CCGCACCCACGCCACCCAACACCGTGAGTGTCGCCACAACATAATGAAAAGCTGCGCGCGTCATGACTAGTAATCTCCCCTCTTGTTTTCACGGAAGAAAAACTGACCGCCCATGTCGATGTTCAGGATGAGGCGATAATACTCATCGGGCGTGAGGTCTTGGCCGCCCACATCAGCTGGGTGGCTTGGCCCCGGGAAGGCTCGAACCTGCGGATTTGCCTCAGGGAAGCGTTGGGGCGGGTTCAGCTTTTTCACCAACAGCGAATCCTTGGCGGATCCGGGTGTCATGAATTCCTTGTACTCACCCAGAACTTCAACCACGTTCTCGCCCAGCTCCATCCCCAGACCTGCCACTGAAATGTAAGACGCGGAGAATTCCGTGCCCGCTGAACGCTCACCCACCACGATGGGCAGTTTCTGTCCGCGCAAATCGAAGGTGATGGTCTGCATGGTGCCCAAAGTCTTGTCAACGATGGTGTAGGTGTTGTTGCCAGGCTTCGCCGCATCGCCGTCGTGGCAGGAGACGCACTTGGCATCGAAGATGGGTTGAAGCGCTAGGTCCCAAGGCACGCCGCGAATCTTTTCGTAGCTGAAGTCCATCGAAGCGCGTTCGGCGCGCGGCACATCCAGATCCACAGCGCCACGCTGAACCGCTTCGATCGTGCCGGGCGCAATCACTGTAGTTTTCGCGCGGCTTTCATGGCAACCGCCGCAGAAGCGTTGTTCGCCCGGGCGGCCGCTGATCCAAATGTCTTCGCTGAACAATGACAGCGCGAACTTGTCGATCAATTGAGAATGCAGGGGCACGTTGGCGGGAACCTTGGCAGCAAAAGAGCCATCGGCTTGCACGTCCACCTCGCCGTAGCGCGATTGCCCATCAAACTCGGTCAATCCGAACATGTTGGGAAAGCCTTCCTCTGATGAGAACCCTTCAAGCAAGCGGACCTTCACAATCGATCCTGGTGCCAGGTTGTGCAGCGACGATTCGTAAACGTTCAAAGCGCCGACCACGAAGCTTTTCTCGGCCACGTCCACCGGGCTCTGTGCGGGTGGTGGCTCGGTGCGGGGCTTTACAGGCCGCGCGCCCACGTCCCAGTACGTGGCGTCGTCCCATACTGGAAAGCGTCGCCCCGTTTTGGCATCAAAAACATAAATGCCGAAGTTGGCGTTGGTGTTGGCTTGCGCAAGCACTTCGGTTTGCACGGGCCCATCGGCCCACGAGACCAAGAACTTCAAATCGGCGGGGTTGCCAATGGGCTCGGCGTCGTAGTAGCGACCAATTCCGGGCTGCGAACTTTCCTTGCCCCCTGGCACAAGTTTTGTGAGGTCGGTGTACTTCGATGACTTTTCGTCGTCGTTCAGGTCCACCAGCAGCAGCTTTCCCGCCTGCAAGGTGTCCTCCCGCGAGGTGGCGACAGTGACCAGGCGAGACGTCTTTTTTCCCGCCGTGCTCACGTAGCTGGTGACGAAGCGCGCTTTTAAATAGCTGTTTGTTGGCCCCGAGCCTTCGCCACCAAAGGCTTCGCGCATGCCCGTCATGTCAGGGTTCATGAGCCGCAAATGCCCGTCGTTGATGCGGCCCAAGTGTCGCCATTCGGTATAAACAACGCTTCCATCTTCCAGCAGTGAGGGCGACACGCGGTGCGAGACGTTGCGTGGCCCAAGCACCTCGGCCGTGCCATCCATGCTGATGGTGCCCACCTGCGACGTGGTGGCTCGCTCGTATTCGTCGCTAAATTGCGGCTGGCCCACCTCCACAACCTTGCTGGTCATGAACATCACTTTTTGCCCCGGCACAAACAACGGGTACACATAGTGGTAAGGCCCATCGGTGATCTGACGAGGGTTGCTGCCGTCGATGCCGATGAGAAACAGCTGGTACGTGCCCTCATTTTTCAGCCGCGCTGAAAACACGATGGTTTTGGCATCGAACGACAGGTCCCAAGCCATGATGTCGGCGCCCGCAAACAGGGGCGCTGAGGTGAGATTGGTTAAGTTGCCATCCGCAGACGGGGGCGACAGCTTCACCAGCCGCGCGCCAGGCTTGTAGTCGGTGTAGGCGAACACGTTTCCCATGCCGTTGCGCGCCGCTCGTTGCACGAAGACGATGGAATCAACGTCCTGCAAGAGCCCGCCACCACCTGGGTCTTTCGTTTCAGACGATCGACACCCCCCGGTTGCCCCCAAGGCGGCGCAGGCCCAGAGGCTTCCTATCACCCATGCCGCTTTGCAGATCTGCATGGCGGCGCTATTTGCAAGAAGCTGTCCAACCATTTTCGGGGATTGGCCCACATGTCGCAGGCAAATTTGTTCGAGATTTCAAGCCATTCGTGTTGGTCGCCGGCGCGGCGTGGCTCTGATTCACGTCTGGAGCAGCCCTGAAGTTGCGTCACTCGCCGCGAGTGACGCTGCTGGCGCCGAGCCCAAGCTCGGCCAGAGCGGCAAGTGTTATCGTCTACGCGACGCCGGGCTTGGGGGGGGGGCTCTGTCATGGCAAACTATGCCCAATGTTGTCGCCGCCACGATTGCGTGCCTGACCCCGGGGGTTTGTGAACACGAAAGCGCCCCATCGCCTAGGCCGCTATCAACTGCTTGAACGCATTGCCGTTGGCGGCATGGCCGAGGTTTACAAAGCTTGCGCGCAGGGGATCTCAGGCTTTGAGAAAACCGTGGTCGTCAAGCGTCTGCTGCCCCAACACCAGCGAGATCAAGAACTGCTGACCATGTTCGTGGATGAAGCGCGGCTGCTTGGGCGCATGCGCCACGAAAACATCGCAGAAGTTTACGACATCGATCACGATGGCGGCGAATACTTCTTCGCGCTGGAATATGTAGAGGGCGCCGATGTGCGAGCGCTTTTGGACGCGCGCCCCGGGCAACCGCTACCGCTTGCAGAGTCGTTGTGGATCGCCCGTGAACTTGCGCGGGCCTTGGCTTACGCGCACACGCTTGCTGATGACAAAGGCAACGCGCTTCACATCATTCACAGGGATGTGTCGCCGTCGAATGTAATCGTGGACCGCAAGGGTGCCGTGAAGCTTGTGGATTTCGGTGTGGCCAAATGGCTGGCGCAGCGAAGCGAAACCCGACACGGCGTGCTCAAGGGCAAAGTGAATTACATGTCGCCCGAGCAGTGTCGGGGCGAGCCGCTCGATCAGCGCAGTGACATTTTCGCCTTGGGGGTGTTGCTTTACGAGATGACCGTGGGGAAAAAGCCGTTCTCGGCCGCATCGGATTTTGAGACTTTGAAGGCCATCGCCGAGGGCCACTATGTTTTGCCGTCATTGCGCCTAGCTGATTATCCGCGCGGGCTTGAGGCGATCGTCGCAAAAGCGCTGGAGCTGCGGCGCGAGGACCGCTTCCCCACCACCAGCGCGCTGGTCGAACATATCGCTGCGTTTGCAGCGTCAGCCGGCATAGCCATGTCACCTCACAGTCTGGCGGCGCGTGTGCAAGAGGTGTGTGCCGCACGTGGGCCGGGCGTGCCCTTGCCTGCCGCCGCTTATGCCGACACTGTTGCCAAGGCGCCTATTGAGCGCACCGCCACGGCGGCAGCGTTTGCGGGTGCATCACCGCAGGCGTCACCGCTCCGGCGACACAGAAGAGTTTGGCCGCTGGTTGTCGCCGCGGTCTTCGTTTTGGCCAGTGGGTTGTGGCTGTTTGAGGCCAAGGAAAACCAAGCCCCTAACAGCGAAACAAAACGGCGACAGCCGTCTGCAGACCCAGCGCCCATCGTATCATTGCCAGCGGCGGCGCCTTCGCCGCACGTCGATGATGATGTCGCCGTCGCGCCGGCCGCCGCCGTCACCGTGTCCGAAAAGCCGCCTAAGCCCAAAGCGATGTCGGCGCGGCCGGTGGCACCGAAACCAACCAGCGACGACACGCCACCCATGATTTCCCAGCCCCGCGCAGAAAACCCATCGACGGACTCGGTTTGGGATCCCGATTCGCCGGTGCCGCCCTAAACGCCGTTTGCCAACAACCATCTGCGGCGTTTCCCTAGCAACCTGTATTATCGATTGCACGCGTGCTCCTTTCGCATCGAAATCGCCACCGTCGGGCACTGGGCCGAACCTTGTTGTGCACGTTCCTGCTGATGTCCACGGCCACGCCACGCGATCGTGCGAGGGCCGACGCAGGCTCAGTCGACACTGAAGCCCGCGCGCAGACGCTTTATGAACAAGGCCTGTCGTTTTATGAACAGCAAGCCTTCCCGCAAGCCGCGGCCTCGCTGGCGCAAAGCTTTGCGCTGCAAGCAACATCCGCAACGCTGTTTGCTTGGGCGCAAGCCGAACGCATGGCGGGCCACTGCCCCGAGGCCACTGCGTTGTTCGAGCGCTTCATGGCCATGGATCCCCCCTCACGGCAGGTGCAAGCGGCACGCTTGGCAATGCGCAAATGCGTGGACGCGACGAACGCGGTGCCCCTCATTCAGACACCCTCCGCAAACCCTCAGCCGTTGCCACAGCCCGCTTGGTACGAAGACAGCTGGGGAGGCGCGCTTTGCGCCGCGGGCGTGGCCACCACCGTGGTGGGCTTGGCTTTGCTAGTGTCTGCACACGGCCGCGCGGGCACGGCCGAGGCGGCGCCAACTTTGGGTGAGGCCCAACGCATTCGCGCGCAGGCGGAAACGCGATGGTCGTGGGGCATGGGGGTGTCTGTGTTGGGGCTTGGCGCTTTTTCCGGGGGAATCGCGAGGTACGTCTGGGTCTCGCGAACGCCGCAGGCGACATCGGTGGCTGTGGGAGGGCGGTTTTGATCGCGCGGCTTTTCTGCTGGTTGTTCGTTTGCACGTTGAGCACCGGCTGCCTCAGCAAACCCCGCTTTAGCTGCCGGGCGTCCACGGAATGCCAGGTGGGCGAGCGCGTGGGTTTTTGCGAACCCTCAGGCATTTGTAGTTTCGCTGATGCTTCCTGCAATCAAACCACAGGCCGCCGCTACGCAGCCACCGACGATGGAACGGGGGTGGGGGGCTCATGTGTTCCTGTGTTTTGCGCAACCGATCGCGTGGTGCAAATTGCAACGGGGCGGGCGCATTCGTGTTTGCTGCGCGCCACCGGCGCTGTGGAATGTTGGGGCCGCAACGAGCGTGGCCAACTGGGCGATGGCTCCACAACGGCCAGATCGGCGCCCGTTGCGGTTTTGGGCCTGCAAAGCGTGGCGGCGGTGGCCGCGGGCGGCGATCACAGCTGCGCCCTGCGCGCGGGCGGGGATGTTGTTTGTTGGGGCGCCAACGATCAAAGCCAACTGGGCGATACAACACTCAGTGATAGGCCGACGCCCGCACCGGTTGTTGGCTTGCCGCAGGCCATCTCTGTTGCCGCGGGGGCGGCGTCGACATGCGCGCTCAGCACCACCGGTTCGGTGTTCTGTTGGGGCAGCAACAACTTGGGCCAAGCGGGCTTTGCAACAGGTGGTCCGGTGCGTGCGCCCCAGCAGGTGCCCGGGCTCGCAAACGTTGTTGAGGTGGCCTTGAGTGCGAGCCATGCGTGTGCGCGCCAAGCCGCAGGAACCGTGTTTTGCTGGGGCGCCAATCCTTTTGGACAGTTGGGCGATGGCTCTTCTGGCCGCCGCGAGGGTCCCGTACAGGTTCTAAATCTTGGCAACGCGCGGGCGCTTGCGGTCGCCAATCTGCACTCATGCGCGCTGCGCGGCGACGCCGACGAGTCGGTCGTTTGTTGGGGCGCCAACGGCGCGGGGCAGTTGGGCGATGGCACCACGTCAACGCGCGCGCAACCAGCCCCCGTCGCCGGCCTCACCGCGGTAACCACGCTGACAGCCGGAGGCGCACACACCTGCGCCCGCACACGCGAAGGCCTTGCCTACTGTTGGGGGGCGAACACCACGGGGCAATTGGGCGAAGGCACCACCACATCAACAACAACCGCCGCGCGCTTGTTTGGCCTGGTGGGCGTTGAGCAGGTGGCTGCTGGCGAGGGACACACCTGTGCCGTTCGCGACGATGGCACCTTGTGGTGCTGGGGCGACGACAAAGAAGGGCAATTGGGCGAAGGCAGGGAGGTGTTTCGCACGCGTCCGTTCAAATTGCCCGGTCTTCAACACGTGCGCGCGGTGACCACGGGTCAGCAGCACTCGTGTGCCGTGACGGACGAGGGCCAAACGTGGTGTTGGGGGGCCGGCGGTCAAGGCCGTTTGGGCGATGGCCAGTCATCCGATTCTTCAACGCCCGTATTGGCGCAATTGCCCGCAGCCGTTGCGGTGGCGGCTGGCGGGCAGACCGCGTGTGCGTGGGCCGGCGCCGCGGGGCTTTGGTGTTGGGGCCGCGGCACCGAAGGGCAGGTGGGTGATGGCGCGCTTTTGGATCGTTGGCGGCCTGTGCAAACCTTCTATGCGCGCGCGGCAGCGGCAAGCGTAGGGCAAACGCACGTGTGCGCGCTGGATGACTTCGGATCCGTGTGGTGTTGGGGCCAAAATGATCACGCGCAATTGGGCGCTGCGAACACGGACTCATCCGCTTCGGCCGTGAAGGTTGCGGCCTTGCCTGCCTCACAAGCCATCACCGCTGGCGGCCAACACACGTGCGCGCTTGCGGCCGCAGGGCAAGTTTGGTGTTGGGGCGACAACAGTGAAGGCCAATCCGCCGAGGGGCTCAGCCTTGCCCCCACGCAAGTGCCCAATGTGTCGGCGCAGGCGCTTGTTGCCGGCAGATCGCATACGTGTGCTTTGGCGGCTGATGGACTTGTTTTGTGTTGGGGGCGCGGGCTTGAAGGCCAAACCGGGCAGGGGCGATCCGAGCCGCGGTCCACACCCACGCCGGTTCCAGGGATCAGTGCCAAAGCGTTGGCTGCGGGCGATCAGCACACCTGCGCGATCAGTCTTTCCAACGAGGTTTGGTGTTGGGGTGGCAACCGCGCCGGCCAACTGGGCGACGGCAGCACGCGCGCAGCGTTTTCGCCTGTGCGTGTGCCTGAGGTGCAACTGGTCGCCATCGGGGCGGGGGGGGCGCACACCTGCGGCGCCAAGCCCGACGGTCATGTGGTGTGCTGGGGCGAAGACAGCCGAGGACAGCTTGGCACCGGGGCCGCGTTGTCTCGCACAACCCCTGTGCCCGTGGCGCTGGCTTGCCGATAGCGCTCTCCGGTGGGCACGCACCCAGGGGCTCAGCTATTTACAAGTCACTTCGTCGGGACGCAGGCGCGGGCATTTCATGGCTTCGCTTACCCCCGAGGTCAGCAGCGAGCAGGCGCTGTTTTGCGCTTCGCTGGTGGCTTGATCGGCATCATCGCCCCGCGCCGTGGCGCACTGGTGTCGGCCATCGAACGACATACAAACGCGGCATTCCACCCCTTGCTTCGTGGACAGCTCCACCACCAGCATCGTGGCCAATCCAACAAAAATCACGGCAGGGATCAAAGCGCGTTTCATAAAAACCCCGATGAAGATAGCATTTCAGCGTGCCGCTTGGGCAGCGGCCCCAGCTTGGCTTGTCAGTGAGCCGCAACAAACCTGTCTTCGGCCGGTCGTTGTGGATATGATGCCCATTCATGACATCTCCCGCTGAGCGAACGCTAACCGCTCAACTTGATGCCGCAGGCGCCAACGAGGCCGCCCACATTCCCTTGCTACTGCTGGCGGCCCGCGCGGGTGTAAACACGCTTGATGCGCGGGAGCGTTTGCTGATCTTGGCGCATAGCTTGGATCTTGGTCGTCGGGCGGGCACCGGCCCCAGCGTGATGCCGGGCGCCCTGGCGTTGGAAGATCCTGTGGCGTCGTCGCGCCACGCCCGGCTCGAAAGCCGTGAAGGCCATTGGTATGTGGCGGATCAAGGCAGCAAGAACGGCACGTTCATCAACGGCGTGCGGCTGCTTTCGCCACAACAGTTGGCATCTGGCGACGTCATCGGTGTGGGCGGCCACTTTTTCGTGTTTCACGTGGCCACGCAAACGCAAGTGGACGCGATTCGGCAAGAGCTGCAAACGCCCTTGGCCCCTGTGGCCACCACAAGCCCCCGTCTGGCGGTGCTTAACGCCAAGCTGCGTCGGTTGGCCTTGTCTGAATCGGAAGTGTTGTTGGTGGGCGAAACCGGCGTGGGCAAAGAAATCTACGCGCACGCTTTACATGAAGCCTCGGGGCGTCGCGGTCGCTTCGTGGCGCTGAACTGCGCGGCCATTCCTCGCGACTTGGTTGAAAGCGAGCTGTTCGGCTTTCGCCCCGGTGCCCACTCAACGGCCCAGGCGGGCAAGCCCGGGCTTGTGGAAGAGGCCGATGGCGGCACGTTGTTTCTCGACGAAATTGGCGAGATGCCGCGCGAGACGCAAACCAAGCTGCTGCGTTTCCTACAAGATCGTGAGCTCACGCCTTTGGGAGGCACGCGGCCACGTCGTTTGGACGTGCGGATTGTGGCGGCCACCAACCGTAGCGTCACGCCGGGGTCGACCGATGGGCTGCGCGACGACCTTTTGGGCCGTTTGGGCGCGTCACCCCTTTGGTTGCCGCCCTTGCGTGATCGGCGCGAGGACGTGGGCGCTCTGGCCCTGCATTTCTTGGCGCAGCAAGTGCGCAAACGCGGGGCGGGGCCCACAGGCTTTGATGCACCGGCGCTTTCCGCGCTGTTCACGGCCGGCTTTCCCCTCAATGTGCGCCAACTCGAAAAAACCATCGTCGCCGCGGTGGCACTGGCTGAGCCGGGATCCCTCGTGGGTATGGCCCACTTGCCTGAAACGAACGCGCCTTTGGCACACACCGCCACGCCCTTGTTTTTGCGCACCCCCGAGACACGTTCGGGGCGCAAACCGCCAGAGCCGGCTCCCTCGCCGCAAGACGTTGAACGGTTGCTGATTCAGCACAAGGGCAATGTGGCTGACGTGGCGCGCACCTTGGGCCGCCAGCGCGCCGCCGTGTGGCGGTGGATCAGACAATACGGGCTGAACCCCGAACGGCATCGCTAGCGTCGATTCTGCTTAAACCGCAGGCCGCCGCCTGTCGATGGCTACGGGCAGACACCTTGGCAACGCGCGAACGCCCGGAGACATTTTGTGACTGAACGCATTAAAGGTGGCGTATTCGGCCGCTCCATCACGTCGCCCTCTTCCGCGCTGGCAGAGGACGACGCCCGGGTGCTTTCGCCCAAAGACATGGGCCTCGACACGTTGGCGGCGGTGCTGCGCACCTTGGGCGAGCATCCGTTCGAGCAAGTGCGCCTGTCGGCCGCCGCCTTTGCACGATTGGCCGAACAATGGGCTCGGCACGTGACCACCGGCACGCCGTCGCCCTCATCAACGGCCGCTTCCGGCAGCTCGGAAGCACGCCGAGATTGGGCCGGCGTGCGCAATTTTGTGCGCGAGTATTGCGCGGAAGCCGCCGCTCACAACCGTTCGGTTTTGGGCGACCTTCGCCAAGTGATTTGGGTGTTCATTCAAAGCCTCAGCCAGCAGCTGCGCGCGGATGAAGATTCCGATGGCCGCGTGCAAGTGCAACTGGAACGGCTTGAAGAGTTGGCTTTGGGCTCAGAGCCATCGGCCTTGAAGAAGGAAGTGCTTTCCACCGTGGTTGAGCTGGCACGGGTCATGGAAGAGCGCCGAAAGGCGCACCAAAAACGCGTGTGTGACCTGGGCGACCAGGTCAAAACGCTGGGCCAAGAGCTGGATGTCACCCGCCGGCAAAGCGAAGTGGATGCCCTAACCCAACTTTACAACCGTCGCGCCTTCGACGAATACCTGGGTCGCACGCTCGAATTGCAGCGCGCGTTCGGCCAGGATGCGTGTTTGCTGATGATGGACGTCGACAATTTCAAAACCGTCAACGACACCTTTGGGCACGCGGTGGGCGATGAGGTTCTGCGCAAAGTGGCCGACACGGTCACACGCAATTTTATCCGCAAAAGCGATTTTGTGGCCCGCTTCGGCGGCGACGAGATCGCCGTGGTGCTGCGAGAAACCGGCGCCAAGGACGCGCGCATGCTGGCGTCACGGTTGCTAACGGCGCTGCGCAGTGTGCAGATTGAACGCGAAGGCATTGCGGTTCAGGTGCGTGGATCGGTGGGCGTGGCGCCTGCGAAAGCGGGCGATTCAGCCAAAACCTGGCTTGAGCGCGCCGACGCCGCGCTTTACGCCGCCAAGCGTGCGGGGCGCGATCAAGTGGCCACGGCGGGCGATCAGAGCGCCGCTTAGCGCGTGACACAAATCTCGGCCCAAGACCGGCCGTCGGATATGCTGGCCTTGCTTTATGACCCTCTTTGGCGATGAACGTCAGCGGCGTGAACACCAGATCCTTGAGCGCATCAAAGAGCTGGATCTCGCGCATCGCAACCGTTTAAACACCACGGGAGCCTCGCAGGTGCTTTCGCTGCGCTACCTGCGCCGCGTGGTGGGGCACTTGTTTACGACGCCTCGGCCTGTGGCCTCCGCGCCGGTGCCCACACCCCCTGCCGGGGCCGTTACGGTTTCGCCGTTGGGGCATGGCACCGTGCACATCGTGAGCCCAGCCGCACGGGTGTTGGTTGACCCTTTGCTCACCAACTTTCTTTACGGTTTGCGCAGAGCCGTTGAGGTGCCGTTGCCCATCGAAGACCGCGACCGCATCAGCTGCATCCTCATCACCCACGGCCACCGCGATCATTTGCACCCGCCAAGCTTGCGCATGCTGCCCAAATCGGCGTTGGTGGTGGCGCCGGAGGGCTTCGACGCGAAGCTTGCGGGTTTGGGTTTTCCTCAGGTGGTCACACTGGCGCCCGATGAAAGTTGCCATCACGGCGACCTCACCATCACCGCGGTGCCAGCACGTCACGACAGCGGTGAAAGCTCAGGCGCCGCCGCCAACGGCTATGTCTTGCAGGCGCCAGAAGTGGCCGTTTATGCCGCGGGCGACACCGGTTACTTCTCGGGGTTCGCCGACATTGGCCGTCGCTTTCGTCCCGATTTGGTGCTGTTGCCCATCGGCGGCTATTCACCCTATCCGTTGCGGGCCACCCATATGTCGCCGCTTGATGCCGTATATGCCTGGGAAGACTTGCAGGCACGCGTGCTGGTGCCCGTGGCCTACGGAATTTTTCCTTTGGGCTACGAGCCTCTGGATGAGCCGCTGCGGTGGCTACGGGCCGCTTGTGACGCGCGTGGCTTGAGCGAACGCTTGGCCGCCCTCACGCCCGGGGAAGCCCTGACACTCAGGCGGGCCGGTGCCGGACAAGAACCTTCTCGCCCCTTGGAGGCGGCAAAGGTCGATTGAATCTGAGGGTTGGCTTTACGCCAGCAGACCGGTCCGATAGAGTGCCCGGCGGTTCGCCTACACATGCGCTTCATCGACCCATTTCGTCGCGTCCCGAACCTGGTTTGGGCAACGCTTTTCGCCCTGATTTTGGTGTTGCCCGGCCTGGGCAGCTTCGGGTTCTGGGATCCGTGGGAACTCAATCTGGCGGAGCGGGCGCGCCAGATCGCCGAAAGCCGCTCCCTCACCGATGTGACTGTGGCGGGACGCTATCCCGCGCAGCCGCCTTTTGATCTGGCTGTGGCCGCGTTGGGCATTAAGTTGTTCGGCGCCAGCGAATGGGGCGGTCGTTTGCTGCAGGGCCTGGTGGCGATCGGTGCTTTGCTGGCGGTGTATTGGGCGGGGCTGGGTTTGCTACGGCGTCGCGCGGCTTTGTTGTCGGTGTTGGTGCTGGGGTCGATGCCGTTGTTTTTCCTGCAAGCCCGCCAACTAACCTCGGACATGGGGCTGACCGCCGCCTTGGCGCTGTCGTTGGGCGGTTTGGGTCGCTACGCCTGGCCCGGATCGGGCCGCCGCCGCGCGCTCGACCTTCTGGTTGGCTGCGCAGGCGTGGGCCTGGGCTTTGTGGCTGGGGGCGGCTTGTTGGGGGTGGCGCTGCCATGCCTCACGCTGGTGGGAACGTTTTTGGCCGCTTGGTCGCTGGTGCCCGCCGATCCGGCTGCCGCGCCCGCTGCAGATCCCGGCGAGGCCCCGCTTGCGCCCTTGTCGGCCCCTGGGGTGGGTGCCGACGTTCCGGCCGACATGTCGTTCGGCCGCGGTTTGTTTGTTCGCGGCAGCCGTGGCCGTTGGCCGCTGATCGCGCTGGCGCTCTTGGGCGGCTTCGTTGTTGTGATGGCCCTGGGCGCAGGCAACGTGGTGGGCCAATACAACGCTTGGCTGGGCGGCGCGCCTCGCGGCGGCACGCCCACGCAGCTGTTCATTTACTTCGTTCGCCAAGTGGGTTTTGGAACTTTTCCTTGGAGCGCCTTGGCTGTGTTCGCCCTGGGGCGTGCGTTTGTTCGCGCACCCGCGGCCGACGGACATTGCTCGGATCCGCGCGCGCGCTTGGCCTTCGTGGAATCGTATTGGCTCGTGGCCGCGGCGTTTGGCTTTGCGCTGTCCACGGTGTTTGTGTTGCTGGTGGGCGATGCGCGGTTTGCGGTGTTGGCCCCACTGGCGCTGGCCGTGGGTGGTTTCTTGGACGAGGCTTTGGAAGCCGAATCGGCACAGCCTGTGTTGGGCTTGTTGGCCGCAACCGGCACGCTGATCTTGGCGCGCGATTTCAAGTTGGCGCCGGAAGACCTGTTTTCGGTGCACTTGTTGGAAAATCTCAAATGGCCTCCCACGGTGAAAGTGGGTCTGGCCCCATTGCTTGTGGGCGTGGTGGTGGCCGCCGGCGTGTATTTGGGCTTGGCCACACGCGCGCGCGCCGTTTCGGGGTGGACGCCGCCGCAGCCAACCGCAAGCGCAGAGCCGGGCAAACCCGCGCCGGGCGCCGCTTACGCCCGCGTCTCCTTGTGGGTGGTGCGTTTGGGCAGCTGGGGCATTCACGCGGCCATTGCGGGCGCGTTGGTGTTTGCTTTGGGCGTCTGTCACGTGCTGATACCGCACCTGTCGAAACACTATTCTTTCAAACCCGTATTCGAGTCCCTGGTGCGTTTTTCCACCCCGGGCGATCCGTTTGGGCGTTACCGCGTGCAGGGGCACGGCATTCAATTTTACACCGCCCGCCAGCTTCAAGAGATCCCCTCGCAAGATCGGCTCATCGAGTTTTTCAAAACCAACCCGCGCGCCTATTGCTTGGTGGCCACAGACGATCTCGCCGCGATTGACGCCGCCTTCAAAACCGCGTCGCTGCCGTACTTCGTGCTCGACGCTTCATCGAGCCGTTTCTTGTTGTTATCGAACCAGTTGGGCTCTGGCCAACGCGACGACAATCCGCTCAAGCGCAACGTGTGGATGGCGCCCAGCCCCCCTGTGCCGGTCTCCGAGCCGGGCGCCGCCTCCGTTACCTACAAATGGCCCGACGCCAAGCCGCCGTGGACCTGGCCTGTGAAGCTCAACGTGGTTTTCAACGATGCCGTTGAACTCATTGGCGCCGATTTCCCTTCGTCCTTGCGGCGCCCCGGCAAGCTTCCGCTGACTCTGTATTTCCGCGTGGCGCGTCGCCCGCCCCCTGGTTTCAAAATGTTCGTTCACATCGACACCCCGGGGCATCCACGACTGATTGGCGATCACGATCCCTTGCAGGGCGCATTTCCCACATCGTATTGGCTTGCAGGGGAGTACATTCGGGATCACATCGAGATTGATGTTCCGCTTATGACCACGATGGCAGGCACCTACACCGCCTATATGGGCTTTTGGCCCGGCGGCGAAGGGCAACGTTGGAAGATCACCTCCGGACCCAACGACGGCGGCGACCGGGCCGTTTTGGGGACGATTCAAATTCGATAGCCTCACCGGCGTCAGCGCCTGAATCGCACGCGATGAAAAAAGAACGACGCCCACAGCCGCCCAAAGCTTCGGCGCCCAAAGCCGAGCGCCGCCGGTCGGCCGCACCCGCAAAGAAAGAGCGTCGGGTGGGCCAGCGCCGCGAATTTCTCCGCGTGCCGGTGAACATCGAAGTCGATTATCGCAGCGACGAAAATTTTCTATTCGCCTACATTACCGATCTTTCGGCCATGGGTATTTTCGTGAAGACCACGGAACCCAATCCGCCCGGCGCGCGCTTGACGCTTCGGTTTAAACCTATGGGGGCGCCCGAGTTTGTGGTGCATGGCCAGGTGGTTTGGGTGAATCCCTACCGGCCCGGCGACCCCGATAGCATCAACCCCGGCATGGGGGTGCAGTTTGTGGATCTAGACCCTGAAACGCAGAGGCGACTGACCCGTCTGGTCAAGACGTTCGCGTATTTGGACGACGAGGATTCCACCTTGGGCAATTCGTAACCCCGCCCATGTAGATGTAGGCAGAGGGCTCAAGAAATGTTGCAAAATTTGACTCCCGCCCAAAGTGTTTGAGACTCGGTGTATGAGACGCCCAGTTCGCTCCCTGCATGGGTCCGCCCGCCGTCCGGCGGCGCCGGCGCAATCGCGCGTGACGGTGAACCGAGCTGTAGCAGCCTTGCGGCGCACACGTCATGCCATCGAAGAGATCGAAGTGCAGCTGGACGGCATTTTGGACGACCTCAAAGGCCGCCGACGGGTTGACCGCACGGCGCCTGACCGCTTGCGGGCTTCGGCCAATGAGGCGCGCGCCGCCATGGCAAGCTTGAACGATTTTGGTGACCTCTACGGCTGATCCATCGGCTTCGCCGCCCGGCCTGGCGGTGCGGGAGGGTGTCATTGCGTTTGCCGCCGCAACGGCCGTGGCGGCGGCCCTGTTCTGGACCGGCAAGGTGGTGCCCTTCGTGGGCAACAACCTGCACGGTTTTATTGCTGTGGTGTTCCTGTACACCCCCAGTTTGGCGTCGCGATGGTCACTCTTGCCTTTTGATTACGCCGTGGAGGGCGCTTTGCGCTTGCCCAACCGCGGGCGCGCTTTTTTCACCTTGCTGGCGGCCCTGGTGGCGTTGTGGCCGTTGTTTGTGCTGGGCTTCTTCTGGTTCTACGGCACAGCATGCCAGCCCCATGCGCCGCGCTTGGCACATTGGTGGTGGCAAACATTCGCGCCCATCTGCCCGCGTTGGCTGGGCAGCCTATCGCCCCCTGTGCGTTTGCCGCCGGATTTCTTGTTGTTGGCGTTGTCGCAGCTGGTGGTTGTGGCGCTGCCCGAGGAATTGTTTTTCCGCGGCTACCTATGGGCACGCTTGGAAGCGCGCTGGCCGGCACGCTGGCGCATCGCGGGCGCGCCTTTGGGCTGGGCGTGGATCCTTAGCAGCGCGCTGTTTGCGGTGGGCCATGTGGCTGTGGATTTAGATCCACAACGGCTCGCGGTGTTTTTTCCCGCGCTGGTGTTTGGGTGGATGCGGGCCCGCGCCGATTCCATAGTGCCGGGCCTCACCTTCCACGCCTTGTGCAATCTGCTCTCAGACGTTTTGTACGAAACGTACTTCCGCTAAGGGCTTGCGCTTGGCAGCTCGCGCAGAGCCTGCCTGATCTCGTCGCCCCCGAGACGCCGATCGGTGCGGTAGAGCAACAGCGCCCGCTCAAGCGCGGCTTCAAGCTCGCGAAAGTTGCCCGGCCAAGCGTGGTCCCGCAGCGCCTCGACGGCCGCTTCGGTCAATTCGATCGATCGGCGCTGCTCTTCAGGGCTGGCGCGTTTCATATCTTCCGATCCTCGCAACACCAGCGGCACGCCGGCGTCGTTCAAAATGCGGTTGCCCATCCACACCGCGGAAGCGGGCACATCTTCTAGCCGTTCACGCAAGGGTGGCAACCACAACACCACCCGCGCCAGTCGGTGGTAAAGGTCGTGGCGAAACCGACCGGCCGCCACTTCGGCGCCCAGATCTTTGTCGGACATCGTCACCGCGTTTACGCGCACGGGCGTTTCGGTCACCCCGCCCACCCGGGTGACGCGTCCGGTTTTCAAAATGCGCAGCAGCTCGTTTTGCAGCCGGGGCGACAGATCCGTGGCTTCTTCGATCAGCAGCGCGCCTTCGTCGGCGGCCTCGGCCAATCCCGCCTGAGAGCCAGCGCCGCACAAGCGCGCCAACGCCTCAGCTTCGCCAAAACCTCCAAGGTCCACCCGAACCATCCGGCCATGCGGGGCCACCAGGCTTGCCAGCGCCCGGGCCAAGCCGCCCTTGCCTGTGCCAGGCTCCCCCAGCAGCACAATGTTCGTTCGGTAGGGGCGGTCTTGCAGGCGATCCAGCACGTCCAGCACATGGCTCATTGCGGGGTGGGGCGACGACACGCGGATCATGGCGGCAATCCAGCGCGCGGCGGCCGGCTCCAAGGCCGCCAGTTTGGGCGCCCCTTCCGTGATGTTCTGAGGCATCGAAAATGGCTTTGAGGATGGTTTTGACGGCGGCTTTTTGCCGGCCGTCGGGGGTAATGAGCCTTTGCTGGCCACGTTTTATCCTCTCTTGACGCCCAAAAGCAGATCCGTCGTTGCTTGATCCGCGGCAGGAAATGGGTAGCGCTCGAACTCGTCCGACTTCACCCAGCGAAAGTCGGCAACGCGCAGCTTCTTGAGCTCAGGCTCTTGGGGGAATGTGGCTTCGTAAAGCACCAGATCTACGCTGTAGCCTTCGTATTGATGGGTTCGCTTGGCAATCGCTTTGCCAACCTCAATGGTGGCACCCAGACGTTCCAGAAGCTCCCGCTTCAGCGCGTCTTCGTCGCTTTCCCCCGTCTCCACGCGACCTCCGGGAAACTCCCACAAACCAGACAGCACCGCGGTCGAGCGTCGCTGCGTGATGAGGTACTTCTCTTTGGTAGAGATAACGGCTGCAACCACTCGAATTCGTGGCGTTCCTGAGGTGGTCATTCACGCGCATGTTAACCATGGCGGCGCGCGTTCGGGAACCCCTTTTGCGTGTGGGTACGGACCTTTCCCACCCGAATTCGCGTGCTACATAGGTTAAATGCCTAAGCGCGTAACCCCCCCCGAAGCTGCCGAGCTGCTGAAGCAGGGCTGGCGCTACATTGATGTGCGATCCATTCCTGAATACGAGGCAGGACATCCAGAGGGCGCCCTCAATGTTCCGCTGCTGCACATGCAAAACGGCCGCATGATCGGCAATCCTGCGTTTGGCCAAGTGATGGAAGCCAACTTCAAGAAGGATGATCAAGTGGTGGTAGGCTGCAAGATGGGCGGTCGATCTTTGCAGGCGGCCACGCTCTTGGAGGCCGCAGGCTTCACCAATGTGGTTGACGTGCGTGGGGGCTTTTCGGGTGAACGTGACCCTTACGGTCGCGTGCTGGTGCCAGGCTGGGCCGATTCAGGCTTGCCCGTGACCACCACGTCCGCACCGGGCACCACTTACGCCGAACTCGAGAAAAAGGGCGAATAGGGCTTGTTGCCAAAGGCCGTTACAGCGGCCTTTGCTCTGCCTCGTCGCAGTCCTCGCGGCTCACTCGGGCAGGTTCACGCCGTTTTTCTCGCACAGCGAGCGGACCATCTGTTTGTTTTTGTCATCTAGCCGTTCGTAGGCTTTGGTGGCTCCCGTTTGGTCCCGCAAAGAGCATGAACAAACGGCGATGATCTGATACGCCCGCAGCATTCCGGGGGACAAACGCAAGGCCTTGCGAGACGCCGCAATGGCGGCGGCATACTGGCCGTGCATCCAAGCCTCCTGAGCTTGCTTGATAAATTCATCGGGATCGCCTGTGGGCGCGGGCTCTTCTTCTTTGGGGTCTGCTTTTGGCTCAACCTTGGGCCTGGTGGCAACGGGGGCGACCGCCGCAGGCGTTCGCGCGGGGCGTTTTGTGACAGGTGCCGTGGCTACCTCGGTCGGCTTTTGGCAAGCGGCAATCAGGGCCACAGCGCTGGGCTCTTCTGGCA
>JBBSJE010000122.1:0-17643 GCA_038257535.1 Polyangia bacterium
GCGTTTTCCTATCCTCACTGGAAGTGCACTTTCGTTTCTTGAGGTTTTCAGTTGTCGCAAACCGAAAAGATCATGAAAAGAAGCGTGCTTCCAGTGTTTTCTACACTCCTGTGGGCTTCAGGATTGTCGCTTTAGGGCTAAGACTCCCTGGGACTCGCCAATCGCGGGCAGACCCGGTGCTAAACGCCGTTAGTCACCAGCTAGTCAACAAGGCCATTGATACCTTGTTGCACGAAGCGCAGAAGCTTCCGGTGTTTAGCTAACCCTCAGACTCGGACAGCGTCCGCCTCAAAATCGGCAAGACTGCAAGGTCTTTTTCCCTGCCGGCAGCTTGCTTGGTGCGTATCAGAGCGGACAGGTTCAGCACAACCACCTTCAGGTCACCAAGAAGGTGGGAATTCGATTCGCCACGCAACTCATCGAATCCTTCGCCGGCACCGATGCGCCCAAGCACGTCGACTGGGCCGCAGTTTGTCAGCAATAGGTGGTGACCGTCCCCTGCTATGGCCTCGATCTGTGGGCGCAGCAGTCGGCCCGCTAGATCTCGGTATCGAGCATCAAGAGCAGCAAGTGCCGCCATCAATCGTGCCACGTTTTCTGGCGTGCGCTGGTGGACGATGTCCAGATCGAAGGTGGAGATGGGTGCGCCATTCAGGACCGCTGCGATGCCGCCCACAACGATGAATTCCACTCGGTGAGCACAAAGGCACTCGATGGCGCCACGAAAACCGGAACTAGCGCTGGGAGCGGCCATTCGAAACTCCGACGACCCCGTCGACGAACGTTTGCAGAACATCCAAGCGTTCATCTGGCGTAAGGGACAACATCCAGCGAATCAAAGAGACGTCCACACCGTCGGAGCTTTCCGCAACAGTGCCTGCGGTGTCTTGTTGCCTGACAGAGTCGAGGTCGCGCGTGCTCATGGTGAGATTTGTAAGGTACCACAACACTCACTCGGGAAAGCCCAAAAGCGTGCACGGAACCTGCCTCCCGTCGAACCCAAACTCATTTCGTTTCTCCCGGGAATATCGCGTAGAACCTCGACATAGTGACTGACCGGGGGGCGGGGGAAAGCCGGCGATGGCTGATGCATCTGCGTCTCATTCCGCTCGCAAGATCCCATCCGCCTAACGCAATGCCCGCCTCATCGTCGCCACTTGAGAAATCGCGCGAGCAAGCTTTTAACCGTGGGGGTTAAACGGTCCCGGTTGGCCGCATCCGCCACGCGCTTGAGCACTTCCGTTTGTGTGGGATAAGGAAAGATGGTTGCACCCACAGCCGACAACTTCTGCTTGCTGGTCATCGCCAATACAATGGGCGCGATCATTTCGCCGGCGTGCCGAGCCACGATGGTCGCGCCAAGAATGAAGCCCTTCTTGTCTACAATAACGCGCGCAAAGCCATCGGTGTCGCCCTCCACGATCGCGCGGTCCATGGTGTTCATGTCCACCTGATGCGTTGAAACGTCCAGCCCCCGGCGCTCAGCTTCGCTCTCGCTCAAGCCCACATGCGCCACTTCGGGATCGGTGTACGTGGCCCAGGGAACCACCAAGCCGCTAAGTTTGTC
Source organism: Polyangia bacterium (assembly GCA_038257535.1). Lineage (GTDB taxonomy): Bacteria > Myxococcota_A > Polyangia > Fen-1088 > Fen-1088 > JAGTJU01. The sequence continues at coordinate 1,568 of JBBSJE010000122.1, forward strand.
GCGTCCGAAAAACAGCGCGTTCTTGATCACGATGCGCGCCATCGCATCTGCCGCGTGAGTAAACTGGAAGCTTCCCGCCACATCGCCTGCAGCGAATATGCGTTTGTTGGTGGTTCGCAGATGATCATCAACCTCAACACCCTTGTGCTTATCGAAGCGCACGCCCGCAGCTTCCAAACCCATGTCTTCCACATTGGGCGCGCGCCCGGCTGCCACAAGAATCTCGTCGACCGTAAGCGTCTCTTGCGTGCCTTGCGCCGTCTTCCAAACAATCTGCTTGCCTTCGGGGCTCCGGTTCACGGACACGAGATCGATGCCCAGCTTAAGCGCCACGCCTTCACGCTTTAGGATTTCCCCCAACAATTGGCTGGCTGCCGCGTCCTCGCGGGGCAGCACCACCGGATCTTTTGCCAGCACCGTCACGTCGGCGCCGAGGCGCCGGAAAGCCTGCGCCATTTCGCACCCTATGGGCCCCGCGCCAATGATGCCCAAGCGCGGGGGCAAAGTGGTAAGCGAGAAGACGCTCTCGTTGGTTAAATAGCCAGTGTCTGTAAGCCCCGTGATAGGAGGCGCCGCCGCGCGCGCGCCTGTGGCCACAACGGCGCGCGCAAACTTCAAGATTTGCCCCTGCACATCCACGGTTTCCGGTGAAACAAATTTCGCGTCACCAAAAAACACATCAACGCCTAAACCGGAAAACCGCTTGGCAGAATCGTGGCGTGAGATCCCCGCGCGCAAGCGTCGCATGCGCTCCATCACCGAAGCAAAATCCACTCGGCCTGCTTCACCGCCCCGCACCCCGAACGAAGCCGCTTTTTGCAGCGTGTGCGCAATATGTGCGGCGCTGAGCAAGGCCTTCGAAGGCACGCACCCCACATTGAGGCAATCGCCTCCCATAAGGTGTTTCTCGATCAGCGCCACTTTTGCGCCCAACCCGGCCGCGCCCGCTGCCGTTACCAGACCTGCGGTGCCCGCACCCACCACCACCAGGTTGTAGCGCCCCTTGGCCACTGGATTTTTCCAGTCGGAAGGATGCACATTCTGGGTGAGGGCCTGGTTGTGTTCGTCGTTAGGTTGAATCACGAAGGGTGTGCTTTCTAAAGAGGCACTATCCCAAAGCGCCCGAACAGCTTGAGCCCGCCCCCGCCGTGCAACCGAAACAATGGCTGTCGGTGGCGATGGCTTGTGCGCTCAGCTCACCGAGATCCTCAACATCCCAGATGGTCCGTGGCCGGTAGCCCAGCGGCATCTCCAGCATCTGGTTGAAGTCGCAATCATAAAGTTGGCCATCCCAGCTCACGCTCAGCAACGAGCGGCACATCACTGCGTTCACTGTGCCAAGATTGAAGTTCTCCAGCAACAGTTCATGATACGAGTCCAACTTGCCGTCTCGCTCCAGCGCGTGGCGAAAGCGGCTGATGGGCATGTTGGTGATGGTGATCAGATCGGTGAACTGAATGCCAAACAATCGCCCCAGCTCCTCGCGGTAACTTGCCTCAAGCTTTGCCTGCGGTGGCGGCAAGGAAGCGCCCACGGGGTTGTACACCAAGGTGAGCTTAAGCGACGACTGAGGCAGCCCATAGCCAAAGGCGTTGAGCATTTGCAGCGCATGGACGCTTTTGTCGAAGGCCCCCTTGCCACGCTGCTTTTCAACATTTGCAGCCTGGTAACACGGCAGGCTGGCCACAACTTCCACTTGATTGGCGGCCAAAAACGCCGGCAAGAACTCCATACCGGGTTCAAACATCACCGTAAGGTTGCAGCGATCCACAACGCGCATGCCCAGCTCACGCGCTGTTGTCACCAGCGCCTCGAAGTTGGAATTCAACTCGGGCGCTCCGCCCGTTAGATCCAGCAGCTGCAGCCGGGGGTTGCGCTTGAGCAGATGCATCACTCGTGCTGCCGTGTCCGAAGTCATGATCTCGGTGCGCAAGGGCCCCGCTTCCACGTGGCAATGCTGGCACGCCATGTTGCACAGTTTGCCCAGATTCACCTGCAGAATTTCAGTCGACGTGCGCCGCAAAGGCGCTACCCCCCTGGAGGCTAGGTGCCGATCAAACGCGTCGCTGCTTTCGGGCGCGTGCAGGATGGCCAAGCGTGGGGAAGCGATCAAGTGCGACACTCCCCTGGCTGGGGCTCGACACGAAGGCGCGCCCGCTCACAAGAACTCGCATTCGTCACCGCAGGGTAACTTGCTCGTGCCAAAGCCAAATTATCGTTTTTCTCCACACCCTCCACCTTTCCCGCTTCACCCATCCCACTTACAGAGCAGTATACCAGGCCTCTCAGTGCCTGCTGGTGCCCACGGTTTCGCCGTAATCGATGTGCCCCTACCGTTGTAAGCCTGGCCGCGTTGGTCAGTCATGCGCGTCGGGTGCCAAACACCTTGCTTTGCGCCGCTTTGATGATCGCCAACACCGCGGGGTGGTGGATGCGTCTACCAACAGAGATTGCATAAAAGTGCTGGCGAAGACTTTTAACGTGGCCCACCACGTTCAGCTTGTAGATCCGCCGCAGCTCTTGCTCGAAAACGGTGGGCGCCGCAATGACACCCTTGCCCTCCTTGGCGAACGAATGCATGAGGGCGCTGTCATCGAACTCGGCAACAACTTTCGGCCGAACGCTCGCCTTGTCGAACCACTGATCCAAGGCCCGGCGAACCGTAACGTGGCTTGCCGGCAGCAGAAAGGGCGCGCCGTCGAGTGAGCGCGGGAAGTTGAGGCTATGGGTTTTTGCAAGCTTCGCTTTGGCCAAGAAGGTGGTACCCGATTCACCAAGGAGATGATTGAAGCCCTGCACGTTGACGCCGGGGCCTAACGGCCGATCGGCAAGCACCAGATCAAGCTCCTGCCCCACCAGCGCACTTAGAAAATCTTCCACCACCCGATCTTCGCGACAAATAAGTTGGATCGGGTTACCGATGTGAAACGCTGGCTCAAGCAAGCGCTGCACCAATTCCTTTGGCAACGCATCGGCAACGCCAACCGTTAACCGCAAGCTGCGGTTTGCAACACGCCCTTTGAGCGAGCTCATAAGGTCTTGGCCTAAAGAAAAGATCTCGTCGGCGTAACGAAACACGGAACGTCCCGTGTCTGTGAGCACCAGCGATCGGCCCACCCGATTGAAAAGCTTTTCCCCCAGCATGTTCTCGAGCAGCCGAATTTGGCCGCTGATCGTGGGCTGCGCCAAACGAAGCTCGGCGCTGGCCCGCACCACGCTTCCTAAGCGGGCAACCGCCCAGAAATACATCAAATGATGATAATTCAACCACTCCATGGAATCTCTTGGCAGACCATACCTCGGTTTTCCCGAGGTCTGCGAACGCGCAATCCCTGTTTACTTTTTGCGTCGTTGGGTCCATGGTGGCCCTAGGGTTCGATTTTCGCAGCCAATCAGGGCCGCACCAACGCACTCAACTACGGGAGAGAGATATTATGCATCTATACATGTCAGCCGCCGCCTTTGCCCTTTTGTTGGCAACCGGCTGTGCGAGCACAAGCACCGCGCCCAATGAGAAGGCCGAGTCGTCCTCCGCCGCCATTCGCGCCGCAGAAGAGGTGGGCGCGAAACATGACGCCCAGGCCGCTCTTCACCTTCAACTCGCCAAAGAGCAATTTGCCCATGCACGCAGCATGAAGAATCCCGATGACAAGGCCGCCGCTGATCGCCTGCTGCAAAGAGCCCAAGCCGACGCCGAACTGGCCGTGGCTTTGTCGCGCAGCGAGAGCGTGAAAGCTGAAGCTGACGCCGCACTCTATGAGGTGCAGCAGCTCAAAGAATCATCGGGTCAGTAGTCGGCCATAGAACTCGGCCACGGAACAAGGATACATTTTGAAAATTTTTAAAGAAAATTCTAGCACTTCGCGCTTGGCTACAACCTTCGCGGGTTTCATGTTGCTCTCGGCCTGCGCCGCCACCACACCTCAGCAGCTTACGGATGCGCGGGCCGCCTACCAGCGAGCCAGCACAGGGCCCGCCGCCCAGCACAACCCTGTCGATGTGCATAAGGCCAAGACGGCGCTGGACGCCGCCGAGAAGAACTTTGCCGAGGAAGAGGACTCTCAGAAGACCGTTGACTTGGCATACATTGCCGAACGAACGGCCCAGATTGCCGAGGCGCGCGCCGATGCAGCCATGGCTGAGAAACAGCGGTCGCAAGCCACGCAGACCCTGGGAGACACCAAGGACAAAATCGCCGCACAACGCGAGGGCGAGCTTGCCCAAACGCGAGAGCAATTGAGTGCCTCTGAACGCGACCATGCGGTACAGGCGCAAAAGACCGCCACCGAACGCTTGGCGCGAGAACACGCTGAGAAAAACGCTGCAGCTTCGGCGCAAGATGCTGCGGCTTCGGCGCAAAAGGCCGCTGCGGCTGAGCTGGCTGCCAAAGAGGCCAACGATGCGCTTGCGAAGCTTGCGGCCAAAGAAGAAGAACGGGGCATGGTTATCACGCTTTCCGGAAGTGTGCTGTTCCGCTCGAACAAATCTGAGTTGATGCCCGGCGCGCAAAAGCGACTGGATCAAGTGGCCGAAGCTCTGGCCGCCAAGGATCGGGATGTGGTGGTCGAAGGCCACACAGATTCGCAAGGCAAGCAAGCCAACAACATGGAGCTGTCGCAGCGTCGCGCCGAGTCTGTTCGTACCTACCTCATCTCAAGAGGCCTTCCTGCTGAGAAGATTCAGGCCCGTGGCATGGGACCCGATCGCCCCATTGCGGAAAACACGAACGCAGAAGGTCGTGCAAACAACCGTCGCGTTGAGATTGTTATTTCCAAAGTGGCCACCGCGGCCCGATAGGCCCAGGCGCACCCTAGCTTAAGGTTGCCTTGCCAGTCGAAAGACGTCGCAAGGATCTGAGCCACAAGCGAAGAGGTGTGAAGCACCCACCGCCCGCTGGAGCATTAATTGCCCAGCGGGCAAAGTGCGTCCTGCCACCAGATAGTTGACGCCTCTGGCCTGCAGCAGCTTGGTCAGCGATTGGGCATCAAGGCCCCAAGGAAGCGCAAGCACTGTGTTGCTGAGGTTACGGTTCCACAGCAAGCCGGGCAGCGTGAAACTTTCATCGTAGGCAATCACATCACTGGCACCTAGGCCACCCGTGAATGCGTGCCACTTTAGCGGTGGGCCATCAGCGCCAATGCTGTTGCGTAAAGCCTCGCGCGACTGCGAGCCCACCTGCGAAAGGTAAAAGTCATTGTCGGGCTTGAACGCGGGATACGCATGCCACAGTGACCACGCAGCCAACAGGCTGGTCACGGTAAGCGCGGCCACGCCGAGGGCTGGACGCCAAGGTCGCAAGCACGCCACCGCCAACGCCAACAGCAACGCGGGCCACGCCAGAACAAATCGCGCCGTGGACGGTTCAGGATGCGCCAATGACGCCAGAACGGCCGCCCCCCACAGCAGGCAGGCGGTCCACCCCACGTACCTGGCGCGGGTCTTCATGCCAAAGACTGCCAGCGGTAGCGCGAAGAACAGCACCACCGGTCCAAAGCCGCCCAAGCGCATATCAAACGAATGCGGGCCTTGCAAAGTTGTCCACGATTCGAAGATGCGCGCGAAGAAGCCACCGTGCGGCCGCGGGGCCGCCGCCCCCGCGGCAACAAGTTTTGCAACGGAGCGCTCACCATGCAATTGCAGGGGACCGAAGTTAACGGCGATCGGCCAAACGGGATTTCCCGTGGCCACAAAATTTCTCAGGTAGGACTCGGCGCCAAAAGCCACGATAAGCGCTGCCCCCGCGGCCATTGCCAAGGCGCGACCGGCGTTCCACAGGCGTGGCATGAGAGCCGCCATGATGACGATCGTGGGCAGAGGGGCGCTGGGCTTCGAGCCCAGATACAGGCCCAGCGCAAGCGCCGCCAGAAGAAACGCGCGTAGGGCATCGGGGCGGGAACTCGGTGTCAGAAGCCAGAACGTGGCCAGCAACAAGTACGCGGCTGAGCCCACGTCAACGTAATTGGTGGGCAATTGCAAGAACACTGCAGGCAACGTGAGCCAGAGCGCGCCCGCAGCCAAGCAATGCTCGCGTTTCGCCCCCAGTCGCAGGGCGATGCCCGCGGTTGCCAGCGCGCCCACCACACCCAAAGGGATTTGTCCAATGTCGACAAGGTCATCGTTGGGGAGCAACGCGCGTAGGATCAAAAACAGATACTCGATGTTGTGTGGATAGGTTGAAATATAAGGAATCAACGCAGGGACATCCGCACGCGCGCCCCGCTGCAGAACAAAGTTCACGAAAGGGAGATGGTAGCCCAGGCTGTCCCACTGCCAAACGGGCAAAGTCCAAGCCGCGGCGAACGCAATCGACAATGCCAACGCGGCCACCAGCAGCGGCGCAAAGCTGTAGGAGCGCGATGGCCACAAAGACCACAAAGACCACGCTTGGCAAAGCGATGCTGGGGGGCGGCGCCTATGCAGCAGCCACGCCAAAAGCACGCCCATAGCCAGCGCGGCCAAGATCGATCCCCGACCGAAGAAGCCCACTTCGGACAAACCCGTGGCCGCCACTGTGGCGTAGGCGAGCGCCAGCAGCAACGCGGACAAAGTCTTTTCCAGCCCCGTGGTGGCGTCAGGAAGCACTTGGCCGGCGGCATACCAGCCTGCAATCAACAAAAGCGCGAGCGCCGTGAGAGGAAGCAAAAGGTCGGTCATGCGCAAACTTTAGGAACCTGCTGGTTCGTCATTGAGGGACGATGTCCTGGGCGGCCACAGAGCCTACCGAATTTTTGCGGTGAGTTTGCCCAGTTGCAACAAGTGCGGACGCTCCACAACAAAAAACAATTCGAAAGGCCGAACGGCCCCCCGCAACGGCGTGGCTTCGGGCGGCGGCAGCGGAGCCACGTGGCGGCAGGCCTCTTGAGGCTGCCAACCAAAACGAAATTGCGCCGTGGGCGACAAGCGCAGGTCGTGCATGGATTCAAGCGCCATCAGCTTGCGGGTTTGCAGTTCAGGCGACAAGGGGTGGGCAAAAAAACCGTGCGCCTCAAGTGGCTGCGGCGCACACCACGGTGGCAAAGGCAGATCTTGGCCCGCGGGACCACGTGGGTAAAGGTTGCGATCGGCGTGATTGGTGTAAAGCAACACCTTCGGATGCAGGGATGTTTGCTCAAGCGCCTGTGCAAAGGCCACAGTTGTGAGCTGATGATCGCGATGCATGTCAAGCCGCGGGTCGGGGGTGATGACAATCTGAGGACGCAGCTTGGTTATCAAAGTGCGCAGATCTTCAACCAGGTTGTTCCAGGTGGCTTTGCGCGAAACGTTGGGCAACAGACGTCCTTGATTGTAGCTGCGGTAGGGCAGCACATCGTCGTTGTCGATATGAGCTTCCTTCACCGGCAGCGCAGGTTGATCAAGCATGGCTTGCAGCCGCGCATCGAAGTAGCCCAGATTGTAAGCACGATCCACCGGCACCTGCCCGTGCCACGGCACTGTGACGCTGTCGATGACACGAAGCTGACCCTTGAGCCGGTAGTGCGCGACCGGATCTGAAACAGATTCGCAGTAGTTGAAATCGCCTGCATTGCCAGCGGTGATCGTTACGATGGTGCTTCGCCGCCCGGCATAAACGCCGAAGGCGGCCACCTCGGCGTCGTCGGGGTGAGGCGCCAGCACCAAGATTCGCTGGTCAAGCGGAAGCTGATTGGCAAACGCGTGCAGCCGCGCTTCGGGTTGCGCCAAGCTGCCTCCTGCCACATTCACTGTGATGGACGCGCCTGTTGGCAGGCCCACGAAAGCCGAGGCGTTCAACGCGCGCCAACCCCGCGTGCCGGCGGCAAAGGTCTGTTTGGACATGAGGTTGGATGTGACAAGCGTCACTTCCAGTGGATCGGAGCCTCCCTGAAGGTTTAGCCAAACAAGCGCGCTGTCTGTGTCGCTTTCCAGCGCAGGCCAGGCAAAGCCGCCACCTTTTACGGGCAGGACATCGGTATACGCATCGGGAGAAGAAAAGGCGTAGCTGTCATCGCCCACAGGTGGGCAAACGGTTGATGCGTGCGCGTTGGGACCGAGCGAAAGGGAAAATGACAACGCGGTGAGAGTGACAAAAGCACGGCGCAGGGAAACCACCCGTTGAGAATAGGCGTGAACCACCAGCTGCCAAGAGCGATGTTGCACTTTTGAGCGAACAACGCCTTACCCACGGTCGTCAGCGGCTGCCTTTGCACTTTTGTGGCCGCACGTTCCACGCGGAGCAATCACCCATAACGGGACACAGCGCGGGCGCAAAAGCCACAGGCGGTCTGGACGTGTTCGTGACCACGGGCGCCGTAGGTTTGGCGCCGCTCGGTCTCCAACTTCGCCAGCACCAATGGATCGGTCACGCCGGCTTTTTCGGCCTTGGCCTTTTCGATCTCCTCACGCGCCTCGACCTCCATCGCAGCGGCCGCGGCGGCCACCGCGCGATCTTGTGCGGAGGGTTGCGCGGGCGCCATGGCCGCGCCACGCACCGTCTGCGCATTGCGAATGGTCTCTTCGGGTGTGTTGCCGCGGCGAAGCTGCACCTGCACTTCCCCGCCGATCGCATAACGACGTCCGTCGGGCCCCTGCTGATAGCTGTAGTTGGGGCTTCCCCCTAGGCCCCCGGCGGCACCGGCGTGCGCGGCCTCATGCGCACGGACTTCGGCATCGCGCCGCTTGAGCTGCGACACCTGCTGCTGGTCCTCCGGCGACAGGGGCTTGTCGAATGGGTTGCGCGACGACGCCGCGCTAAGGGGCGCCTCAGGGTTGTGCGGCGGGTATGAAGGCTGCGTTGCAGCAGCGTCAATGCGCATGGAACCTCAGGCTACTCATCGGCAGGAGGACAAAAAATCTGAAGGCCACAGGCACAAATTGGCAACTTGACCCTGTGCAACAAGATGTTTGCTTGCCGCGGATGGACCACATTGTGGCGCAGTCGCGAACAATCTTCGCAAGAGCGCTTGAGGTGACTCATTCGTCTGAAGCGGTCTGCCGATGTCACCCATGGGGTTGTCAATCAAGAGAGCGACGACCAGGATGGCGTTCGATGACGAAGCGAAGCAGAACCCTCACCGGCTTGGTTACCACCTGCGCACTCATATTGGTGACGGGCACAGCCGTTGCCGACGATTGGGCTTCGTGGGGGCTCGATGGAAGCCGCGCCCGCCAGTCCTCCGAGCGCTCAGGCAGTTTGTTTGCACGTGATTGGCGCTCACGCTCACTGGGCGAGCGGGATCTGTTGTCTCTGGCCGTTGTTGCCAGCCCCGCCGCTGCCGAGGGCTTCGTCGCGTTCGGCTCTCTCGATGGCGTACTGCGGGTTTTGAATGCCACCACCGGACAGGAGCTGTGGCACCACAAGGCAGACGGTGGCTTCGTCGCATCGCCCACGATTCACCGAGGTCGAATCTATATTGCTTCGCTCGATGGTGTGTTGCATGCGTATGGCCTCGCAGATGGGCAAAGGGTTTGGGATTCATCGATTGGCGTCACGCACGGTTCGGTTGCGCTGGTGTCAGACCACATGGGCGACGGCCTCATCGTGGCCACAGGGTTCCCCCACCGCAGCCTGCTGCGTCTTGATGCGGGCACGGGGGAGGTGGTGTGGAAAACCGACGACGAGCAGGTTGCACGATCGAGCTATGGCTCGGTGGCCGTCTCCGCTGGCCTCGGCATCGCGGGCGTCGTGGGCGGCGTCATCCACGCTTTTGATCTGGCCACCGGAAAATCACGATGGAGCCACAACGCCAACGGTGAGCTTTATACATCCTCGCCGTTGGTCGTAAATGACATCGTCTACTTCCTCACGACCGACGAAGGGCGCGCCACCTTGCACGCGGTGGACACGCGGGAGGGCACCCCGGTCCCGGGATGGCCACTTGAGATCACCGCACCAGCTCTCCCCGCAAGTCAAGGAACCGTGATCGTCACGCGGGTCACGCCCTCGTCACTGGCACGGAATTCCGATTCGATCCTCCTTCAGTTGCGCTTTGTCGAAGACCTGGACACCGATGGCAAAGCGGGAGCCGATGGCTTTCGACAGAGGGAATTTCTGCACGCCGTCTCGCTGAAAACGGGGGCACCCGATTGGTCGGTTTCGCTCGGCGAAAGAAGCACCACAAGAGCGGCAGATGTGCCCACTCTAACCTTCAGCCCCACGCCGGCCGTTTTTCGCGACGCCTCGGGAACCGCGCTCGTAGCGGCGGCATCAAGCGTTTCAGAACAGCTTCGCGTTATAGATGCATCAAGCGGCAAGCAACTGTGGGGCGCTGCCCTTGCCGGGCACACGCGAAGCTCCCCTGTGTTCGCCAACGGGCGCATCTTCGTAGGTACGGATGCGGGAACCCTGGATGCCTGGGCGTCGCACGCGAACCGGCCCCCACCCGCACCCGCGCTTGCCCCCGAACTCGTACTGCCCGCAAAGTACCCGTTTTTGCGCTGGGACGCCGTCATCGATCCGGATCGCAACGCTGTGTCTTATTTGGTGCGGCTCGACGGCGACGCCGAGGTTTTGAAAGATTGGCTTTTCGAGGCCACCGCCTCGACATCAAATGGGTTGGTGTTGCCAATGGGTTTGAAGGCAGAAACACATTACACCGTGGCCATCCGGGCTCGTGACGATCGGGGCGCTTGGTCCTCGTGGTCAACGGCCAAGCTACGGATTGAAGAGGGTCCGTCGGTAACCATTGCCAACGAAGAACGAGGCTCGTTGTCCGAAGCGCTACGCACTGTGCGCAGCGGTGAGGTGATCAAGCTCGGCGCTGGACGCCACGTTTTAGGAGCCCCCATAGACCTGCCGGCGGGGGTTGCCTTGCAAGGCCTCGGAGCCGATCGCACCGTCATCGACCTGTCCAAGCTGGAGACGGGAATTCATGTGAAGCCCTCGCAAGGTACCCAAGCGCCCAGTGCCCTCGGGCAGTTGGCCGTGGAAGGCGCAAATGTGGCCATCAGCGTCGAAGCGGGAGCGGCGCTAACTATGAAAAATGTTGTGGTGACCAAAGCCTCAGAGATCGGCTTGCACGTGCTAGCCGGTGGCAAAACTGAAGTCATCAACGTCACCATGGCAGCAAACCACACGGCCATTAAGTCCGCGGGCATCGTAAATGTGCGTAACAGCATCGTGGCCAACAACGATTCGGGCTTCATTGCCACCGCCGAGTCTACGTTCAGCAGCCGATACAACGACCTGTTCAAGAACCGTGTGAATTACACGGGCACGACAGCGCATGCCACTGACCTCGCTAAGCCGGTGAGCTTTGCTGGCGCAGAAGACCTACGCCTAACTCACACGCAAGCCACCACCGATCGAGGAGATCCCGCGGACGATTTCTCCCTGGAACCTCTGCCCCATGGTGGCCGCATCAATTTGGGCGCTTTCGGCAATACGGCACAAGCCGAACGCAGCGAAATGGCGCCTTCGCCCCAACTTCCCGCGGACGAAGACGACACCGGCGTCGTCGATTGGAGTTCACCGCCACCGGCCGTGACCGAGCTTCCCCCTGGGACAACGCCGGGCACAGAGGCCCCCGTGACCATCCCGCCCGCTGCCAACCAGGCCGAAAGGCCCCCATCCGGGGGCTTTTGTGCCGTGGCGTCGCAGGCCTCGGGTCAAAGCGGCGGCGTCGCGCTCGGATGGCTGAGCGTGTTGAGTTTGATGGTTGTGCGCAGGTTGCGCCGGCGCAGGCGTGACCACCTTTAAGAGTCGCGGCTGCGGCCACGCTCTTGCGCAAGCCGCTGTCGCAAGCGCTCAAGCAGCTCTTCGCCACTATCGAGAGTGCGCACCAGCGCAGCCCGTAGTGCGTAACGAGGCAAAGCCAACGCGCTGTCTGAAAGCAAGGGCATCAACGTCGCCACTTCAAGCCGCCGTGTTTGACGGCTTAAAGTCTCAACGTTGGGAAAGCAGGCACGTAGCATTCGTGAACGCCACCGCAGCCACGCACCTTTCGCGGGTGGAGAAGGCACAACCACGCCGCGTCGGCGCAACGCTTCGGCCAGAAGCATAACGGGCAACATGGCCTGTGCACGGCCAGCGCGAGACCAAACAAGGTCCCAAGCGACAGGATGTTTTTGCAGCAAAAGCACAACGTCATCCAGGTGATGATGCTTCATCTCGTAGCGATGATTGGCGTAGTGAGTGGCGGCATAAACAATCTGGTCTTCGGGCGACAGCGACCAGATCAATCCATCAACGCTTGTGTAAGCCACGGCTCGATCCAACAAGCCATCAGCCGACATCTGAAACCAAGGTTCATCGGCCACACCGCGGTGAAGATCCACAGCGACCAAATCGGAGGCGGAAGGTGGCAGGTACAACCAAGCCTTGCCAACCAAACGCTGGCTGGCCATATGCCATGGCTCTCGAAAGCGGCGAAAGCCCTCGCCCAGCAACGCTTCGGCGAAGGCAACGAAGCGAGCGGGGCGAACAAGGATGTCGAGATCGCAGCCCGGGCGAAGCCCTCGCCCCCCATAAAGCACGGGATCGGCCCAGGCCGCCTTCAAATACAGCACCGGCGTGCCCACTCGGGCCCCCAATTCATCAAGCAGTCGCCGTTGCGACATGATGTAAAGGCTTTGTTGTAAGCCGAGGGAAGCAACGTTCACCATGGAGCTCCTTGCAGTTTAGGCCGCAGCACGCAGTTCCTCCACTGATATGGCGGCTTGGTGTACAATCTTTGCGTGAGGCCCCGCACGCCGGAGGAGCAAACACCAGATCCAACCCACCGGCAGGGGCAACCTGAATTGCGCGCTCACCGGTCTAGCCGCCGCTGGCGGCGACGCCTCGTATTCGTGTTGATTGCCTTGAACCTTTTCGCGGCGCCGCTGTTGATCGGCGGCGGCCCCGGTTGGGCCACAACGGCATCGCTGGCACTGGCGCTGGTGTTGGCGCTGGCCTTCGTTATCCTCTGTGGATTCCGTCTGCGGCCGGTGCCGCTGATGGGCGCAGCGCTGGTGGCCTTGGGGTTCACCGCCTTGCAGCTCGTGCCCCTGCCTGCCGCCATGGTCGCAGGTTTGAGCCCAATGGCCGTTGCAATCCGCACGGGGGTGGGATTGCCAACCCAGCCGTCAATCCGATATTTACCCCTTACGCTCGACGTGCCAGCCACCCTCATAGAATTGGCGAAGGCCATGGCGTATCTGGGGGTTTTCGTGATTACGGCTCAGATCGCCCGGCGCCAGCGCTATGCCCGAAGGTTGCTGTTTTGTCTTGCCGGTCTCGGAGCGTTTGTGGCTGGATTGAGCTTTGCCCACCGAGTTCTCGGCGCTCGTGCAATCTATGGACTTTACTGGGTGCGAGAAAGTCCTGGGCTTGGCTTCTTTGCTCCCTTCGTTAATGGCAACCACGCGGCAGCGCTGTTGGTTTTGACATCAGTGGTAGCGCTGGGGCTTGCATTTCAAGAGACAGGTTGGCTGCGCTGGCTAGCTTGGGGCTGTGTTGGCATCGGCGTGCTGGTGTTGCCCACAACAGGCGCGCGCGCCAGCTTCGCGGGTTTGACCGTCGCCACTGCAGGCTTCGGCGCGCGGCTTTTGGCCCGTCGCTACGGATGGGCCAAAGCGGCCGCGCTATCAATATTTTTGGTGGGATTGGTGGCCGCGCCTGTGCTGCTCACCAATGAAGTGCTCAAGCAACGTTTAAGCGGCGGCTTCGCAAGCCTATTCGACAATCAAAAGACGCGCGGCTGGAAAGACGCGCTGGCTTTGATCGCTGACTTTCGCCTTACCGGCGTGGGCCGCGGCGCATTCGAAGGCCCCATTTCCGCCTACCGTCATGCCTCGGAGGGCATTCGGCTTAGCTATCCCGAATCGTTGCCGCTTCAGCTAGCTTCCGAATGGGGTTGGCCGGCACTTGCAATCTTCCCGTTGGTGGCGCTCGTTGCTCTACGCCGCGTGCTGCCTTGGTTGGCGCAGCTAGAAACGGCCGTGTGCGGTGCTGCTTTCGCGCTACTTGGACTGTGTCTTCAAGAGCTGGCCAGCTTCTCACTAGAGCTTACGGGCGTTGCTGTCCCCGCCCTCGTGGCTGTGGGCGTCGTCGTGGGACGTATTCAAGACCTTCGCGATCCTCACCGGCAACAAACTAAGACGCTTTCCGCGCGTTGGGTGGCGCCTTTCTTGGCCTTATGGACGTTGTGCTTCGGGACCGCGGTGTGGGCGATGCCGCGCACAGCTTGGGTGGAGGGCGAACGATTGCGCGACAGCCTGACAAAGGGCTCTGCCACCTATGAGCAAGCGGCAGCCGCATCCGCACGTCATCCTGCCGATCCCTACTTAGCGCTGTTGGCACACTTCGCAGCACGCGCCCACAACTCCGAGATTGCAGAGCATCACCTACAACGGGCGATGCGCCTCTATCCAGTTGACGGAGGGCTCAAACGAACGTGGGCCGAATGGCTGGTGCAACAAAACCGCCCGGCGGAGGCTGCTCTGGCGTTCAGAAAATCAGCCCTCCTTGGGGCCCCAACCGATCCACACGCTTTGCTTCAATCACTGCCACCCCATCTTGTGCTTGAGGCGGTTCCACAGACCCAAGGGGCGCTCATGCAGCTTGCGTTTGTGCTTCAGAAGCATCAGCACACGGACTTGGCCCAAACTGCAAGCGCCCGCGCGCTTGAGGTGGCCGAAGAGCCAGAGCTGGCCGCGACCGAACGCACCACCTTGGCACTTTCCACCCAATCAAGAGAGTTCAAATTGGCAAGCGCGGAGGATCTGTTGCTGCTTGCCACCCAACCGAGCAGCTTCGTTGAGGCCGCGGCAACTCTTCAGGCCGCAGACGATTGGCAAGGCGCCGACGACGCCCTAGCCCGGGGCCTTGAGCGCCATCCCCATAACGGACACCTGGTCGTGGAGGCTTTGCGACTGCTCATGCAGCGAAACGCCCCGGATCGCGCGCTCGCATTTGCCAACAGCCACGACGACTCAGGGTTCAGCTTCGATGAGCAGATAGCTTTTCAAACGCTGAAAGCGACTGCCGCTGAACAGCATGGGGATCTCGTGAGTGCCGTTACGGCGCGAGCACGGGTTCGCCTGTTGTCAGCTCGCGCGGGCCACCGCTGAAGCATGGGGCGCCGAATCGCTCAAGAACGAGAGTTGCCAGCTACGCAACCGGTTGCGCTCAAGAATCGCACGCAGCTCCTCAAGACGCTGGGGACTGGCGTTGTCATCGGCAAGCGCAACTTCCTCAACATCCTGGCGAAGCTTGGCATCGCCCAAGCACTCGGCAGATCCCAGCACGCGAACGCCAAGGATCACGCGACCATGAGTGGAAGGATCGTCATCCACGAAGCCCACAGGCACCAGACCAAGCTCACGCCGCGACAGCAATAAGCGCAGCACAACCTGCCCCAACTCGCCCGAGCCAAAGATCAAAATTTTGCGGCCACAACCCGTGCTGCGAGGCAACACCCTGTGGCGAATCAACCGGACGGTCAGGCGGCTTCCTGCAATGCCCAGCAGGAGCAGAACTGCGTCGATGATGACCACAGACCAAGAGAAAGCGGGGCTAAGCCAAATCAGGACAACCGCACTGCCCAAACAGGCTGCCAGGACGTTTTTCACGATGGACCCTACATCGTCAATCGATGTGTAGCGCCAGATCCCACGGTATTGCCCCCTCACCAGCAGAATCAACATCTGTGCGCACATGACCAAGGGCAAACTTTGGTGGAACCAAGCGTAAGGCGCATCGACCAACTGCCCCTCGAAGCGCAACAAGTACGCACCATAGTAGGCCAGGGCCACCACGGTGGAATCGCACAGAACCTCGAAGATGCGCCGTTTGTAAGCAAAGTTTGCCAACGTGGGCACAAAGGCTCTGCCAGAAGTCGCCGTTTTTGGGGTCATGGGAGCGTAAACCTTCACGCGCCCCAAGAACAGCAACACGAAACCCACCAGCATGAGGACCGAGATGATGACAAACGCCGTCATGGGCGGCGCCACATGCTCAAGGCCCACCGCCAGCAAACCTGCCGCGAGTGCCCCAGCCCAAAGCACCGCCGCAGCGACCCGCTCAGAGAACCCCAGCGCAACCAACCTGTGGGACGTGTGGTCCCGCCCCCCTTGCGACACCGGACGCCCCTGCAGTGAGCGGCTGAAGGTAACGAGCGTGGTGTCGATGATCGGGATCAGCA
>JBBSJE010000123.1:0-17620 GCA_038257535.1 Polyangia bacterium
AACCAGACGTGGTTGGTGGGGTTTTGCGGCACGGTCAGTTTGATTGTGCCGCTGTCGGTTGTGTTGACCTTTGTCCATACCGATAAGGTGTACATCGTGTTTGGCGATAGTCCTGTCACTGTTTGGATTGGGGCGCAGAGATTCGAGCCACAGTATTGGCCCATAGCCATCCCGAATGAGCCGGAGTTGCGGGCAAAGTCAGACGGAACCCTGGCAGGGCCTGTCCAACCCGTCAGTGGCCCCGAGCCCGTCTCAATGCCCCAGTTAACAACGTTGATGAGCTGGCCGCGAACAAGGTTGAAATCGTCGAACGAAGCGGTACTCAGCCTGGCACTACATGGAAGACATCAAGGCCGGCGACGCCCTGGTTTGCCGCGACAACTTCATCTTGCTCATCACCGATGGTGAAACCAATGGCCCGGGCGATGTGGATGCCGCAGGTCTTACCACCTGCGCCAACCTCGACTGCCGCGTGCAATGGGATGATCCCAACGCCACCGTGGGACCCACCTTCGATGCCATCAAAGGCTCGTACTCCACCACGCCTGCGTCCGCAGTTTCGGGCGTGCAAACCGAAGCTGATGAGATCACCCCTGGTGGGATCTTGTTTGACGCCCGGGTTGATTTTCCCACCTGGCGCGGCCACTTGATAGCTTACGACACCCAAGACATTGATGCGGGAACCGGCCAGCCCAACCGCGACGAGCTGTTTGCTTTGGGCCTTGGCAACACCGTAGACGAAGCCGAGCGCATAGCGCAGTGGATGCTGGGAGATCCAAAACAACGCAACAAAGCTGTGTTGGGCGCGTTCGTAAACTCTACCCCCATAGAGCTGGGGCCACCGGGCATTAGCTCGCTGCCAGGTGGCAAGCAGTTCCACGAACAGCAAAAGGACAGAACCAGCCTGGTTTACGCGGCTGCCGACGATGGCTTGCTACATGCATTTTTCACCCGCAAAACCATCGTAGATGGCGTGACTTACGAAGGCGGCGAAGAAGCGTTCGCGTACATACCACCCGACATGTTGCGCGTGGTGACCAACCTTTATACCCAGGGCGGTCAAAAAGCCGATCCGCGCGAACATATCTATGGCCTTACCAGCGACCCTGCCGAATTTCCAAAAACGCGCTTGCGCTGGGGATATTTGTGGTCGAGTCTACCGAAATAGTCCCTCTTGGGGCCAGGCACACTCGCGGCGGGTCAAATGGAAGACGAACATAGGGGGCCGTCAATCACGTCGACTCTTGCCCACCACGCCTCAGACCCATTCCGATTGATGGTTGAATCGGTCAGGGACTACGCGATCTTTATGTTGGATCCGGCGGGCAACGTCGCCAGTTGGAACACCGGTGCGGAACAGATGAAGGGCTATAGAGCCCACGAGATCATCGGCAAGCATTTCTCCTGTTTTTACACCGCCCCTGATGTGGCGAGGGGCCACCCGCACGAAGAACTTAAGATCGCGCTCGCCGAGGGCCGCTATGAGGAGGAAGGGCAGCGCGTACGAAAGGATGGCTCATTGTTTTGGGCCATCGTCACGATCACCGCCCTACGAGACCACTTCGGCCAGCACGTCGGCTTTGCCAAGGTCACACGCGACATCTCAAGCCAGAAGGCAGCGGAGGATGCGCTGCGAGCCAGTCAAGAACGCTACCGCCGCCTGCTTGAATTGATGCCAGATGCCGTGTTGGTGGACCTGAACGGCAAGATCGCCTTTTGCAACTCGGCCTTCGCCAGACTGGTTGGTGCGTCGCCCTGCGACGAACTCCTGGGCACACCGGTCTTCGATGTGTTTGCCGAGAAGTATCACGATGCCCTGCGAGCGCTGATTGAATCCACGAAGCGAGAAGGGTCCCTTGCCCCGCTGGACGAGGAGATCGTAATGCGAGACGGCACATGCGTTCCCGTTGAAGTCTCCGCAACCCTCATCAGTTATGAGGAACGTGAGGCAATTTTGATCTGTCTGCATGATTTGACAGTTCGGCGGCAGGTGGAGGAGACGGCGTTCAAGCTGGCGTCCATCATCGAAGGCAATGACAACGCCGTTATCGGTAAGAACCTCGACGGGACAATCACCAGTTGGAACCCCGCGGCAGAGCGGTTGTACGGTTATCCAGCGTCCGAAGTCCTCGGCAAACACATCACTGTCATCATCCCCGCAGACCGCCTTGATGAGTACAGACGGATGATGCAGATGATCGCACAAGGGAACAATGTGCCTCCTTTCGAGACAGTGCGGCGCAGGAAGGATGGAAAGCTCATCGACGTTTCCGTAAACTTTTCGCCGGTGCGAGACCGAACTGGAAAAGTCCTTGCCACTTCAGTCTTCGCACAGGACATCACAGAGAAGAAGCGACTACAAGAACAGTTCCGGCAGGCACAAAAGATGGAGGCCATCGGTAGGCTTGCCGGCGGCGTGGCCCACGACTTTAACAACCTGCTCACCATTATCTCGGGTTACAACACGTCGATGTCGTCATCGACGAGCAGAATTCGCTTGGCGATCGTGCCCATAGCTCCCCCCAATCCCCCGGCAATAGCGAAATCCTATTGACGAACCCGCCCGCGGCCGATGAGACGATCGCGTTGGTCACGGAAATCAGGAACGCCGGGGAGCGGGCGGCTGCCCTCACACGGCAACTGCTGACGTTTAGCCGCAAGCACGTGCTGGAGCCGAAGGTTCTGGACGTGAACGCCGTCGTTACGGACAGCGAACGCTTGCTCGTCCGGCTGTTGGGTGAAGACATTGAGGTAAAAACGAAACTCGCCGCCGACTTGGGGCGAGTCAAAACTGACCCCGGGCAACTAGAACAAGTGATTGTGAACTTGAGCATCAACGCTCGAGACGCCATGCCACAAGGGGGCAAGCTGACCATCGAGACAGCTGACGTTGAACTCGATGAGAGCTACTGCCGCACTCGTCCCCATGTTAAGCCCGGCCCTTATGTCTTACTGGCTGTCTCCGACACCGGCATCGGTATGGACGAAGCAACGAAGTCACAGATTTTCGAGCCATTCTTCACAACGAAGGAACTGGGGCAAGGAACCGGGCTCGGACTTTCTATGGTTTACGGCTTCATCACCCATAGCAACGGTCACCTTGATGTGTACAGCGAGCCGGGGATGGGATCGACCTTCAAGGTCTACCTGCCGCAGGTGCATGATGTTCTCACGGCAAGAATGTCATGGTCAGGACCTACCGTTATGCCAAATGGTCATGAAACGGTGCTGCTGGTAGAAGACGAAGACGCTGTTCGGGCGCTGGCTCGCCACATCCTGCAGACCTGCGGCTACAATGTTTTAGAGGCCAGTAACGGGAGGCAGCCATCGAGGTGGTCGAGGGCTACGCAGGACCTATCCACCTGCTCGCGACGGACGTGGTGATGCCCAACATGGGCGGACGGCTCGTAGCTGAGCAAGTGGCCGCCATGAAGCCCGGCGTGAAGGTGCTGTTTCTGTCGGGATATACCGACGACGCTGTTGTTCGTCATGGCGTTTTGGCGGCAGAGATGGAGTTTCTGCAGAAGCCCTTCACGCCAAGCTCGCTGGCACAGAAAGTCCGGCACGTGTTGGACACGGAGAGATAGGCGGCGCGGGATTGGGCCGGCATCGCCGATGCAACCGCCCGCGATCATGGCCGACGCGCATTAAGTCGATTCGCCTACTCACCTGTTCAGTCATAAGGAATGATGACTGGCCGCGCTGGCACCCATCGCTCAGTTTGAACGATTCCCCCCTACAGCGGCTTCTTCCCGCTGACGATTCAAGTTCTCCTAAGGAGCCACGCTTGAGGCACGCCCTTCGTTCCATCGCCACCTGCCTTTTTGGCTCAATGGTTTGCGCCTTCGCATTGGGCTGCCCCGCCACCGCCCTGGCGGTGAGGCCGCAGAAGCCATTGACCCTCCCGCCGTCTTAGACCGATGGGGATCTTTATATTGGCTTCGGAGAAAACTTCGGATTCATCTACACCTTGCGGGGCAGCGATGGCCAGGGGGTAAGCGGGGGCGGCGAAGGGGGCAATGTGTTTCGCTGCCGGCCTCAGGGCACAGGGTGTACACGCTACGCCACCGGATTCTGGAATCCATTTGCGCTGACGTTTTTCGCGGGCACGCACCTTATCTCGATCGACGATCACCCCGAGGTGCGTCCGCCCAATCGCCTGCTGGACCTGATCGAAGGCGCCGATTTCGGCTTCAAGTACAAATATGGTCGCGCCGCGGATCACCCCTTTGTGGCGTGGAAGGGCGAGCTGCCCGGAACTTTGTCTATGATCAACGGCGTTGGGGAAGGCGTCACCGGTGTTGTTACCGGCGCCACAGCCGCCCTGCCCCCCGACTACGGCGACGCTGTCATCGTTGCCTCATGGAGTGATCGTCGCATCGAAACCCATCATCTGCGCCCCCATGGCGCATCACTCAAGGGCAAGATGTCAATTCTGGTGCAAGGGCAACGCGTTTCGCCCCGTCGCATTGGCTGTCGCTCCCGACGGCAGCGGGTTTTTCACCGATTGGGTCATGCGTCGCTATGAGATCCACGGCCACGGCCGTCTGTGTAGCCTTGTGGCGCGCAACCACGCGGCCTCGTTGGTGAGCTATTTAAGCCAATGGTGGGCAAGCCACTGCAACGACGAAGGGGCTTCGCGCAGGCACGAATCGATTCGAAGCACCTCTGTTTGCACGGCTTCGTTGGCGCCGCTGTAGGCGCGGGCGTAAAGCAGCCAATTGGAGATTTGGTAGTGGTGCAACAGGGGCGCAAAGCGGTGACCACTGTGATCTTCAATGATGGCTTGCGCCTGCTGGGCGTCGGTGGCCGGCAGCAGCGCCTGCGTGATGTCTAGCAACAGCGCGCGCATATCCTCAAATGCCCGCTCTGGATCGCCCGCTATGCCTTCAAGCAAGTTTGTAAAGCCGCGTTCCGGCAAGCCCGCTTCTTGAGCGGCCTCGGAAATGATCGGAACTTGCGTGGTGATAAAATCGCAGCCCGGCGCCGATCGCAGAAGTTTGCCCAACAAATAGAGGTCAAACGCGCTGGCAATGGATTCGCCAAAGAACAAACTTAGGGGCGTGGGCGCGCTGGCTGCCGTGGCGGTTTGTATCGCATTGTTGGCAAGGTGATGCCAAGCCACGTGCGCAATCATGTCGGCCGAAACGTATTCGTCCATCAACACGTCGGCGCCTTGTTGGCCATTCCAAAACGTGAGGTTCAAAAACAGCGCCCGATCCCATGACAACTCAGTGTCCGACGTAGGCAACAAAAACGGGTACTTCGCTTGTTGCAAAACGTGCTTGAGCTTCGGATAAACCGCCAACGCTGCAAACGCGGGCTCATCGGTAATCGTCAGTTCATCCAAGGTCACGCGGCGAAGCGGCATGACGGCATTTGCTCCGATTGCTTGCGTTGAGTAAAGCAATTACAGCGCGGACGCGGTGGCAACCGTCGGCTGTTGCAGCGCATGCGCTAGTTGCACCACGTCGCCAATGATCAAAATGCCGGGCGAGCGCGGCATGATGCCGTAACCGGCGCTGGGGGCGGCGGGCTCGGGAAACGCCACATCGGGCAGCTGATGCAAAGGCCCCGTCCATTGCCATGCGCCCGGGGTGGCGGTGCCAGCAAGCAAAGCGCTAGGGGTGTTGGCCGCCCAGCCACGCGCCAACAAGCGATCAACAATGGCCCGGCGCGCGCCCACCCCCATCAACACCACCACGGTGGCGCTTTTCGGCGCCAAGCCGTCCAGCAACGCCGCGTAGGCCGATTCGGCGTGCCCTGACACCACAACAAAACCGGTGGAAAGTCCGCGATGGGTGACCGGAATGCCCGCCAGGCCTGGCGCAGCGATTGCCGAACTAACCCCCGGCACAACCTCGAAGGCAATGCCCGCCGCCACCAATGCCAACGCCTCTTCGCCTCCGCGTCCCAGCACAAACGGATCCCCGCTTTTCAGCCGCACAACGTGCCGGCCGCGCAAGGCCTCGCGAATCATCAGCCGGTTAATCGTGTCTTGCGCCATGGAATGGCTGCCGGCGCGTTTGCCCACAAAAAACCACCGCGCCTCGGGTGCCAGCGTGCGCGCCTCGGGCGACGACAAAGCGTCGTAAAGCACAAGGTCCGCCTCGGCCAAACGCCGAACCGCACGCACGGTCAAAAGGTCGGGATCGCCAGGACCTGCCCCCACGAGGGTTACGCGACCTGGATGGTTCATGGGACGCCCCCGGAAGGCTTGGCGCGCGCTTCATAAAGCGCGTTGATGGCCTCAAGCAAACGGGGACGGCGTTGCGCCATGGGCAACTTTTCCAGCCGCCACGCCTCGCGCTGTGTGCGTGCCTCCTGCAGCCAGGCTTCGATGTCTTCTGGCAAAACGGCTTCCAAGCCTTCACGCAGAAGGCCAGCCAAAGCGGGGGCGTCGCCACCCGTGGAGATCGCAATGGTGGCCGCGCCCCGGCGCACCAAACCGCAGGCAAACGCGGTTGCGGAAGCCAGATCATCCACCGCATTGACGAACAAACACCGAGATTCGGCCGCCGCCGCAACCACCCTATTGACGTCAGGCGGCGCCGCCGCCACCACGTAATAAACGTCCTCGAGGTCGCTTTCTTCGAAGCCGCGCTGACACACTTCGGCGCCCTCTAGACCGTGTGCCGCAAGCGCGGGGCTGATCTCGGGCGCCACCAATCGCACCACCGCACCTGCCTCGCGCAGCGCCGCATACTTCGCCGCGGCCACAGGCCCGGCCCCCACAACCAACACACGCCGCCCGACCAGCTTCATAAAAACCGGGTACAGCGGTCCAGCCGCCGGCAGCGTTTGCGGAATGTCACTCATGGCTCCGTCGCCTTGGGTTTAGGCCCCCGTTGCAACAGCGTCAAGCCGCGTCGCCAGGCACATGGCAAGCGCCCCCAGGCAAGGGGTGCAATTCGGCGATGATTTTGGGCAGATTTGCGGCAGCCGTGTTTAATACGGGGAATGTTTGGGTGCACCTTGTTCGGGGCCGCCTTTGAGCGTCTTGGGGGCCGTCACCTGCAGGGGTTGGTCACGCTGGCCATTTTGTCATTGTCCTCAAGCATGGTCTGCCCATCTGCGGCTTGGGCAATGGACGACGCATCTTCGCCGCCGCTGTTTCAGATGTCCTTGGAAGAGCTATTGGACCTGCCTGTCCAAGTCTCGTCCGCAACTTCGGGATCGGTGCTGGAGAATCCTTCATCAGTTCAGGTGATCGAACATTCAACCATTGAGGCCCATGGCTTCACCAATTTGGCCGACGCTTTGTCCACCGTGGCCGGGCTGCATCTTTACAACACCAACTTTACCCGCGACATGGTGACGGCACGCGGGGCGCTGCAATTTAACTACGTAAACAAGGTGCTGATCATGATCGATGGCGTTCCCGTGTGGGAGCCCTCGTCAGGCGATGGCGTGCTCAATCGCCTCTCCATTGCAGATGTTGAACGCATCGAAGTTTTGAAGGGGCCAGCTTCCGTCCGCTATGGCACAAACGCATACAGCGGGTCGGTGAACCTGGTTTTGAAAAAGCGAGCGACATCAGGAGTCGATGCGCGCATGGGACTCGGCTACGCCAACCGCTTCGACACCGGCGCCCGCGCCTTTTATCGCAAGGGCAAACTCGGCGTGATGGCCGCGATTAATCAAACAACCGAGCGGCGGCGGCCCTACGATTTCCCGCAGCTCAACGACGGCATGCCGTACCGGTTTCGCGAGGAATACGAATACAAGAGCGCCACGGTGGCCGTGGACTACGGCGCGCACCGACTGCTCTTGAACCACTTCGACAATCAATTTCCTTTCCTGGGCGTGCAAGTCAACCGAGCTTCCGGGGCGGGTTTGGCGCGCCAGTTCCAAGGCACCTTGGTTAACTACAGTTTCGATGCCACGCTTTCGGACCGCTGGGTGCTTCGCGGCAACGCCGCCTACGAGTACTACACGCGGGAGAATTTTCGCGATCCCGAGCGCCGGTTCATTTTGCAGGGTCGATCGCAAAGGTGGTTCGCCGGCTTTTCCGCCACACGTCATGTCGCGGATTGGCTGAACTTGGAGGTGGGCGCGGATGGAGGCCTGCTACACGGCATTGGGCTTGAGGAACGCAGTTTTGCTGACAATGTCGTTACAAACGACTACGGGCTCTCGGGGCGAACCCAGTGGCATGGCTCGGGCTTTGGTTTCATGAATTTCGTGTACCGCCCCATTCACCTCACTTTGGGATCGCGCTACACGCACGCACAAGGATTTGGCGGCGACCTTGATGTCGGGTTATGCTGATGACGTGATGGTGCAACACGGTGTGGCGCGGGGCCAGGTACGATTCTTGTCCAAACCGTTCACGTTGGATGAACTGCGGCAACAGGTTTTTGAAGCTTTGGGAAAAGCGGCGCCCCTGCGGAGCTAGATTCCCGCAGACCCCAACACCAACCCCATCGCCGCTTCTTTCACAGCCGCAGCCACTTGCGCATGCACGGTGCGGTCAAGCGGATCGGGCACCAAGGCATCGCCCGGGGCCAAAGCCGCCAACGTTTCCGCGGCGGCGATCAACATGGCGTCAGTGATGCGTGTGGCATGCGCATCCAAAGCGCCCCGGAACACGCCCGGAAAACCAAGCACGTTGTTCACCACTTTGCCATCGGTTGCAAACCGCGCGCCCGCGGCCAAGGCCACTTCAGGCTCAATCTCCGGCTCCGGGTTCGACAGCGCCAAGATGACCTGCCCCGGCCGCACCATCGAGGCCTTGATCAGCCCCTTTACGCCCGTGGTGGCCACGACCACGTCCGCGGTGGCCATCACCCCCGCCAAGTCCAAAGGCTGTCCCCCCATGCTAGCCAGGCGCTCCTGGGCGGTGAGATTTAGATCGGAGCCCACCATGCCTTTGACGCCGTACTTGATCAGCAAATCACATATGCCCAAGCCCGCGGCCCCCAAGCCAATTTGCCCCACCACGCTCTCGCTCAGCGAAATGCCCGCGCGTTTGGTGGCCCCCAACAAGGCGGCCAACACCACAATCGCAGTGCAATGCTGATCGTCGTGCATAACAGGACGATCCAAGCGCTCAATCAAAGCTTGCTCAATCTCGAAGCACTCAGGAGCCCTTATGTCTTCAAGTTGAATCGCGCCAAACGAGGGCGCAATGGCGATGATGGTTTCAATGATCTTCTTGGGATCTTTTTCGTTGATCAAAATCGGCGTCGCTGAGATACCAACAAGCTCCGCGAACAGCGCGGCCTTGCCTTCCATCACCGGCAATCCAGCCACTGGGCCAATGTCGCCCAAGCCCAAAATCGCTGTGCCATTGGTGATCACAGCCACGCTGTTGGAAAGCCCTGTGTAGGTGCGCGCCAGCGAAGGATCTTCGTGAATGGCCAAGCACACACGCGCCACGCCGGGCGTATAAAGATCGCGCAGCCGTTCGAGGCTCGAGATCTCCATGCGCGACTTCACGCAGGTTTTTCCACCGCGGTGACGTTCAAACACGCGATCCGAGCGCCCCAAAACTTTGGCGTTGTCGAGCGCGTCGATGGCGGCCAACACGTCGTCGGTCTCGCGCGGATCGTCGGGCTCAATGGTGATCTCCCATGTTGTGGACATGTAGTCGCGCCGCACTTGGCGCAGACCTTCAACAACCAACCCGGCTTCACCTATGACGGTGAGAATGCGCGCCAGGCTGCCAGGTTTGTGCTGGGAGCGAATCAGAACTATCTCAGGAACTTTCATGCAACGGCCGCCTTGTGTGCTTGGGCTATAGCGCGCCGGGCGCTCACAAAGCTCATCGCACGATCACGCGGGCAAATGAAAGGTGCGGCGCTGCTTTGCGGTCTGCATGCGCAGGCGGTAGCAAAAATGCCGCACCAACCGGGCGTGTCGATCCGCCATGGCCGTAAACCGCACGCCCCGTCCCTGAAAATAATCGTCTTCGGTGCCGTAACAAAGTTTGCCGGCGGCCCAAATGGTCTCGGGTACGCCCGGCAGCGCCAACTCAATGCCCACGGCCCGATCGGCCGGAGCGCTGGTTTTGGGCAGCGTGTTCAAATACAGGCCTGTTTCGCTGATGTTCACGGTGAAGCCCCGCGTGGGCCGATCGTCCACGTAGGCCGTCAGATAGGTCTCGAAAGGAATGCGCGTGTCGAAACGGCGATCGAGATGGGTCATGGCGAAGCTCCTCTTGGGTTTGCACGCTGCCTCTGACACAGTCACAGGCATACATGTAGGACAAATCTACACCTTCGCGCACATCTGTCAAATCTTGTGATTTGCGACCCCTGACGCTTCTGCAGATCAGGGGTTGCGCCGAGGCTAAGTTTCAGGGAAACCAGCGACGCGATGGATCTTTTTCCCAATGGCGTCGACAGTCTCTTAGACGCAGTGCGTTTTTCTGGCGACGGCCTGGTGTGTGTGACGGCCCAGGACGCCTCCACCGGCGTGATTCGCATGCAGGCTTACGCCAACGCCGAAGCGCTGCGCCACACGGCACGCACCGGGTTGGCAACGTTTTGGAGCCGCTCGCGCAGCGAACTTTGGGAAAAAGGCAAGACATCAGGCAACGCCCTGCACGTGCGACAGATGCGCGTTGATTGTGACGGCGACGCCGTGCTGTACCTCGTGGACCCCGAAGGACCGTCATGCCACACGGGCGCCACATCGTGTTTTTTCCGCACGGCCACCGCTGACGGGTTGGTGCAAGACGACGGCCCCAGCGCCCCGCCCGCGGTGGTGCTGTCGCAGGTGGCCACGGTGATCAAAAGCCGCCGCACCCAAGTGTCTGAAAAATCCTATGTAGCGTCACTGCTCACCAAGGGCTGGCCGAAGATCCTTGAGAAGATCCATGAAGAGGCCGGCGAGTTGGCCGAATCGTTGCCAACGGACGAGCGCAAACACACCGCGCACGAAGCCGCCGATCTCATCTTTCACGTGATGGTGGGATTGGAAGCTGCGGGCGTGCCCATTGATGATGTTTTCGCAGAGCTACAGCGCCGCTTCGGCACGTCGGGACTGGTGGAAAAAGCCAGCCGAAAACTGGCCACCTAATGCTCGCAGATCTCGCGGCGGCTTTGCTGGGCACCAACGGCCCTTTGGCCGATGAACTGCCTGGCTATGAACCCCGCCCAGGCCAGCTGGCCATGGCACGCCGGGTGGCCGACGCACTTGAATTTGACGAACGCCTGCTATGCGAAGCAGGCACCGGCACAGGAAAAACCCTCGCGTATTTGGTGCCCGCCATACTTTCGGGGCGCAAGGTGGTGGTGGCGACGGGCACGCGCACGCTACAAGATCAGATCGCGCGCATCGACCTGCCGCGCTTGCAACGCACGCTGCCCGATGCGTTTTCGTTTGCGGTGATGAAGGGGCTGTCGAACTACGTTTGTTTGCGGCGGTTTTACGATCACGATCGACAAACCTTTATGCCCGGCGCTGCCGATCCTTTGGTGGCCCGGCTTGCCACGTGGATCACCGAAACCAGCACCGGCGATAGAGCCAACCTTGACGACGTGGCCGACGACGCCCCCATTTGGCGTGAAGTGACGGCTTCTCCCGAAACGCGCTTAGGCCCTAGGTGTCGCTACTACGATTCGTGTTTCGTCACCCGCATGCGTGACCGCGCCGCGGGTGCCCACATCATCTTAACCAACCATCATCTATTCTTCGCCGATCTGGCGCTGCGCAGCCGTTGGCCCGACGCTCAGGTGCTGCCCCCCTACGAGGTGGTGATCTTCGACGAGGCCCACCAGATCGAAGAGGTGGCTACGGAATTCTTCGGCCTGCACGTCTCCACCCAGCGCATCGCCGCCTTGGCGCGCGACGTGGGGCGCACGCATTTGCCCGCCACTGCGGCCGATCGTTTGGGCTTATTGGCGCGGCGAACCGCGCAGATGGCTGACGATTTTGCCACCGCCATACGCCGGCGTTTGCCCGCCCCCAAAACCGGCGCCGACGAAGTGCGGGTGCCCTTGCCGCCTGATCTGTTCACAGGCCAAGATGATGCTGGCCCCTATCAGCGTTATCTCGCGCTCGACACCGTTTTGGACGAGACCGCTGGCTTGCTGACGCGCATTGCTGAGTATGGTTTGCCAGAAGCCGATGGCCATTTCCGCACACCCAGCGCTGACATTGTCGCCGCCTTAACAGGCCTTGCCCGTCGTGCGGTCAGCGTGCGCGATGAATTGGCCACTTTGGTGGACTCGCAAGCCAAAGATCAGGTGCGTTGGATCACCGCCTCCCCTCGCAACGTGGCTTTGCGCGCCTCGCCGGTTGACGTTTCGCCAGTATTGGGAAAATTCTTCGACAATCACCCGGGGCCCATGATCTTTACGTCGGCCACGCTTTCGGTGGGCAACAACTTTTCTTATGTGCAGCAACGCTTGGGACTGCAAGACACCGCCGATGAAGCCATCTTCGCGTCGCCGTTTCGCTACCATGAGCAAGCGCTGATCTATTTGCCGGCGGACTTGCCCGATCCCACGGCGGGAAACTACAACGAAGCGGCGGCGGAACGCGCGTTGGCCTTGTGCGACGCCGCACGCGGGCGCGCGTTGTTGTTGTTCACGAGCTTTCGCGCCTTACGTGTGGCTGAAACCATGTTCCGCGCGGCCAACCGCTTTCCTTTGCTGGTGCAAGGCGAGCGGCCCCGCCATGCGCTGCTTGACGCCTTACGAACCAATGTGGGCTCGGTGTTGCTGGCCACGCAAGGCTTTTGGGAGGGCGTGGACGTGCCCGGGGAAGCGCTGTCCTTGGTGGTGATGGATCGGTTGCCCTTCGCGGTTCCCGATGATCCACTCACGGCCGCGCGCATCGATCGCATCCGCGAGCAAAATGGCGACCCCTTCGCCAGCTATCAACTGCCGCGGGCGGCGCTGTCGTTGCGGCAAGGCTTCGGTCGCTTGATTCGCACCAACGGCGATCGAGGCGTGGTGGCAATTCTGGATGGCCGCATCACCCGCAAACGTTATGGCGCCACTTTGCTAGAGAGCTTGCCCCCGGAATGCCCCCGCACTGAAGATCTTGACGATGTGTACGCCTTTTTTGGCACTGTGCCGGCCTAGCACAGGCAAAGATTGCAGAAGCCCGCGCGCTTAAGGCACGATACCCAAATGATTCCGCACATAAATCTTGGTCCCCAAGGCCCCTCCGTGTCCCAGCTGGTGTACGGCACCTGGCGGCTGTTGGCCGAACCCGAGCTTGCCACCGCATCCGCCATCGAACGGCGGCTGAACTTGTGCGCCGATCTGGGCATGACCACGATCGACACGGCGGAAGTTTATGGCGGCTACGACGTTGAGGAGCGTCTGGGTGAGGCGATGAAGCTGTCGCCCACGCTGAAGCAACGGCTACAAATCATCACCAAGCTGGGCATCTACGTGCCCAACCACCGGCACCCCGAACGAACCGTGGCCTTTTACAACGCCTCGGCGGAGCGCATTGAAAAGAGCGTGGACAAATCTCTGCGGCTCTTGGGCGTGGACGCGCTTGATGTGGTGTTGATCCATAGGCCCGATTGGTTTTGTGCGGCCAGCGACACCGCCACCGGGCTGGAGCGCGTGGTGGCCGCGGGCAAGGTGAAAGCGGTAGGAGTGTCAAACTACACCGTGTCGCAGTTTGAATTGCTGCAAAGCCGGCTGTCTATGCCCTTGGTAACCAACCAAGTTGAATTGAATCTATTGCAAATGGGATCGCTCTACGACGGCACGCTCGATCAGTGCCAACAGCGTGGCATCCGACCGATGGCTTGGTCGCCGCTAGGAGGCGGGCGCCTGTTTGACCCCAATGACGCCGCCGCCTCTCGCATTCGGCAAACCTGCGCGGCGTTGTCGGACAAATATGGGGGCGTTTCGGTTTCGTCACTGGTTCACGCCTGGGTGCTGGCTCACCCCTCGGGTTGCGTGCCCGTGATCGGAACCAACAAAGAGGATCGCATCCGCGATCTTGCAGGTGCCGCCCATCTCAAACTGGATCGGCAAGACTGGTACGCGCTTTGGGAAGCCGCCAAGGGCCACAGAATTCCATAACAACGCTATGAAGCACGATTCTTTGCGACAGTCGATAGTCCGCGTATGCCAACAGTTTGCGCCTCAGGGATTGTCTCGGGGTACCAGCGGCAATGTCAGCGCGCGAACGCCGAAAGGCTATCTCATCACGCCGTCGGGCATCCCCTACGCTGATCTGCGAGCAAACAGCTTGGCTTCACTCAAGCTGACGGAAACGCCCGACGAAGACGCTTTTCCGCGCCCTTCAAGCGAATGGCGTTTTCATCGTGACATTTACCAGGCGCGGCCCGAAGTGTCTGCGGTGGTGCACGCGCACCCTCCGTTTGCCACGGCTTTGGCATGTCTAGAGCGCGGCATTCCCGCCTTTCACTATATGGTGGCCGCCGGGGGTGGCCGCGACCTGCGCTGCGCGCGCTACGCCACGTTTGGAACCCAAGAGCTTTCGGATTCCATTTTGGCAGCGCTGCAGGATCGCAAAGCGTGTTTGATCGGCAATCACGGCATCGTGGCTGTGGGCCCTTCGGTGCAAACCGCGTTCGCGCTGGCCGTTACAGTGGAAGATTTGGCTGAACAGTACGTACGCGTGCTGCAAATGGCCGATCCCGTCCTGTTGCCCGACGAGGAAATGGATCGGGTGTTGGAGAAGTTTCGGAGCTACGGCAAGCCTAAGCCCACTTCCAGCACATAGTCCGACTTGTGGTTTCTGCGCCAGCACATTGGGAGCTTTTCGTAGCGTAGCCCGCGACCCGTCCCCGATTTTTCGGGGGGGTTGCAGCGATGTGGGATTGGCACGCCAACTGCACAAAGCCACAGGCTGAACCATTGTGGCCCAAGCGGCTTAAACAACGAAAGGACCTTTGAATGAACCGTATAAACTGGTTAGGCGTGCTTGCAGCGACAGCCATCATGAGCGTCACAGCGTGCAAGAGGGAAACGAGTCCCACGGTTGTGGACCCAGTTTCCCCCGTCGCAACGAACGAGCCGTCCACGAATGAGGCCACGGCAGTCCCAGGCACACAAAACCAAGCCGTCGAACAAATAGCTCAAGCTCGATGCGACCGTGAAGTTCGCTGCGGGAAGGTCGGTCCTGACAAAGACTACACATCACAAGAGGTCTGCCTTACCAAGGTGAAAGACGAGTGGCGTGACGATCTTAACGCCCGCGAATGCCCAGGAGGCGTCGTGCAAAAGGAACTGACGGAGTGCCTCGCAGAGATTCGCAATGAGGATTGTGGCAATCCCTTCGATTCATTGAGTCGGATTATCGCCTGTCGCGAAGGTGACATCTGTAAAGGCACATGATCCAACCACGCCAAATCCCGGGCGGCCTACGCTGCCCGGGTTTATTTGGGTCCCCTTCTTAAAACCACTCAGCTGAACGCGGCGATTTCGGTTTTCTTTTGTCGCAGATACGCTTGCTCCACCACCCGCAAGTCATCGGCATCAAGAACGCCTTCGACTTTGGGAAACAAAACCGTTTCTTCTTCTTCCACGTGGCTTAGGACATTGTCGCGCAAAGCACCAAACGTGTCCATCCATGCAGGATCGGTTTCTTCCAAGCGAGTGAGCTCATCTATGAGCTCTTCAAGCTGTTTGTGATCGGCGAATGATTCTTTCACCAGGGACTCCGTTTCCGTGAATTGCAAAAGCCGAGGGTAGAACTGCTTTTCTTCGCCATGCGCGTGTGCGAGAAGCTCGCGACGAAGCTGCTCGAACAGCGACAAGCGCTCGGTGCTGATGTTAGGTTTGCCTTTGGTCGCCGATATCTTGTCCATCAAACCGGCCACTTCAGCGTGCTCTTGTTTGAGCGTCGCCAAGATGCCCGGTTGCCCAGTCAAATACGAAGCGGCCTTTCTGGCAGCACCCTTCGCTTTTCCCATGAGGTTTGCGCTTTCTTTGTGTGCCATGCCTATTTCTCCTTTGCACATTGAGCGTGCAAACCCTGATCCAGAGCGTTTCGGTTCCGGAACCTACACGCTGAGCAACGAAGGCAACACGAAGGTGGGTGGTTCTTGTGCGCTTGAAACTTCAGACGCGCGAGAGATCCCGGTCAGCAGAAGCGCCGAATCGATGCCAAAACGCGCGGCACCCAGGACATCCGTTATGAGCTGGTCGCCCAGCATGATGATTTGTGACTTTGCCACTTGCCCATCAAGCCGCAGCATCGCGGCCTCGAACAGAGGTGGGTGAGGTTTCCCAAGCGGTACGAAGCGCTGCCCCCCCGTGGGATCACGTAACCTCAAAACCGCCTCAATTGCCACCGCCATGGCCCCCGCGGTGATGCCAAAACCATCCCGACGCGGAAAGACAAGGTCGGGATTGGGCAGGACCAAATGCGTGGAAAGGCCCTTTTCCAGGCGGTCAAGCAACACGGAGACAACGTCATTCAGGGTGTCGAGAAAAGGAAAGCCCATGTCATCCGCGAGCACGCACACCGTGGCGCTGCGATCGTCATAGGCGCACACGTGGCCACCGGCGGCCTCCACATAAGCCCGCGAATCTTCGGTGCCCAAAACCAGACAGCGAGCGCCTTCGAGGCCGTTTTGTTGAAAGTACGTTGGCAGCAAGGTGCCCGAGGTCAAGATGCGGTCGACACGCAATGGCAACCCAAAGCCTGTGTACCGCTGCCAGGAGGTGTGCACCCCACGAGCCGCGTCGTTGGAAAGCAACCAATAGGATTTGCGGCGCCGTTCAAGTTGTTCCAGGAAAGCAGCCGCCCCGGGCAACGCGCCTTCTGAATTTACCAAAACGCCATAGGCATCTAGGAAAAACACATCGTAGCGGTCTAGCAGGGCCTCAACGGTGGTGAACGCGGGGTCTGGCATGCTCCATCCTATAGCAAACGTTTCAATGGCCTTTCCGAACACAACGTCGCCGTGGGCTGCGATTGGGCTCGCTGCCATGAAACAAAATTGTCTGCTGATGGAGAGCAAACTTGTCAGCCGGCGCGCTTGTGTTCGTGGCCCCCTCCGACGTTCATGCCTTTGAGGCACGCGACAACACCGGATATCGCATTGTCAACCTTGCGTTCTCGTGGGCTCACTGGACGACAATTTCGCAATCGCTATGGTGATGAATTCGGAGATCCTTTCGCCAAGGCTCTCCCTCTGCATGCGCGCACGCGCCAGCTCGATCGTCACGAGCTTGGCGCTCCGCAGAGCATGGCTTTTGCGCGCCACCTCGCGCATGCAGGACAACCCAGGTGCGCTCGAAGAGGGTGTTGCTGCGTTTGTTCGCCTTTGCCATCGCACCCCTGAGCATGTCGCACGGCAAACCCGCAAGCATTGGGGCCGCACCCCCACCGATCTCGGTCAACGAGTGGCGCATCACACGATGCCGCGTCATTGTTGGCCACCGGCGACGCCTCGATTGTGCAGCTCGCGCAGAGTTGCGGGTTTCTTAAGATGAGCCACTTTTACCGGCTGTTCTGGCCCGCAGCTCACCGAACACCACCGCAACTTGATGTTGCGTCCTGAGAGTTCTGACCAAAGGTTGTTCGCCGACCAAAGGTTGTTCGCCGGCCAGGTTGTTCGCCGGCCATCACAGAACAAGCAACGATTGATTCGCGTTCCCTTACCACCGCGTCCTGAGTTCTGACCAAAGGTTGTTCGCCGGCCAGGTTGTTCGCCGGCCATCACAGA
>JBBSJE010000124.1:0-17564 GCA_038257535.1 Polyangia bacterium
AAGGCGTTTGAGCTGCTTGCCCGCTTGCGCCGAAGCGTATTTACGCCCTGCAATCGATTCTAAGAAAGGCAGCGTTGATGCCACACCCAATCCGCCCAAAAACTTTCGTCGATTGATGTCGCTTTTCCAGCTCATTGGTAAACCTTGCTTTCGTTGCTGCAATGGGAACTGCCTGCCCTGCCTTCGCGCTATCGGGCGCTGAAGGCCGAGCTCACCACGTACGCGAGGATCGTGTCCTCAAGCGAAAGATCATCCACGGCCGGGATTGCCGCACCATCGTCGTCATCCGAGCACAAGAACTCTTCCTGCTGCCCCACCACAAACTGATCCAGGCGATGCGCAAAACAAGCTTTGGCTTGCGCGCTTTGTCCTAAGGCCACGCTCAAAGCGCTGGCGTCGGAGATCTCTTGCTCGCTGCCATCAAGGCGTAAGCGAACTGACTCCAAAACGTCAACGTCTTCCATGGCCTCTGTCATCCGGTTCTTTACCGTTTCACGGGTCAGATGCTCCGCTGTCACCGAGAATGCCGACATCGCATAGCCATACGGATTCATGGCGGCGTGGCAGCCTTTGCACGAACCCTGCTCCGTAAGGACCTCAAAGAATTGCCGCGACGACATGACCTCGGGAGCTGTGCTGGGCAGCGTGGTGTCAATCATATCGGGCAAGGCCCCAATGCTTCCGCACAGCATGGTCACTTTCACCCCGTATCCCCGGTGGGCCAAAGGAAGGTAGGGTGCAAACGCGCCGTGCAGGTTGAAGGCCACGCGCGAAAGCAAACCTTGACGTTCATCGCGCGTGGTTTGTTCCAGCTCGGTGCCCGTCTGCGTTCCGTAAAGCTTGGCCAGCCAGTCGTGCGCAGGAACAACTTCATTGGTGCCGAAGAAATCTTCCAGCTTGCCGCCCTTGTCGAGTACGGCGTTTTCAAATAGGCGACCAATTTCTTCCCGCGCGGCCTTGGCCATCAGTTCGCTGTCGGCTGTGGTGGGCACAAAGCCCGGCGCGCCTGGGGGAGACTTTAACTCCGCGATGTTGAGCCATTGATGCGCAAAATGCCGAAGCGTTTCCCTGCCCGCCGGCGTTCGCATCAAGCGCTGCGCTTCGCTCTTGAGTGTATCTACCTCAACAATGCTGCCATCATCGATCTTTGCTCGCAGCCCTGCATCAGGAAGACCGCCCGTTAACGTGATGGCAAGCCGTGCACCCAAGCTGTGGCCGTCGATGTTGCCTTGCATATCGAATTCGGCGCTGTCGAAGCGCAGCGCGCTTTTGGCGCTCAGCAGCGCCGAGGCCACAAATCCCGCGTACGCTTTGGGTTCTTGGTATTTGGTTTTGTTGCTCTTGTAGGTATCAACCAGAAACGCAATATCCTCATCCACCACGGGGCCACGCTCGAATGCGGCCACGAAATCACGCGCCAGCTCTTGCCCGCAACCTTCCGCAAGGTTCAACGTGCCTGAACAGTCGCGCCCCACAAACGATTCGATCGCCTTGCGAACAGACTCCTGCTCGGCGGCCATGGCGCCCAGCCGTCCTGCAAGCGCCACCAGCCCATCTACAAATTGGCCGGCGATAGCCTTGTTTTCGGTGTCGAAGCCTTTTGCCCGCAGGTTGGACGGAATGTTGCTCAGCAACGACTGAACCTGCGCGTCGTTCACCGCATCGGCGCCAAACACCTGCCCCACAATCATCCGGGTCTGAAACGCGGTGTTCGTTGAAAGCTTCCAAGCCGGCCGGCCTTGTCGCGCCGAGCAGGCCGCCACCGCGGGGGGATCGCGAGGCGGGACAACGGTGCCTTTGCCGCCCCCTTCACCGTCGCCACCGCTTTGCCCGCCAATGCTGCCTGAGCATGCGGCTGTGGCGAGCATGGCCCAGCCAAAGAGCGAGGCGCGGCGCCGGACGCAAACAAGTTGAAGACCGTGAAACTGCATACAATCCTCCAGGTGGGCCAGCGCTTGCGCTTGGCGATCACAACCGTGACCCTTGGGACCCGGTAAGAACATACTAGTGGTCAATAGGTCACAAGCACAAGTCATTAGACTGGTTGAAATACCTAGGCTTGAGGAATTTACACGGTCGGTATATCTAATGTATTGGGGCTTTAACGCTTCGCGCAATGCGCCCGGAGCCACCCTTTAGGTGCACCCGCCCAGGCTGCCGCTATCTTTGTCGGGATTTGCTCATTCATTTCGAGCCCCAGCCTCTGGCCACCGAAGTGCCCCAACGCATGCCCGATCCGTTCGATCCGGTTCCGCATCCCTTGGCGCAGCGGGCGGCCCATTCGTTTATGGAAAAGTTGGCGCATGAGGATCCTTTCCCGATGCGGGCCTTCGCGGGCAAACATGGCGGAAAGATGATGGGGGTGCTCGTGGTGCGTGAAACAAAGGGGTTGGTTGGGTATTTGCGCGGGTTTTCCGGCGCGATGGAGGGCCAATGGTCACTGCCCGGCTATGTGCCGCCCTTGTTCGATGTGCAGACGAGGCACGACTGGCCGGCAGCGGTGGTGCAGCTTGATGCCATGTCGGCGCAATTGGAGGATCTGCGGCGCGGCCCCATGACGGTTCGTTTGCGTTTGGAATTGGCCGAACTGCAGTTGCGCGGCCGATCCCCGCTGGTGAGGTCGGAGCGAGAAGCGCGGAAGCGCGCGTTGGCAGAGCTTGAGAAGAAGGGGCAGCGAATCAGAGACGAGCGCAGGGCCCGTTCAAGCGAAATTCTCGCGCAGTTTCTAGATAGCTATGTTGTGGTCAACGCGCGCGGTGAGCGACAAGCTTTGCAGCATCTGTTTGCCCCCAAGCCTCCACCTGGCGGTGCGGGCGACTGCGCGGCCCCAAAATTGTTCGCGTACGCGTTCGCCCACAACTTGCAGCCACTGGCGCTGGCCGAGTTTTGGTGGGGATTGCCGCCCGCCTCAGGTCTACGTCAGCCACGCAGCTTTTATCCTGCGTGTTCTGACAAGTGCGGCCCCATCTTGGGGTTCATGCTGACCTAGGGGGCGTTTGACATGAACAACCGTCCGACAGCCCGCAAACTGCCCGATTACGGCGATGGCTTCTTTTACGGCATTAATTACGCCTGGCACCACTTTGGGGGTGACTTCGGCGGCATCGCCGCTTGGGGGCAACAGGGTGTAAGTGCCAACCGCGAAGTTTACCGCGAAGAGCTCCATCGCATGCGCAGTCATGGTGCGCGCGCGGTGCGCTGGTGGATGTTACCCGAGCTTCGCGGCGAGGGCGTGATCTTAGACGCGCTTGGCGATGTTATGGGCTTGGGCCCGCACACGCTCTTGGACGTTGAAGCTGCGTTGCAGATTGCCGACGAGGTGGACATGGACGTCATGTTTACGCAGTTTTCGTTCGACAATTTCCGACGAACACGACTTGCCGAGCCGGCAGTGACGATCACAGGCCTGGCCCCTTTGGTCATCGAAGCCAGCCGCCGCAAACAACTGATCGAGACTGTCGTTCGGCCGCTCGCTCGCGCCATAGCGCAAAGTGCATGCGCCGCGCGCATGGTGTCCTGGGATGTGATGAACGAACCAGAATGGGCCTTAAAGCCTGGCCCCGGCGTCAACGGCGATCCCAGCTTTCGCACGGGAACGAATGTTGATGATCCTGTCACTCACGCTCAGATGTCAGTGTTTCTCGCGGACGTCATCAGTGTCTTGCGCGATGAGACCCCGGGCGTGCCGATCAGCGTTGGCAGCGCCGCAACGGTGTGGAGCCACGCTTGGCGCAGTTTGGACACCGACTATCACCAATTTCACATATACGATTGGGTTGACGCCGAATGTGTCGAGGGCGTGTGTGGTCGCCCTTTTGCCTACGACAAGAGCCCCGCGGCGTTGGGCCTGGACGACAAACCGTTGGTTGTCGGTGAGTTCTGGATGCATGGCCTGCAGCGCACGAGCCACGAAGATCTGGTGATCACGTGGCGGCGTTTAGGCTACGCGGGCGCGATGTCGTGGTCATTTAGCGAGCACAAACTTCGGGGCGAAGCTTTGGACGCAGGGTTGCTGCAAATGCGCGCTGCAGCTCGGACCTAGATTTCAAAAAACTGAGACTCCCAACGCACAGCCTCGAATTCCCGTGACCGCAGGCCACGCAAGACGGCAGCCAGGACTCGAAACGCTCGGGCTCAGGCACCTAACCCTGGCTGGCCCTAAGATTGCTACCTTGTTTCACGCTTGTCTCTGGCTGCCCAAATGGTCGCTCCTAAACGACTCGTCCGAGGAAAAAACATGATCGCCAATCCCTCCTTTTGTCTGGTGTCCCCTCAAAGGCCTCGTTCTTTTATGTGGGCATGTTTGGCATTGTCTACGGCCGCGCTTGGGCTGTCCGCCTGTGGCCTGTTGGACAAAGACGACGTGGCGCGCGCGCTTGAACAAAACAAGGGCGATGACGATTCCGAAGGGCGCGAAAACCCCTGTGCGCTGCTGGACTGCCAGCCAGGCCACCAGTGTGTGGTGCTGAAAACCAACCCCCCAAGTGCGGCCTGCGAGCCCGTGGACAACGGTCTGGAAAACCCATGCGCGGCCACGCTGTGCCGTCAGGGACAAATTTGTGTTGTGTCGAAAAGCTTGCCGCCGCAAGCCACATGCGTCGATCAAGAACCCGTCAAAAGCTGTTACTCCAGCTCCGATTGCCAAGCGGGCCAGACTTGCAGCGTGGAGCGCGGTGACTGTCAGCCCCCTGCCGGCTGCGGCGAAGGCCGGGTCTGCCCCGCCGTGTGCACGGGGGTGTGCGAGACTTCAGCGCCCGCGGGTGCCTGTCGCACTGATGCCGATTGTCGCCTCGAAAGCAACTACTGCGGCGGCTGCCAGTGTGCTGCGCTGGGACCCAAGCAAAAGGGCAGCGTTTGCGGAAATCCGGTCGCGTGTTTTGCGGATCCCTGCCAAGGCTTGCAAGCGGTTTGCGCCAGTGGGACCTGTCAAGCCGTTAAGCCTTAGACCAAGGTAAGCGATTGGCTGACATCTCCTACGGCACGCCCTGTGGAGGGGACAGCCATCGTCAAGTGAAGTATCAGTGCTGCCCCTAGCGGGTTTGCAGCCGTGAGCTGTGGCTGGCGCTCGCCACCAGCTCGCAGCCTGTGTGGGCCCGCAAAGCGCGGATTTTGTCACCTGCTAAACTCCGGTGATGGTGGGTGGCGACGAACGGGCACAAATCGTCCACGTGCACGGAGGCAGCGTTCTGTTGGATCTGTTGCCGGCCGCGGGTGTTGAGGGGGAGCGTCTGCAATGGTGCGATCCCGTGGCCAGTGGCCCCACGCCCGCAAACGTGCAGGCTGATGAGTGGTATCGCCTGCGGGCCGAGCACCTCCGTTCCGCACTAAGTCTCGACGATTCGTCGGCAGTTGAGGCGCGGCTGCGGGCTCAAGACGATGCCTTGCGTCTGCTTCCCCCTGATGCAGAAATTGTCATTTGGTCAGGGCCCGAGATGTTCTGCCAACTGATCCTGGTCCGACTGCTGGTGTTGTTGGAGGAGCATGGCCACCGCGGGCAACTGTCATTGGTGGATCCCGGAAATCCCTTTGGCACCCGGGGCTGCGGGCTGGAACAGCTGTCGGCGCCGGCCCTGCGCGAGGTGTTTTCGCGGCGGCGGTTGGTGGACGCGAACATGCTGGCCTTGGCCAAAACCGCATGGTCGGCTCTGACATCGCCAACAGCCACGCAGTTGCAGGCTTTGGCGGCGCAGCCCACGCCGTCGCTTCCGCACTTAGGGGCCGCGCTCAAGCGACACCTCGATGATCTGCCCGACGGCGCCACAGGTCTTTCAACAACCGAGACCTATCTGCTTGAGACGCTGGTGTCCGGGGCCCGTGAGCCGCGCGCGTTGCTTGACGCGCTCGCCGCGCGAGAAAAGCGTCCGTTTCTCACCGACACCTTGCTCAACGAGATCTTGCAGCGTTTGGCCTCTGGAGCCAGCCCCTTGGTGACGCTGTCATCGGAAGTGGCCATCACCCGTCGGGGCCGGGATGTGCTTTCTGGCTACGATGTGTGGCACTGCGAGCGTTGGCATGGCGGAATGATCGTGGGCCGAACTCACGAGGCTTCTGAGCTAGAGAACGAAGGCGGGGCCAAGCCCAATGCTGCCCCGTTGCCCACAGCGGGACCGCCTTCTCGGTTCAACTAAACCGCAGGCGCCACGTGGGCGCGATCGGTGATAGGTTGCAACGGAAGGTTGAGGCTCCCTAGTGAAGAAGACGAATCCTGTTTGTTTCCCCCTTGGCGCTTTGGCCATGACGTTGATGGCGACAACCTGCGGCCATGGTGCATCCACTCCGGCCACGGCGTCGCGTGAGCCTTTAGCCACCGAGACCAAAACGCCACAAACCATTGACTTGTTCAACGGCAAGGACCTTTCAGGCTGGGTAGCCGATGTGCCTGAAAAGGACACCAACGCCGACGCGCCAGATAGCTTCATCGTGCGCGATGGCCTGCTTGTGAGCATGGGCAATCCCAGAGGTCATCTGCTAACGCAGCGCCGGTTCAAAGACTACCGGCTCACTGTTGAGTATCGCTTCGTGGGAGCCGGTGGCAATGGCGGAGTGCTTGTGCATGCCTCCACACCGCGGGCGTTGTACAAGATGTTCCCGCAATCAATTGAAGTGCAGTTGCAAAGCGGCGACGCGGGAGATTTTTGGTGCATCCACGAAGACATCACCGTGGAAGACATGGAGACCCGGCGCCCCCGCGAAAAAGGAAACGCGTGGGGCGGCAAAGAGGGCGACGCTCGGCGAATTTTGAATCTGACCGACAGTTCCGAACACCCCTTAGGGCAATGGAACTCGATGGAGATTGAAGCCAAAGCCAATTCGTTGACCGTCTGGGTGAATGGCGATTTGGTCAATCGCGGTTCGCGCAGCACGGCCAGCGAGGGACAAATAGCCATTCAAGCCGAAGGCACGGAAATGGAATTTCGTAAGCTTCAGCTCACGCCCCTCACAGCGGATTGACCCGGGCGTCAGTTCTTTCCTTCCCAGACAACGAGGTTGATGCGGCGGAAGGGGTGTGCTTGCCCCGTTTTCAGTGCGTCGGCGAGGTCGGTGATGGGTGAAGCGGAATGGTAAACCACGAGCTCTTCATCGCGTGCCAGTTCGGAGAATTGCACGCCGATGTCGCCGCGATTCGAGCGGTTGTTGAGGCTCATGGGTATGTCCTTTGTCCGGTCCTTCAACAGCACGGCAAAGTGCAGATACGAAGGCACCGAACAGCTTGCGGAGAAAAGTCGCTTCTGACCCAACGGCAAAACCCAAGATCCATCGCTGACGAGCGTCTCCGTGCCGAAGTTACCCTGGAAAGCAAAGTCACATTCTAGACCGTGGCGGCTTCCAGGCGCAGCCAATGTCCGCGAGTAAACCCGAATGTCCTCGGTGTTCTGGATGGCTCGACGGAACGCTGCGGCTTGTGAAGCGCCCTCGAACTTGGTGCTCTTCGCGCCGTGCTGCTTGAGCAGCGCGATCAGATCCTTGTTCTGCTTCTCCTGTTCGTAGGCATGATCAAGAGCGGTCTTCCCTTCTTTGTCTGGGATGTTCGGATCGGCGCCGTTGTCGAGAAGAATCTTGGCGTACTCAACGTCGTCCACGTAGCACGGGTTCTCCCTGTCCCGAGTAAAGATCAATTCGACCGCTGACACAGCCGTTTGACCATGGCTATCCCTCCAGTTTACATCCGCGCCGTGGCTCAGAATTTGCCTCCAGGCGCATCTCAGCCCCGGGGTGTGAAGTAGAGACGTCACGTCGACCTCCTGTTGCGCAGGAACGCCGCGTTTCAAAAGATGCTCCAGAGTTACAGGGGAAGACGCCCGCAAAATAGACCGGGCGTCCATGCGCTCCGTCACGTCATCGTGCCTGTCAAGCGGAGCTCCGTGGAGCGCGAGCAGATCGATCATCGCATTGGCTGTGTCCGGGCAAGCGATGGAGGCAGAAGCAGCGAGGCTCACTGGGTTGTTCCAGTTCTGCCGATATTCCACGCCATTAGCCAACAGGAACCTCAACATCTCGATGTCGCACTTGTAGATGGCTATCCTGATCAGTGGCCGTGGTGCACGATTTAACTCAAGCCCCCACCTCATAAGGCGCTTGACACTTTCCACGTCGCCCCTCGAAGTTGCCTCTACCAGCAGGCTGTGGCGATCATCACACCTCTTTTTCAGGTAGAGGATGCCTGCGATCAAGACCGTAGCGATGATGCAAAAGGAGGCCAGGTGCCGCTTCTTCAGCCACCAGAAACGTGGGCGAAATGTCTCCACGACTTCATGGAAATTGTCCTCATCGTTCTTCACTTCTTCAACCTGGCCTTCTCGATGGACAATATCCGGCGCAATTTGTCATCTGATAAGAATTCGGGCCGATCGAAGAAAGAGGTGCCGCGCCACAAATCCCTAGGGATGGGCGCCGTAGCAATCGCAAGGTCAGCGTCCGTATCGAAGCCAAGTGGAGGTGGCGTCTCTATGCTGAACAAGTAGGTCTGGGTACTTGCAGTTGGGAAGTCATTGGCAAAGGGTCTCAACCCTTCAACGGGAACTATTTGTCCCTCTGTCTCCTCGACCTGGTACAGGAAGTAAATTCGTGCCAAGAACCAATAAGCTGGGAACGGAGCGGTAAAAACGCCCTTTTCAAGCGCCCTGAGGGTTGGCTTCTTGTTGCCCATCAAGTTTGGGCTAGCTAGTCTTGAGGCGAGGTCGCTCGCCGCGAATTGCGACTGAGGCTTGTCAAGGGCAACGGAAAGAAGCTCAACACTGTAGGAGGGTCCGAGCGGGTAGGCATTTGCTACTTTCCTAACGGTCCCCTCCCAACCCCCTTTCTCCTGTGCTGATTGCAGCCAGGCCGGGCATCTGATTTGATCCCGCGACCAACCTGTTCTCTGGTTAATATTTCGTGCATAAGCGACGACGATCATCTCCAGCGGCGTGCCCCACTTATACGGAGCCGTTCTCTTGTCACCCTGGGCGTCCGTTGAAATGTCGTTCACGAAGATCGCGCCGTTGGGAGCCCTGTCAACAGCCACCTTCCACAGAGGTGCATCACCAAACCGCACAAACGCCCCCGCGATCCCCGCCTTGTCCCTATTGTCGTTCAGCAAAACAAGGTTGCCGTACTTCGGTTCATGGGTGCGGTTGGCTTGGAAGTCCTTGTCTAGGATCATGTCCACGAACATTGGGACCTGCATCGGGATCTCCACCTTCACCATCTTGGCCTTGTCACCGATGTTGATGACCTTTTCGTCATCGCCCACCTTGAGGCGGAATTTGTATTCGAGACTGCTGCAATCCGATACCGACAGCGAGCCGAAAGGTTTCAGGCCCTGAATGGTGCGGCCATGAAAGTGATAGAAGGGGAAGAAGATGCAAGCGTAGGCGTTTGGGTCGGAGCCATATTGCGCTTCGGCAGTGTTAGGAAGGTACATCTTGGCGCCTGCCGCAGCGTCGGCGGCCACCGTCGTTCTCTCAAGCGTGCTTTTGTAAAGAGGTCCTTCTGTTGCAAGGTGCAGCATTAGGTGTCGCAACAGCTGGAGCGACACAGGAGTTCCGGTGAGATCGGTTTTGCTCTTGAAGATGGCGCACACCCGCACGTGCGTGATGGGCGTGATGGCGAACTTTGCCTGATCCACGGGCGTCCAGGGCTCGTCAGCTTTTCGCCGAACAAAGACGCCGGTGTAGCAAAGCGCGTGGTCGATGATGCCCGCGAAGTTCAATGAGAACGCCCTGGCAAGCTCAAGCGCGTCTTTTGACTCAAGGCCATGGATCGGGAAAAATCTCTGAAAGTTCAGATGCCTCAGCACATCGGCCACGCCCGTACTCCATCGAGCTGGTCTCATGTGCCCAGCATCTTCTTCATAGATGGCGTCAGCCCATTTCTCGTTTTTGTTGCCGGCCGCATAAAGCCAAAGCTCATCAAGCGGCGTGCCCGAAATCGTGGGAATAGAGACACTCTGGCCCGACGTGATGAAGGTCTCGATATAGTCCCTAATCCTGTATTGCCCCACCTTGCGCGCAAAGTCCTCGTCCTTGGGCAAGCGGGTGCCGCAGCGTTCAATGAGGCGCAGCAACCCGATAAGCACGATGGTACGGAGCCGAAGTTGAACGTACGGATCTGTGTCGGGTTTCGATGATCTTCGCTGCTCGATGGCCTCGCATTGCACCCCATGCAGCTGTGCCGTCTCCTTGTTTCGCGCCGACGCCGAGCGATGGCGAAACAAATGCGAGTCAACAAGCTTGTCCAATTCAGTGGCAACGGTACAGATGGCGTCCCAGGTCTCTATCGACACCAACGCGATCTGCGCAAACTCCCCTGCAACCGGCACGTGCGCCGCCACTTTTAACGACAGCATCAACGTGCTTTTCAAGGCCTCCTTCTGCTTTGCGTCGTAAGCTAGTTCATCGGCATCCGCAAGCTTCCTCAACGCCACCATTCGCTCAACGGCAGGAAGACAAGGAGCCTTCCAGAACTTCTTGGCATAGCTGCGCGAGCCTTCGGCAAGTCGCTCATTCGACACCCGTGCGTCGCCCGCCTTGTCCCATAGCTCTGTCCACAGCGAAATCGTTTGCTCAAGCGTAACGGCTGTGTCGAGCGCTGACAGTGCTTTTGTAGGTTTTTTGCTGGCCAACAACTTATCTAGTGTTGTCTGCCGGGAAGCCACCGAGCTTTTTACCAGAGCTTTGAGCGTGAGCGGGTCGATCTTGTCTTTAAAGTGCAGAACGTAATTGCCAAGCACCTTGCCCGTGGCGCCGCTCGAAGCTGCCTCAACAGCACCAATGACTTCGTCGCGCCACTTCGTTCTCAGGAACAGCCGACGCAGCAGATTGCCGTCGACCATC
Organism: Polyangia bacterium; assembly: GCA_038257535.1. Classification (GTDB taxonomy): domain Bacteria; phylum Myxococcota_A; class Polyangia; order Fen-1088; family Fen-1088; genus JAGTJU01. Next base: position 10,815 of record JBBSJE010000124.1, read on the forward strand.
TTGTCGATGAGCCCAAGCGCCTTCGCTTGCTCGCGCGCCACCTTTAGTTTCTTCCACTTTTCTGCTGTGTCTTTTCCCGTCTCGTAAATTGTGTAAAGAGACAGGACAGCGCGTACGCCCTTCTGATCATTCTCGCCAAGGGCTGATTCAGACGCCGACTCCAACGCCGCCACGACGATCTTCTTCGCAGTGTCAGAAAGATCTGCATTGAGGGCTCCAATCACCAGCTTCTGCTTTTCATGTGCGAGCGCGAAGGTGGCCTTGAACCGGGCCGTGGCTGATGCCGCGGCGGCGAATTCTGGAGACGACGGCTTTGCAGAATCACCGGTGTCCTCTGGCAACAGGATGTGTGGGTAGCGTTCTGCGAAATCAACCAGCAGGGCGGCTTCGACGGAAGGTAGATCGAAAACATGAAAATCGAACTCCCCGAACAGGTTGTTCAAGGAGAAGGTCACCTCGAAGGCGCGCTTGATCGTCGCGCCCGCATCAATTCGGCGACGTAGGTTGGCCGCCACCGCAGATGCGGGACACTCGACCACGTACGTGCCTGGTTTCAAGCTGTGGCCAGATGCAGAATACGAAATGAATTGCGCTGATTTGGAGCGGCCAATTTGTAGGCTGGTTGGCTTGGGCGCCTTGCTCAAAATGATTGTGGTCTCTGGGTCGTCAACTCTGTGGGCCACAAGCTTGGCTGGCGGAGTTTGCAGAACCGTTGATTGAACTAAAAAAGAAAGCAGCCGAACACAAGGCACCACCTGCGCTTGATAGGTTTCCCCAGCCTGAAAGTGCGCCTTGATGTCATCCAGCTCCAGCTCTTCCGGGTGCAAGTCTTGGCGCACGAACTTTGCGGGCAGGGTCTTAAGCGGGTGCGCGAAGTTGTTTTGCTGAAGCAGTTTCAGAAGCTGGGCTTGCCAATCTTCACCAAGCGCAAGGTACGCCTGTCGCAGCAGTCCGGGAGGTGCGAAATTGACATCCCAGGGCTTGGCCGCAGGAAGACTCACAACCTTGAGCTGCTTGAAGCTGCGGTCGACGCTCATGGTGAGGCCCCGATCGTCTGTTCCCACCATCGAAACCCCCGCAGGGGTTTTGAAGGTGAAATATCGGTGCTTTAAAGGGCGAAGGGTGCCAGAAACCGGCAGACCCGTCTTGGAATCCAGAAACGAGGAGATCAGGTAGTGCCTGGAAAAGGGGACTTTCTCAGGCATGCGCGTGCCCTTGCTCTAGTTGCTTGTGTTCGTTCTCTAACTCATCTGGTGACATATCGAAAAACAGAACGTCGGTGCCGCAACCTTCGTCGGGTCCGTGGTCGCGGATGAGGGTGTAGCGGCGCAGCCTGCGTGTGTTCTTGAACTTCACCACCACCCAGTCTCGCCCCTGCTTGGTCATCTCGCCCGGTCCCACGCGCTCAACTTCGTTGCCCGCGGCATCTAGCAGAATCAATTCGTCGTCCTGGGCTTGCGGGTCGTCCGGGTCGAATTGCAATAAGATTTCCCACAGCGACGGCACCACTTTAAGAATGGCGCCTTCCGTCCTTTGCCCCATTGCCTCAGCAGACACAACAAACTCGTGCTTGTCTGGCACCACGCGGCCGCTCTCGATGAACTCGGGCACCTTCCAGAGTGCGTGAGCCATGTCCAAGGTCCCGCCATCGCCGACCTGCCCTGACAATGTGGCGACGACCTCTCGCGTGGCGCCATCCATGATGACAAACGTAACGGCGGTACCCGTAGGGAATCCCGACGTTGTCACACGCACATACACCTCATCATCAATGCTGGCGGTGGCGGCGCGCCGTTCGCTATTTCCGATGGGCTCTTCGGCCAACCAACGCGGCTCTTTGAGGCGGTCTTCTGCAAGCTTTTTCAGCTTTGCTGGCGTAATCACCTCTTCGGGCGCCGTGAGCCTTTCAGCCTGAGTCATGGGTGCACGCAGCAGCACGAACCCACCGAGATTGGCAGGAGCACGCATATCCACGATGCTTTCAACCAGCACCGCAAGCAGGTCGTGGAAGCGCCCGTTCGTTGATGACTTGCCCACGCGCGTGACGATGGCTGCGGCTTCCCCCGCAGGCACCACGTCGTAATCCGCTTCCCGACGCAGCCTGTCCGCTTGATCCCGCCCCACAAGCCTGTGAGACCGCGCGGCCACATTGAACTCACGCCCGAACTGCGCCTGGAATGCGTCGAAGGCGCGCCATGCTCGATCAGCCATCTCGTCGCGAGGCCCAGCTCCCGGCTTCGCCAGAACCAAAAGGCCTCGGTGCAAAGCCTCGGTTAACGCGGCCGCCATACTCTCAGGCCGGGCAAAGAAAGATGGATGCAAACCCACGAGTGGCTCTAACAGATCGAATGCGCTTAGCGGCCTGGTCTGGATGGCTTCTCGCAGGGCGTGCGCGACGTCGTGCTCGTGAAGTAGGGGCGAAATGGCGTCGTCCTCGCCAAAGCGCTTACGCCGGAGCTCGTAAGGGCCGGATAGGAGTTGCAGGGTGAGGTGAGACGCCGTCACGTTGGGGCTCGACACTGAGGAAAGGGCCGCGAGCAACCAGTGAACACGGCCACCAGCCGGTTGCCGATCGAATCGCGGGTGGAACGCGCGGATTGGCTCCGAAGGGCACGATTCGGAAATGGTGGCGAAGAGGCGGTCACGTGGTTTTTGGCACCAGGCGTCAGGGAGTGATGTAAGTATTCGGCCGCATCTTGCATCGCTGCGCCCACAGTGGCAACACAAGCGAGGTGAAGGGCAGTGACTGATTATCGACGGCGCGACGTTATTTGTTGCTCGCGAAATGCTCAACACGTGGTTGCCGGGACCTGTGACGGCTCACCTGTGCTTTGCGTTCCAGAGGCGCCACAGCTGAAGGCGCCAGCCCACTAAGGCTGCAGTTAATATTTGAGCTCATCGCCTCGTCTGCCGCTACTTACGGGCTCATGGTCAGGTTGCCTCATTTCTTCTGCCCCCCGCGGGGCCTCCCTCTGCTTGCTTCTGTTTGGTTGCTAACCTTGGTCGTCGCCTGCCAATCGGGTCAAAACGCAGCGGATGACATCGAAGACACCGGCTCACAAGCGGGCGCTGGCGGCTCAGCGTCCGTTGACGTCAGCGATTCGCCGGCCGCCGAAGACGAAGACCAGGGCGGGGCCGCGGGTGACTTCGGGGGCGTTGCAGGTGGGAGCGCAGGAAGCGGCGCAGCGGGAAGCGGCGGTGTAGGCAAAGCGGACGGAGGAACGGAGGCGCAAGCGGGCACGGGTGGCTCGGCGTTAAACATGGGTGGCGCGGCTGGTGCCGAGGCTACCGCCAACGCCGTTCGGCGCGGTCTCATCGCGCAGTACGACTTTCGTGAAACCAGCGGCAGCGTTGTGCGCGACACTTCAGGCGTTGGTCAGCCGCACGACCTTGAGATGTTCGTGACCAACCTCATCGAACGCGTGCCGCATGGCGTTCGCTTTAAAAAGCCCGCGGACGCGCCTGAAAATGCTGACGTCAATCGCACCACCCCCATCATCAGAAGCGCTGGGGCCTCAGACAAGATCAACAGCGCCGTGCGTATGGCAAACGCGTTCTCGGTTGAGATCTGGTTCAAGCCAACCGTCTTGGCGCAAACAGGGCCGGGGCGCATGGTCTCGATCGATTACACGAATTACGAGTTGACCAACCTCAACGTCATGCACGGTCCCCCCAAGTGTGGCGAATCCGGCGCCGGACAGTTCATTCAAATACGCATGGGCGGCGAAGGCAACGCGTGCCCAGCTTTGCCGGTGCCCACTTCGCCGAACGTCACCGGACGCTTGCAACATTTGGTGCTGACTCAGAACGAAAAGAACTGGGTTCTTTATAGCGATGGTGAGGTCAATGGCATGGGTTCGCAAGACAAAACCCCCGCTCATTGGAACACAAAAGCGGGGCTTGCGTTGGGCAACCTTCCCTATCTGCCAGAGCCTGGCGCCGCGCATGGCAACTTTCGCTTTTGGCAAGGCGAGCTTTATCACGTGGCCTTCTACGACACGGCGCTGACAGCCGCTGAAGTGAAAACCAACGCGAGCATCAACTACAGCGAGCGATAAGCATCGATGCAGCAAAAAGATTCATTCACATTTTGGCGCCTCTCCTGCTTGGCGATCACGGCCTGTCTAATTGGCTGCTCAGGGTCGATTTCCGACAGCAACGAACCAAAACCCCTGGGCGAAACGCCGAGCGAGGGTGAACCCGTTGTTGCCGATGCCCCCGCCGAGGGCGCGTGCAGCCATCCTGTGCGTGACCCGGGGCCCATCGTGGCCCGCCGCTTAACCCGCTGGGAATATGTGAATTCCCTTCGCGACACGTTGGGCATCGATCTTGGCGCCGAAGCGGCGGCCCTGCCCTTGGAACTGCGCACGGCTGGATTTTACAACACCGCCAACAACCTGCTGCCCACGCTTGAACGGGTAACGGTGTTTAGCGATTTGGCTGCAAAAGCCAGCGCCAAAATCAGCAACTTCAACGCTTTTGTGGCGGGCTTCACCTCGTGTCGAACATTTGGCGACACCTGCGAAATCGAATTTGTGCGTCGGTTGGGCAAGGCACTAGCCCGCAGGCCCTTGGAGCCCGAAGAGATACAAGGTTTTCGAGCGCTTTTTGAGGTGACAAAAACGTGTGGTCTCGCTTTTGATGACGGCGCCAAAGCGGTGCTTGAGGCGTTGCTGCAATCGCCGCAGTTTCTGTACCGCACAGAACGCCAATTCCCCCAAGCCGGGGCCACGTTCCGCGCCTTGGACGGGTTCGAGCTAGCCTCTCGCATCGCCTATCTGGTGACCGGCTCATCGCCCGATGCCGAGCTAATGGCCGCCGCTGAGGACAACAAATTGGCAACGCCACAGGCGCGCGCCGCTCACGTCAAGCGGCTGTTGGGCACAAAGCCGGCCGTGCTGGCGGCGCAACGGTTCGTGAACGATTGGTTGACGCTGGACGAGGTTGATACCATCCCACGCGACAGCAATCGCTTTGCCCAGTGGAATGAATCCGTGCGTGGCGATCTGAAAGAGGAGGCTCTGCGCATGGTTGAAGACGTGGTGTTCAAGCAGCAAAAGCCGCTCACCGCCCTGCTGACCCACGAAGAAACTTTTGCCACCCCCGCGCTAGCAAAGCTATATGGCTTGCCCTCGCAAGGCGAAGGTTGGCGTGCCTACGATCTGTCGCAGGTGCCTACTCGCAAGGGCCTTTTGACCACCGCAGCGGTGCTCATGCGTAGTGGTGGCACCGCCGACGCCGCCATGGTGGCACGCTCACTTTTCATCTTCCGCAACATTTTGTGCAGCGACGTAGCGCCTCCGCCTCCCGGCACCAACACACAGGAGGCCGAGGAACTAAAAGGCGGCAGCAAGCGCGACGTGGCCGACCATCGCGTGGCGGATCGGGTTTGTGGCGGGTGCCACCAACAGTTCGAGCCGCTGGCGTTTGCCTTTGAACCTTTCGATGGCATCGGGGTGTACCAAGAGGTTGACTCTGAGGGACACAAAACGCGCACCGATGGGGTGATTCCTGGCGAGCCCTCCCAACCCTACGCGAACACCGATGAATACCTAAACCTGCTCGCCAAACATCCGGAGGTTGAAAGCTGTATGGTGAAGAAGCCATTTCAGTTTGCGATCGGCCGCGCGCTTGACGGTGTTGACGAGTGCACGATCGCCGATCTGCAACGTGCTTTGCAACGCACCGATGGGTCATACCAAGAGTTCTTGCTGACGCTTGTGCAACATCCTGTGTTTGCGTTCGTGCGCCGCGAATGAAGCGCGTCTCAAGAGGACACTCATCACATGAATTATCGCCACAGTTTCAATCGTCGCACGCTTCTGCGTGGGGCCGGCAACATCACAATTGCCCTGCCGTTCTTGGACGCCATGCACAGCCACAGCGTGTGGGCGCAGTCCACCGCCGTGCCCCTGCGGGTGGTCACCTTCTTCTTCGGATTGGGCGTTCGCCCCGAGCACGCCGCGCTGGGTTTGACAGGGGCGTTGGCGCCGCTGGCGCCTTTTGCAAGCAAGATAGGTTACTCACGAAATTTGAACCTTGGAACCTCGAACAGCGCAGGCAATCATGATGTGGGAAGTGAGTTTGTGTTTCGAGGCGTAGGCAATTCGGGCGCCAGCATTGATCAGTTTGTGCTGGATGCGCTTCATGGCGCCAATTCGCCAACGGCCATCAAAACCTTGTTGGCGGGAACCTACGCTCGCAACAATGGCAAACGCGAGAACCATTCGTATCGCTCCAACGGCGGCGTCACCGATTCCATTTACCGAAGCCCCCAGGCGTTGTTTGACCGGGTGTTTGGCCAATATGATCCCACCGCGCCCGTGGCGCCAAAACCCAACCCCAATCCCTCAATGCCTATGCCTACGCCGCCCGCCACGTGCGCAGCTGACAAACAAATGCACCTGCGGCGGTCCATTCTCGACACCGTCCTAAAACAGTACAAATACCTCAGCAGCGACGCGGCCGATTTGGGTGCAGCCTCTCGCGCGCAACTGGCTGATCACATGGACAAGATTCGCGAGCTGGAGCTCACCACCTTTGGTGAGGCGATGCAAAGCTCAACCGTGAACGTGCAAGCCGCTTTGTCTGCAGACGCTGCGTGCGCAAAGCCGGAGCGCCCTGGCAGCTTTAGCGGTCAGAATTTTGATCGTCTGCAAATGCGTTTGAACGATGGCGACGTGTCGGGCACTGAACCCGTGCCGTTGGCTTGGTCTGATTGGGACAAGTTGTGGCGGGCGATGGCGGACA
>JBBSJE010000125.1:0-17456 GCA_038257535.1 Polyangia bacterium
GCTGACGCCGAAGAGGGTTTCAAAGACGCCCCCATGTCGGTGCGCGTGTCGCCCTATCTGCTTTCGTTGATCGATTGGGAAAATCCCCTCACCGATCCCTTGCGCATTCAGTTTATTCCTTTGGCCAGCAGCCGCCTGCCCGATCACCCCAAGGTGGACCTCGATTCGCTGGGCGAGCGCAAGGACGCACCCGTTTTGGGGTTAACCCACCGCTACCCGGACAAAGCCCTGTTTTTGCCGCTGGATATGTGCCCGGTATACTGCCGGTTTTGCACCCGCAGCTATGCCGTAGGCCGCGACACCGAAGGTGTCACGAAATTTCAATTGCGCGTGAATCCCGAGCGCTGGAATCAGGCGTTCGCGTACATCGCCAGCCGTCCCGAGCTAGAAGACATTGTGATCTCGGGCGGCGATTCGTACCAATTGCGCCCCGACCAGCTTGAACTCATCGGCAACAAGCTGCTGGACATTCCCCACATTCGTCGCATGCGGTTTGCCACCAAGGGGCCTGCGGTGATGCCGCAGAAACTGCTTACCGATCACGAGTGGGTGGATGCGCTCACGCGTGTTGTGGAACGCGGGCGGAGCCTGCACAAAGACGTGGTGGTGCACACGCACTTCAATCATCCCAACGAGATCACGTCGATCACCCGCACGGCCATGAACCGCTTGTTTGAGCGCGGGATCTATGTGCGCAACCAAACGGTGCTCCAGCGAGATGTCAACGATCGGGTGGACACCATGACCTTGCTGATCAAGCGGTTGTCGTTCGTGAATGTGCACCCTTACTACGTGTACCAGCACGATTTGGTCAAAGGCGTTGAGGATCTGCGTACGCCTTTGTCCACCATGTTGCACCTTGAGCGGCACATCCGCGGCGCCACGGCGGGCTTCAACACGCCCACGTTTGTGGTGGACGCCCCCGGCGGTGGTGGCAAACGCGACGCGCATTCGTTCGACCACTACAATCGCACCACGGGCATTTCCGTGTACACAAGCCCCGCGGTGAAGCCGGGCGAGGTGTTTTTTTATTTCGATCCCCTCGACACCTTGCCCCCCGAAGGCCAAGCGCGTTGGGCCGATCCCGCACAGCACGAAGTGATGATCGAAGACGCTCGCCAGGCGGCTTTGGGGGAAGCCGCACCTTAAGTTACAACCTGCGACCGGTCGCTGCTAAGCTCAGCCGCATGTCGGGATGTACCAACTGCGGGAAAAAAGGCGGCTGCGACTCGCGAAAGCACGAGATGCTGGGCCAAGTGCACGAGGTGCTGGCGCGGCTTTATCCCACGCGGCGGTGGGAGGAGCGGGCCGACGACACCGCCGTGGGGCAGGGCATCGGGGTCGCGCAAGGCGAAGCGCTGGCCCAGACCCTGTCAGAGAAGCTCAAGGCTTTTGCTTTGTACCAGCCTGGCCTGCCCGAGGACTTTAGCGACTACGTCTATGTGCTGTGTTTTGGCCGCCAGCCTTGCTTATTGGAGCTGCGAGAAGGGCTGGTGGCGCCCCAAGACGTGCAATTGCAAGCAGCGGCCATCGAAACGCCTTTGCAGGAGGTGTATTTGCGGGTGGCCTTGTCCACATTGGCGCCTTTTGCGGCCGTGCAGGAGCTGCGCATGGAACTGGTGCCGGTGAAGGGCGCTTTGTCATCCGAGGGAGAACCCGAATGGTTGCTTCAGCAACACCTGCGCGCGGGGGTCTTTGATCCGATTTTGTTGACCCGCTACCAAAAGCTTGTGGCTGCTTTGGCCGAACACGACATCAAGAACGTCGATTTTGGCGAGATCAACGAAGCGCCCGAAGGCTTCGATGGTCACGCCCACGCGGCGTTGTTTGGCGCGCCGCCCACGATTGCCAACTACCTTTTTTTCGCAGGCCCCACCGCGGGCTTGGCGGCGGAGTCGGTGGGGGGGTAGAAGCCGCCGCGGACCGAAACCTAAGCGTTACCTCAGGCGCGGCCTTTTCACCTTTTTAAAACGCTTCGGGGGCCTGGCGCCACATGGAGGGCTGAAATATTGCCCACTTAGTGCCCCTTCGCCCTAGACGTAACGCTGTCATTGGATATCCTCGTGAGGTTGTTTAAAAGCTTGGAGGAACGCTCGTGTCGAATAAAGCGCAACTGATTCTGGACGGAAAAACGGTGGACCTGCCCGTGGTGGTAGGAACCGAGCAAGAGCATGCGATTGACATCCGCAAGCTGCGCGCCGAAACGGGCTACATCACGCTGGACCCCGGCTTCGTCAACACGGGCTCAACTTCAAGCGCCATCACCTACATTGACGGCGATGCTGGCATTCTTCGCTACCGCGGCATTCCGCTTGAGGAGTTGGCGGCCAAGAGCACCTTCGTTGAAGTCTCCTACTTATTGATCTACGGCAAGCTGCCCACGCATGTAGAGCTGGAATCGTTTCGCGGGCTGATCAAGCGCCACTCGATGCTTCACGAAGACATGAAGCACTTCTTCGATGGCTATCCGTCCACAGCGCACCCGATGGCGATTTTGTCGGCGATGGTGTGTTCGTTGTCGGCGTATTACCCCGATTCGCAGGACGTTCGAAACTCTGACGTCAACGACGTGCACATTGCCCGCCTGCTGTCCAAGGTGCGCACGATCGCCGCCTATTCTTACAAAAAGTCGATTGGGCAGCCCTTCATGCACCCGAAGACGCAATACAACTACGTTGCGAACTTCCTACAAATGATGTTTGCGGTGCCCACCGAGCCGTACGAAGTGGATGAAGATGTGGCTCGCATGCTGGATGTGCTGCTCATGCTGCACGCAGATCACGAGCAGAACTGTAGCACCTCCACGGTGCGCATTGTGGGTAGCTCTCAGGCCTCGGTTTACGCCGCCATTTCGGCCGGGATCTGCGCCTTGTGGGGGCCCTTGCATGGGGGCGCTAACCAAGAGGTGCTTGAGATGTTGGAGGCCATTGAAAAAGACGGTGGCGACCACAAGAAGTTCATCGCTTTGGCCAAAAACAAAGACTCAGGTTTCCGCCTGATGGGCTTTGGCCACCGCGTTTACAAAAACTACGATCCCCGCGCCAGGATCATCAAAGAGCAGTGTGAAAAAGTGTTGCCGCGTTTGCGGGGCGCCGATCCTTTGCTCGACATCGCGCGCCGGCTTGAGGAAGACACGCTCAAAGATCCTTACTTTGCCGATCGCAAGCTGTTTCCCAACGTGGACTTCTACAGCGGCATTATTTACCGCGCGCTGGGCATTCCCACGAACATGTTTACGGTCATGTTTGCTTTGGGCCGCATGCCGGGCTGGCTTGCGCACTGGCGTGAGATGCTCGCCGATCCGCAAACGCGCATTGGGCGGCCTCGTCAGGTGTACACAGGGCCCACTCTGTCGTCGTACGTGCCCATGGATCAGCGCCAATAGCGCGCGCCGACTCGCAAGACCACCTCGCAACTTACGGCGCGAGGTGGTTGGCTTCAGCGGCTAGGAAACGGCGGGTTGAGCCGGCTCGGTCGCGTAGCGCATCTTTTGGGCGCCACTCATGTCGATGATGCCCACCCAGTTGAGAAACTTCATCACCTGGTAGGTGGTATCAAGCTCAAACCAGCGCGCCGCGAAGTTGGGGCTCATGGGAAATTTGTGATGGTTGTTTTGGTAAAGCTCGCCCGCGGTTAGAAAATCAATGGGCAGCGAGTTGCGAGACACATCGTTGAGGTCGAAGTTGCGGTAGCCGTAACGGTGGCCCGACCAGTTCACGATGGCGCCGTGAATCGCGCCCATCAACCAGTGCCCGGGCAGCAAGACCCACTGCCAGGTGGCGGTGGCGAACGCGTAGTAAAACAAAACAAACGCCGCGCCCCACACGATGCGCATCGTCCAGCTTTTGCCCATCCACTCCAAGACACGCGATTGCGGGAACTCGCCGTCAAACCGTGCTTCGGGCGCCTTTTCGAAGTAAGCGATCTCATGATAAATCCGCTTGGTCCTGTACATCATCTGGAACAAGCCGGGGATGAGGTTGCGAAAGCTTACGGGTGAGTGGGGATCTTTGGGGGTGTCGCTGTAGGCGTGGTGCATGCGGTGCAAGACCGCGTAACCACGAGGATTGAGGTAGCTGGAATTCTGCGAAACCGCCGTCAAAACGTTGAAAAAGCGTTCCCAGCCGCGGGACATCGAGAATTGCCGGTGCGCTCCGTAGCGGTGAAGGAAGAAGCTTTGGCAGAACACCGAAAGCTGCCAATGAACAACGAATAAAATCACAACAACCATCGCCGGCATCATGCCAGGTGTTGGCGGGGGAGGAGGGGCGAAAACAACGGTGAAAAAGAAATATCCGAATTTAACCAGCGCGGGGCGTCTTGGCAGGGTATAAAGGCGGACTGCCATGGAGCCAGGCTGAAAAGTTCAGCGTGCGCTACTGCGGCTAACGGAAAGAGACGGACAGTATGGCTGAGGGAAAAATCAAGAGGCTCACGGATAAGGGTTTTGGATTCATCGACACTGGCACAGGCCAGGACATGTTTTTCCATAGCTCCAGCCTCCAGGGTGTGACGTGGAACGATCTTCAGGAGGGACAACGCGTGTCCTACACCGTTGGCGAGGGACCTAAGGGTCCACGCGCTGAAGGCGTCAAGGTTCTCTAAACCAACCTTGCACCCCGTAAACGGCGGAGTGGGCGACCTTCGGGTTTCCCAGCTCCGCCGTTTGCATTTTTAGAGTTTTTTGGCTTTGTGACCGTGCGAAAGCTTCGTTCACCCGAAGACATGTAAAGTGACGGCATGCTCGTAAGCAACGAACACGAAGCGTTTGTGGCGGCCTGCACCTCCGCCATTGCGCCTCCTGATTCACAGGTGGCCGCACAGGTCCAGGCGGCGCTGAACGACAAAACCAAGCCCCGCGGCAGCTTGGGGCTCCTTGAGGTTTTGGCTTGCCAATTGGCCGCCGCGCGCGGTCGGATGCCAGAGCCACCCAAGAAAGCGATTGTTGTGATGGGTGCCGATCACGGCGTGGCTGAAGCGGGGGTGAGCGCCTATCCGGCGGCTGTAACCACCCAAATGCTGCTGAATTTCGCCCGCGGTGGGGCTGCGATCAACGTTTTGGCCCGCCAAGTGGGCGCCCAGGTGGTGGTGGTGGATATGGGCACGCTGACCCCACCCGAAGGCGCCCCGCAGATCTTGTCGCGGCGTTTGGGCGCGGGCACCGCCAACATGACCAAGGGCCCTGCCATGACCCTGCAGCAGGCGGTCAGTGGCATTCGCACGGGCGTGCACATCGCGACCGAGCTAGCCGAGCAGGGGATCACCCTCATAGGTGTGGGGGAGATGGGCATTGCCAACAGCACCTCCGCCAGCGCCATAACGTCGGCGTTGCTGGATTTGCCGCCTGAACTGACGGTGGGCCGTGGCACCGGCGTGGATGATGAGGGGCTTGCACGAAAACGTGCGGCGGTGAGCGAGGCGCTGGCTGTCAACCGCTCGCATACCAACGAGCCCCTGCGGGTGTTATGCGCGCTGGGCGGTTTTGAGCTGGCGGGTCTCGTGGGCGTGATGCTAGGCGCAGCCGCGCGCCGGGTGCCGGTGATCGTTGATGGCTTCATAGCCTCGGCCGCCGCGCTTGTGGCGGTGCGCTTGGCGCCGCCGCTGGCCGGCTACCTTGTGGCTGGGCATCAATCCGTTGAGCCAGGGCATGCGCATGTGCTGGCGGCTTTGGGCCTTAGGCCGCTGTTGCAGCTGGAGATGCGTCTAGGCGAGGGCACAGGCGCGGCTTTGGCTATGGGGCTTGCGGACGCGGCGGTGCGGGTGCTGCATGAAATGGCAACGTTTGCGCAAGCCCAGGTAGACGATTCAGGCAAATAGGCTCTCGAACCCGGCATCGCCTCGGCGTAGGCTTGGGTAGATGGACCCGCTTCGCTCGTGGCTGCGACCCGCCGGTGGCGGGCTTTACACCGTGTCCACGGGGCGGCAAGAACAAGAAGCGCTTCAGCAGGCGCTTTATGGCGTCAACACCAGCGCGCAAATCGAATCCGCCTGGCACCGCACCTTGGATGCTTTGCCGCAGGCCCGCGGCGCGATTTTGGGCATTCCCTCCGACACCGGCGCGGGGCTCGTGCGCGGCGCTGCCTACGGACCGCAGGCCTTGCGGCAAGCGTGGCTGCGCCGCCCCGGACAGGGGCCGCAAAGCGTCTTGGGCTTGGTTGATGCGGGTGACGTGCGCGTGGTGCCGCAGCTGCTTGCCGACGAGATGCTAAGCGAGGCGCAGATCGCCGCAACACGGGCCGCGCTTTACCCCGATACGCCCGCGGCACTGGCCGCGACGTGGCCAGTGTCACCGCTGTCGCTGGCGCAGGCGGCTTTAGGTCTGATGTTGCAGCGAAACCCGGCCCTAAAGCTTTTGGTGTTGGGCGGAGATCATTCGGTGGCTTGGCCGGTGGTGGCCGCGCTGGCGCAGCATCAGCGGCAGCCGTGGGCGATTGTGCATTTCGACGCCCACACCGACCTGCTCGAAACGCGTATGGGGGTTCGCTATTGCTTCGCCACTTGGGCCTTCCACGCGGTCAAAATGTTGGGGCAGGGGGCGCGCTTGCTGCAATTGGGGATTCGGGCTTCGGGGCGCGACCGCGGGCACTGGGAAAATGCCTTTGGTGTTCGTCAGTTGTGGGCCGATGAGGTAAACGGCCAACCCATCAGCCGCACGGTTGACCAAGTGCTCAGCCACCTGAAGGGGCAGGGCGTTCGCAACATTTACATCTCGAACGACATCGATGGCACTGATGCCGAAAGCGCCCCGGCGACGGGAACGCCGGAGCCCCGCGGGCTGCGGCCCGAGCTGGTTTTGGCGGTGATCGAGGCGCTTGGCCATAACTTCAACGTGGTGGCGGCAGACCTTGTCGAGGTGGCGCCTCCCATCGGCGACCCTGAAGGGGCAGCCCGCACCTGTGAGCTGGGGGTCTCGTATCTGCTGGCGTCGGCGGCGGCCATGCTGTAGAGACGCCGCATGGAATACGAAGACGCCACGGAAGGCCAAGAGCCAATGGACGAACGCTTGGGCCAGGCCTGGGCCTTGCTTGAAGCCGGCGACACAGAAGGCGCTCGTGCTTTGGCCAAAGCCTCGTCCGCCGACGACGAGGCCGCTGATGCGCTTTTGCTGCTGGCCGCGTGCGCGCGCGAAGAAGGTGACGACGAGGAGGCGCTGCAAGAATTGGCCAAGGCGATCAAATTGGACGCCGAATGGGCCACGCCGCATTTGTGGACCGCCGAGCTGTTGCTGTTGCAAGGGCGTGGTGTGGAGGCGCTTCGCCACGCGCGCATCGCAGTTGAACTGGCTGACGACGAAGATGAGTTTCTTTCGGCTGTGGTGTTTCGCGCCAGCTTGGAACTGGAAAGCGACAACCCCGCCGCAGCCAAAGCCGCGCTAGACGAATTGCCTCCTGCCGACGTTTTGGCCGCAACCGCTGAGATCGCTTTGGAAGCCGCCGAGTTGCACGTGAGCCTTGGCCAACACGAAAGGGCTCGCGCTTTGGCGCAAGCCGTGATCGACAACCACGAAGACGAAGAGGCGATCGGGGATGCCTGGTATGTCAGCGGCTTGATCGAAGAAGCCGCGGGCGACGAAGCCGCCAAACGCAAAGCGTGGCTGCGCGTGTACGACCTTGATCAAAAGGGCGTGGAAGCCACCGACGAGTTGATGGCGGACCAAGACGAAGTGTTGGCCATTGCGGAATCGGCGGTGGAAGAGTTGCCGGCGAAGGCGCGAAAGCTGCTGAAGAATGTGCCCATCTTGATAGACGATCTGCCCAACCGCGAAGACGTGGCTGAGGGTCTAGATCCGCGGCTTTTGGGCCTGTTCCGCGGCACGCCGCTGCCCCAAGACGAAACCCTTGGCGCTGGTCCCGGGCTCACACAGATTGTGCTGTATCGGCACAACCTGCAGCGCGTGGCGCCGGATGACGCCTCGCTGGCCGACGAGGTGCGCACCACCTTGCTTCACGAAACGGGGCATTTCTTCGGCTTGGACGAAGAAGAGCTCGAAGCCATGGGCTTGGATTAGCCGAGCGGCGCCAGAAAAAACAAAACCCCCGCGGCATCCGCCGGCGGGGGTTTTTGTTTGGGCTTCGAAAGTCCCTTAAAGCGTAAAGAGATCCGGTCGCTGAGAAGACTTATCTACCGCTTCAACAAGTTCTTTTTGAACCTGCTCAAGCCGCTTGATCGTACGCTGAATGGCCAAGTAGCGAAGCTTGTAGGCCTCCATGCGCACTTGCTCGGGTGAACCCGACATCACCGCATCGAAAAGTGGCGTGGGCTTGATGGGCACCACCGAGTTGCCTTCCGGCATGGGCCCCACCTTGCGGCTGGTCCATGGCGCGCCTGTGGCCGCGCGGATCTGAAACCCTTCAATGTCCTTGGCGCCACATTCGCTGCCGCCGCCTTTGCAAACGGGGCCACCCACCTCCACCAAATTGGCGATGGCGAGCTGACCATTGCGATCAAAAACAACGCCGTAATTGGCTTGGCCGCCGGCCGCGGCTTTGTCGGCCGACTTCTTCTCGTACGCCTCCAAAGAATCTTTGTCCGCTTGGGTGCGGCGCACGTGCTCGTCAACTTCGGTGTAGAGCGCCAAAGTGTCGTAGTAGTACGTCATCAAGTTGTCGACCACGAGATCGGGCAGGCGATAATAATCAACCTTGAACATACGCATGGTGCTGGGCTTGTTCTTGAGATCCAGCGACGACAGCGCTTCGACAAGCTTCGGGTCGTAGGCCAACAAATCGCCCTTGTTGCGCTGCTGGCTCATGGCCACGGCGTCGCGAATGGCGCCAATGTTCTTCTGCAGGGCGTCCACTTCCACCTTCACCACTTTGGCTGCGGAATTGGCGTTGTTGTAGGCGCGCCTCGCAATGGCGGCGGCGCCCAGCGAATAGCCAGCCGCCAGGCCTATCGCCACCAACACCAACGTGACGACCATGCCGCCCTTGCCGCCCTTTTGCCGGACGTTTTCAATGGGCATGCCGTCGTCCACGGGGCGCAGGTCGAATTGTTGACCTGGTGCTGGCCGCAGCGACGCGTAAGGATCGGGCGCCACAGCGCGCGGCGGCGCCATCCCTCCCGGCGCCGCGGGCACACCGGAGGGTCGATGCCCACCACCGCTCGGCGACATGGGCCCGGGCCCTCGCTGAGGGTTGGGCGCCGACGCCGGGTATTGTTGCGACACCGGTGCTTGGGGCGCGCCTGGCCTGCTGGGGCCGGTTGTGCGCCCGGTTTGAGCATGCCGAGTCGAGCTTTCAGATCGGCAATTTCTCTTGCCGGTTTCTTCGGCTGGTCCAAAGAGGTCCTCCGCGAATCAATGGGGAACGAGGGTACCGTACAAACACGGTGGGGAATGTGGAGCCCTGCAATCAGAGCTGCTCTATCATCGCGGGGGGCGAAGCTGTGTCAAGGGAATAACTTTCATAGAACAAACGCGAGGTTGCGACTGATGGTCGCTGGCTTTGTTTGGACCGCGCGTTTCTCAATTGCTCGCCAGAAATTGTTCAAGGGCGCTCTGTGAGGCGGAGGGCATGTGAGTGAAGCGAATGGCGACTTCGTCGTTCCCTTCCCGGATCACCTCGCCTGAGGCGGTAAGAACCGCGTCGCTGCCAGGCAATTGAAACTGCAAACCGATGAAGTCCGCCTCAACCTGGGGTCCCAGAAGGGTGCGCAGACGCATGCCCGTGCGGCTCACGTCGCGAGCCACGCATAGGTAGGGATGGCCTTCTAGAAATCGGTTCATAAACAAATCCACGGGCGCACGGGTTCCGGTGCGGCGGTCGGTTTGCGATTGGCTGCCGTTAACTGGGGTGGATTGCATGAGAGGCTCCTTGGTGGACGTTATATCGGCTCTTGTGAGCTGATATCCTACATGTAATCTTTTGTCCGATAGGCGTCAAGTTTTTTGGGGCCCAGTCGGCATGCTTAAAGTTCACTGAAGCTACCGACGAAGCGGTGCCAACGGTGAGTGCCTTAAGGTGATCCCCAGATGCTCAACAGAACCCCTCAACAAAAGAAATGCGCACGCAACTTGACTCGCTGCGCGCTTCACACCGATAATCGCACCGCCATCCTGTTAATTTCTTAGCTTTTTTACGCTTTTCCTTTCTTTAGACGCATCCACATCAAGGAGCGACAGGTATGCATCGTTTCCAAATTGGGCTGATTGCCGCCGGGGTTTTGCTGGTTTCCACCGTTGTAGTTTTTAGCGGCGTCACGTCCAGCCTGGACAACGCGGCTACGGCGGAAGCCGAGGCTCACGCTCGTCGTGCGGCGTCTGTCGTCCAGCAAATGAGCCGACTCGATGGTCTGGACCTTGCCAGCACGGCGGCCAGGTTTGCTGACCGCGACAGCATGCCGAAGGTGTTTACGGAATCGGACGAAACCGAAAGGCGTAAGGCGGCTTTCGTTCAGGCCGAATCCATCCAGAAGATGCTGGAAGCCGAGGGTCGGCGCGCCACCATCGTGGCGGTGTTGGACAAAAACGGAAAAGTTGTGGCCCGCGATCTGAATCCCAATGCCATGTATGGCGACGATCTGGCGGGAAAGGCCGTGGTTAAAGAAGCGTTGTCGGGACGCGCCTCGAAGGACACCTGGAACGACGCCGGTCGCATGACGCGCGTGGCGGTGGCTCCCGTGCTTGCCAACAAGGCCGTTCAGGGCGCTGTGTTGTTGGGGTATGTGATGAGCCACCAAGAGGCTCGAAAGCTCAGCGCGCTGGCCGGTGCTGAGATGGTGGTTTTTCACGAAGGTAAGGTGCAAACCACCAGCTTCGTGACCAGCGAAGGCAAAGAAGACGGCAACCGTGCGCAGGCGGTCTCGGCTTTGTTGTTCGGCGGCGACAAGCTGGCGGAACAAGCGCTTTCCAAGGGTGAACCCACCGAGGTGCAGCACGTGAAGGTGGACGGCCGACTTTTCGCCATCACCGCCGGACCACTGCCCGGCAACTTTGGCGACAAGTCTGCGGGCTTTGCCGCCCTGGTCGCCGAAAGCGGCACCGAAGTGGCAGCCGGCGTTGGCTTGCGCGTTCTGCTGTTGGGACTGCTGGGCCTGTTGGCGGTTGTGTTTGCGGCCGCAATGACCGCGCGGCGTTTTGTGCGCCCCCTCGACCAAATCGAAGTGGGCGTGGCCGAAATCATCAACGGCAACATTGATTTCACTTTCAAGCCCGTTGGCCCCGACTTCGAGGGGTTGTCCAACGGTTTGAACGTCATGTTGGCGCGTTTGCTCGGCCGTGAGGAGCCTGACGAAGACCAGGTTGAAGACGAAGAAGGCACCAAGTGGAAAGCCGAGCAGATGCTGATCGAAGAGGGCGAAGGCCAGCCGGCCGGCTTTGACGCCCAGTCATTGGCTCAGGAAAGCGAAGCCGCTTACTACCCACGCTTGTTCAATGAATATGTCACAGCATTGCGCAACTCTGGTGTGCGCGCCGATGGCGTTTCGGTGCAATCGTTCACGGCCAAATTGCGCCTTACCGAGGGTGGTTTGAAGCGCAAGTGGAAGTGCCGCATGGTGCGCTTCGTGATGGTGGCCAGCGGGCAAAATATTGTGTTTCGCGCGGTGAAGATCGCCTGATCGGATGGCGATCCTTTCGGGGCTTGAGGTTTTGTGTCGCCAGCGCCTGTCGCTGGTTCGGGGCCGCCGGGTGGGGCTTTTGTGCCATCCGGCCTCCGTGGCCAGCGACTTGACGCACATTCTTGACCGCTTACTTGAGCTGGGCATAACTCCGGTGCGCTTGTTCGGACCTGAGCACGGCATCCGCGGCGAAGCGCAAGACATGGTGGGCGTGGAGGGTGGAAAAGATCCGAGGTCGGGGCTGCCGGAAGTCAGCCTGTACGGCGACACTTTCGATTCGTTGATTCCGTCGCAAGCCTCATTGTCTGATCTCGACGTGGTGCTGATCGATTTGCAGGATGTGGGCAGCCGCTACTACACCTTCATCTGGACGATGGCGTTGGCCATGCAGGCCGCCGCGCAAGCGGGGGTGGCGGTGGTGGTGCTTGATCGGCCCAACCCGCTGGGTGGCGCGCTGATCGAGGGCGGCGATGTTTTTGTCGAATCGTTTGTGGGGCTGGGTTCGGTGCCCGTGCGCCATGGGCTCACACCTGGCGAAGTGGCCCTGATGGTGAAGGCGGGTCTGCCTTGGGGCGGCCCCAGGTTCGCGCAGCCACTTGATGTGGATTTGCAGGTTGTCTCCATGGAAGGCTGGCGGCGTCAGATGGCCTTCGAGGACACGGGCCTGCCCTGGATTTTGCCGTCGCCCAATATGCCCACGGTTGATACTGCCTGGGTTTATCCAGGCATGTGCTTGATTGAAGGCACCAACGTTTCCGAAGGCCGCGGTTGCACGCGGCCTTTCGAAATCATTGGGGCTCCGTTTGTAGATTCGTACGCCCTTGCGAGCGCTTTGAACGAAGACGCGTTGCCGGGTGTTCGTTTTCGCCCGCTCACGTTTCGGCCCACCTTTCAAAAGCACGCGACAAAGCCCTGCGGGGGCGTTCAGTTGCATGTGACCTCTCGGCAAAGCTTTCGCCCCTACGCCACGGGTGTGGCGGTGCTGCGACAGCTGCGACGTTTGGGCCCGCAAGATTTTGCCTGGCGAACCGAACGTTACGAATTTGTGGATACGCACCCGGCAATCGATCTGCTGACCGGCAGCGCGCATGTACGGCAGGGCATCGACGCTGGCGCTTCGCTGTCGGAACTCGTGGAAACTTGGTTGCAGGCGGAGGTGGCGTTTGCCGACCGCCGCGCGCCCCACCTGCTATACACTTGAGCGTACCGATGCACGTCGCCCTGTTCGGGGGCAGTTTCAATCCGCCCCATATCGGCCACCAACTTGCGGCGTTGTACGTTCTTGAAACTGCGCCGGTGGACGAGCTGTGGTTTGTGCCGTGTTTTCTGCATGCGTTCGACAAGCAGCTGGCAGCTTTTGCGCAGCGGGTGGCGTTGTGTGAAGCCTTGGCGTTACCCCTGGGGCCGCGCGTGCGCGTTGACATCATCGAAGGCCAGTTGGGGGGCACAAGCCGCACGTTGTCCACGGTCAAAGCGCTGCAAGCGGCGCATCCCAGTGCCAAATTTTCGCTGATCATCGGTTCAGATCTGCGGGCAGAACGTGCCAATTGGTTTGGCGCCGAGGAACTTGCAACGCTGGTGGACTTCCTGATTGTGGGGCGCGCGGAGGCTGATCCGCAAGCACCTGTCGCGATGCCCGCGATCAGTTCTACTGATGTTCGAGATCGCTTGGCCGCGGGGTTGTCGGTGGACGCGCAGGTTCCGCGGCGTGTGTTGGCTTTGATTCGGGACTTTGGCCTGTATGGAGTTGGGGAGACCACATGATGCAAGACGCACTTTTTCCTTTCGGTCCATCGCTTTTAACCCCGCTTGTAACCATCGTGGGCGCGGGGCCGGTGGGGACCGCGCTGGCGGGGCGCTTAACCCGATCCGGCGTCCCGGTGGCGGCGCTGTACGGGCGCACGGTGGAGCAAGCGGCAGTGGCCGGCCTGCACGCCGGCGTGCTGGGCTTGTGCAAGGAGGTATCGCCGCTGGTCAAATCGGCCAACGTTGCGATTGTGGCCGTGGCGGATTCGAAGATCGGCGCCGTGGCGGAAGCGGCGTTGGCCCAAGGCATCGTCGGGGCGCATCAAGTGGTGCTGCACACGAGTGGCGCGTGGGCGGCCGAAGAGGTTCTTGCCACGATCAGCGCGCGGGTGA
Organism: Polyangia bacterium; assembly: GCA_038257535.1. Lineage (GTDB taxonomy): Bacteria > Myxococcota_A > Polyangia > Fen-1088 > Fen-1088 > JAGTJU01. The sequence continues at coordinate 13,699 of JBBSJE010000125.1, forward strand.
AAGCTGTGGGCACATTGCATCCTTTGGCCTCGCTTTCCCAGCGGCCCCGAGCCCACGAGCGTCTGGCGCACGCGGCGTACGCTGTTGAAGGTCAGCCCGAGGCACGTCAAGTGGCCGAGCGGTTGGTCAGCATGATGAAGGGCCGCGCGCTGCCGTTGCTGCCGGCCAAAATGCCGCTTTATCACGCGGGCGCCGCCATTGCGTCCAACCTTGTGGTGGCCCTCATGAATTTGGCGCGCCGTGTGTTTGAGGCGGCGGGCGTGGACGCTTTGCATGTGGTGCCGGCGTTGGTGCCGCTGTTGCGCAGCACGGCCGAAAACCTTTCGCAGCAAGGCTTGCCGCAAGCGCTTACGGGTCCTGTGGCGCGTGGTGATGTGACCACGGTGCAACGCCACCTAACCGCCCTGGAAGCAGCCGTGCCCGACGTGGCTGACTTGTATCGGCGTTTGGGTGCTGAGGTGTTGGCGGTGGCGGCCGAGCGGATTCCCGAGTTGGAAAAGTCTGTGTTGAAGGCTTTGCAGGACCTGTTTGTGCTTGAAAGCAGCGCCTCGAAAGACCGGAACAAGTCCAAGTCCGCTGCGGCGCCTCCCGCCACGCGCTAGTGCGCTAATCGCTCTGGCCGGTGGGCGGACGGTAGTTCAAGACTACGACCTCCCACACTGGGCCTCGCAAATCGGCGCGGGTGTTGATCGCCCGACGGGCGGCCAATTTGTGGATGCTGTATTGGCGATAGAGCTGTCTGACGAACGGCGTGTCGCTGTTTGAGAGCATGACCTTGCAGCCGCGGTTATCCAGGTCGGCGAACACTGTAGCCAATCGGCTTTGATCATCGCGGTTAAAGCTGTTGGCCGTGTACCCGGTGAACGAGGCGGAGGGCGACAGCGGATCGTAAGGCGGATCGAAATACACAAAATCGTCGGGCTTGGCCACCTTGAGCACGTGCGCAAACTCTTGCGTGGCCAAACGAACCCCTTTGAGGCAAAGCGCCACCCGGCGCAAATGGTCGGCATCGAAGATGGATGGGCGCACGTAGCGACCCATGGGCACGTTAAACTGGTTCTGGCTGTTGACCCGGTAAAGCCCGTTGTAGCAGGTCTTGTTCAAATAGATGAATCGGGCCGCCCGCGCGGCTGGCGACAGGCGTTCGCAGTTTTGTGCCCGCACCTTGTAGTAGTGCTCTTCGCTGTGGCTGGTGCGGTGCTTTTGCAGCAGCGCAATCACCGCCTCAACGTTCGACTGCAAGGCGGCGTAGGTGTTGATGAGGTCGGCATTGCGGTCAAACAGCCACACGCGCTTGGGCTGCAGCAGCTTGCGCACGTGGAAAAACACGGAGCCGCCCCCAAGGAAAGGTTCGATGAAGCGGTTGATGGTTTCGGGCGCCGGATAGAAGCGTTCGAAGGCGGGTAGCAGCTGGGTTTTGCCACCGGCCCACTTCAAAAACGGAGACGCTGGTTTGACTGATGCGCCTGCCGACTTGGGGCGGCGCACAGCATCCCCATAGGGGGCCTGGATTTCAGCGGCAAGGGCGGGGCGGGGGGCGGGCACGTGGGGCTTTGGCTTTAATCTGGTTGGCGCGGGAATGTCAATTGTCCGGCTGTGGCGGAGCCGTTGGAGCGAAAACATACGCGACAAGCTGGCTTACGGAAACATTGCCGCAACCTGCGGTCATTGTGGAGGAAGGAATGCTGGTTTTATACCCTGATTTAACCACGGATTTACACGCCCGAAACCCTGCCTGAGTACCACTTAACTATGGCAAGCGTTCGCAATCTGGTGGTCGTTGGCAACGGCATGGTGGGCCACAAGTTCATCGAGGCCCTGGTTGCCCGTGGCGGCCATGAAGACTTGAACATCGTGACGTTTTGCGAAGAGCCACGCTTGGCTTACGACCGCGTGAACCTGTCGAAGTATTTTGACGGAAAAACCGCAGACGACTTGTCGATGGTTGCGCCCGGTTTCTACGAACAACACGGGGTGCAGGTGCTGCGGGGCGAATCGGTGGTGGGGATCGATCGCGACGCCAAGCAGGTGCTGTCGTCGTCGGGGCGCCGGATTGGTTACGACGCGCTGGTGCTGGCCACGGGCTCGTTTCCCTTCGTTCCCCCGGTGCCTGGGCGCGAAGCCTATGGCTGCTTCGTTTACCGCACCATTGAAGATCTTGAGGCGCTGACCGCATGCGGGAAAACCGCCAAAACCGGCGTTGTGGTGGGCGGAGGGTTGCTGGGTTTGGAAGCCGCCAATGCGCTCTTGAACTTGGGCTTGAAAACCCACGTGGTTGAATTCGCGCCGCGCTTGATGACCCTGCAGGTGGACGACGTGGGGGCCACGCTGTTGCGGCAGAAGATCGAATCGTTGGGTGTGGTGGTTCACACAAGCAAAAACACCACGCAAATTGAGGCCAACGACGCTGGGCAAGTGTGCCGAATGAACTTTGCCGATGGCTCGTGCCTGGATACAGACCTAATCGTGTTTTCCGCCGGCATACGGCCGCGGGACGAATTGGCAAAACAAGCGGGCCTCGAGGTGGGTCCTCGCGGCGGCGTTTGCATCGATTCGCACTGCCGCACCAGCGATCCCAACATCTACGCCATTGGCGAATGCGCCTTGTATGACGGCCGCATCTTCGGCCTGGTGGCCCCTGGCTACCGCATGGCCGAGGTGGCGGCCAGTCAGATCACGCAGGCCGATGCTGCCGCCGAGGACTTTACCGGCTTCGACATGAGCACGAAGCTGAAGCTGCTGGGTGTGGATGTGGGCAGCTTTGGTGATGCCTTCGGCAAGACGCCGGGCGCGCATGTGATCTCGTTTTACGACTCGGTGGCGGGCGTTTACAAAAAGCTTGTGCTGAGCGAAGATCGCAAGCAACTGCTGGGCGGCATGTTGGTGGGCGATGCCAGCGCCTATGGCCAGCTGCTGGCGTTCACACAAACCCAGATCGCTTTGCCCGGGGCGGCTGAAGACTTGATCTTGCCGGCGCGCGCCGGGGGTGGGGCGGGCAGCGGATTTGGTCCCGAGCATTTGCCGGAGTCCGCGATAATTTGCTCTTGCCACAACGTGACCAAAGGCGCGATCTGCGGCGCCATCGATGCCCAAGGGCTCAAGACGGTACCCGCCGTAAAGAGCTGCACCAAGGCTGGCACCGGATGCGGTTCGTGTGTGACCTTGCTGGCGCCGCTGTTGAAGGTGCAGCTGGCCAAGGCGGGCATCACGCTTGATAACCGCATCTGCGAGCACTTTGCCCACACCCGGCAGGAGTTGTTCCATCTGGTCAAGGTGCATAAGCTCAAAAGCTACGACGAGCTTTTGCAACGATTCGGCAGCGGGCAAGGCTGTGAGATCTGCAAACCCGCGGTGGCTTCGATCATGGCGTCCACCTGGAACGAGCACATCTTGGACAACCGGCACGTGGGCCTGCAAGACACCAACGATAGATTCTTGGCCAACGTGCAGCGGGACGGCACGTACTCGGTGGTGCCCCGCGTGGCTGGCGGCGAGATCACGCCGCGGCAGTTGGTGGCCTTAGGCCAAGTGGCAGAGAAGTACGGCCTTTACGCCAAGATCACGGGTGGGCAGAGGGTGGATCTGTTCGGCGCGCGGCTTGAGCAATTGCCGCCCATCTGGGAGGAATTGATCGCCGCGGGGTTCGAGTCGGGTCACGCTTACGGCAAAGCCCTACGTACGGTCAAGTCGTGCGTGGGCAGCACGTGGTGCCGCTACGGGGTTCAAGACTCGGTGGGTTTGGCGATTCGGATCGAAAA
>JBBSJE010000126.1:0-17445 GCA_038257535.1 Polyangia bacterium
GAGCGAAACCAACAACTCCGCCTTCTCGGCCCGCGCACGAAGCTTAGAAATTTCGGCCTCAAGCGAATGAATCTTTTGATCGCGCTCATCTCGTGGCTGGGGCTTCTTGCCTCTCTTTTTGGGGGTCAGCCCATCAATCTCGCCAGCTTCGCGTTGCCTGCGCCAGGTGGCGAGGTGAGAAGCGTACAATCCTTCGCGTCTAAGCAGCGCCCCAATCTCACCGTTTTGTCGGCAGGCGTCTGCCTGCACCAAGATATCCCGTTTATACTTGGCGGTGAAGATTCGCCGCTCCGGCTTTTCCAGAGTTTCTCGGCTCTTGGTGGCAGACTCGTTTCGTGCGGTTTCCATCGTCGATTCTTTCACCGCCCTCTACATTAAATTCATCCTTAAGTTTTGTCTCAGTTATTGTGGCAGGGAGGGTCATGGCCAACTCGGACGGCCGTGATACCGTGACCTACCTCCTAGAGTCCAAAAACACCCTTCGAAACGACTATGGGCTGAAAGTGGGCCCGGTTCGACTACCCACGCAGCGCCTTACACCAATTACCACCTATTGAGCTTGGGAGATTCCTATCCGCGTTCGCCGCGTGTATGACTATGGGTATGCGTAGCTGGCGTTCCTTCTTTTTTTGCGCAATGGCTCTGGCCACTTTCACTTTGGTGGCCTGTGCAGCATCCGGCACAAAGATAAAAACAAAGCCCACGCCCCCAGAGGCCGCCGCACACCGTGGTTTTTATGAACTGGGTCTTGTCGCTCAGGAGGACTTGGGAAATCCCTTTTTCGACACCCAGACGCAGATTGTCTTCATTCGCCCCAACGGCACCCAGGTAACCGTTGATGCCTTTTTCGATGGTGACAAAACTTTTCGCGCCCGCGCCTACTGTGACACCACGGGACTGTGGCGCTGGCGATCAGAGTCGAATCGATCCACTTTGCACGGCAAAACCGGGCAGTTTCAGGTTTCACCCTCCGCGCTACCCGGAAAGCTGAGAATTCATCCGAAGGATCCACGGCAGATGGCGTACGACGATGGACGCTGGTTCCTGCACATCGGCGACACGGCCTATCGTTACGTGGTTGATGCCGAACCCAATTGGCAGGCTTACATCGACCAAGCCGCCCAGGTGGGGTTTACGAAAATTCGCGTCTGGTTCGCCCGCTCTCGCAGTTTTGTGGAGGCCCTGCTAACCGAGGATCGGACTGGCATCAACCTTCCTTATTGGCAAGAAATGGAGCGGCGTCTCTTATACGCGCTTCAACATTATCCTCATATCATTTTTCAAGTTATCCCTTACGCCGAAGATGCGCCGGAGGTCATCCGCTATGGTGCGGGCGACAGGGCCTCGCGCTTTATAGGTCGCTACGCGCAAGCGCGATTGTCCGCTCTGCCCAACGTCACCTGGGTCATGACGAATGATCTGACCATCACGGTGCCCGGCAGCGCACCCAAAGGCGACTGGCGTGATGTAGATCTTTCTGACGTCGATCAAATTGGCAAAGACTTCCGCGCGCGCGAGCCCTGGGGAACCTTGTTGGCCAATCACCAAGCGCGGTTCACCGGCAACTTCTTTGTGGATGCCCCCTGGTCAGATCTTATTGTGTTGGAAGATCTGGATCAGGTGGATGGGCGTCTCATTCTTGAATATCGAAAAAAACGTGCCCAACCTGTCATCCTCGACGAGGATAGGTACGAGAAACATCGCAATCCAGGCGCGCCCCGATACTTCTTTCGGAGGTTGATGTGGGCGTCAATTTTGTCTGGCGGCCACGGCACATATGGCAGCAACAGGATGTTCGAGGCCTTCGACGGCACGCCCCTGCGCGGCATTCATGGGTATATGGATCTTGTTCGTACGGGGGGCTTAGAACAAGGTGCGCACGATTTTGTGTTCATCAAGAAGTTCTTTGCCGACGCGGGCCTGACCACGGTTGGCCTTTCGCCTGACGATAACTTTGTTGGTGCGGAGCCGCGCAAGTTCAAGTGCCTGCGCAATGACAACACGATCATTGTTTATTCAGCGAATCCATCCGGCGACGATCCGCGAACGGACGTTCCGGCATGGGATCCAGCTACCGTGAAAATGCACTTGCCAGATGGAGCCTATCGCGCACGCTGGTTTGATCCCAGCACCGGTGCATGGCACGAACGCGAAGATCCTATAAGCGGCAGAGTGGCGTTGCCGCCACCACCACCCACGGATTTATCCAGCTCCAACGATTGGGTTTTGTTGCTTTCGCGCCTGACGACAAACGAAACAAGCACCGAACGACGTTAATCGCGCAACTTACCTTATCGTTTTGTCCCCTTTGCGGCGAGGATCGCATTCGGGTTATGGTGTGGCCATGCGTATGGCCAGCCTTGCAATCGTGTGTGTTCTGTTCGCGTGCACCAAGTCGACGAAGGTCGATGACAATTCGTCGACAGACAAAGAACCCGATGATGAAGGCGAAGCGGGCCACGGTGGGGGCGGAGGTGTTGGCGGCGTCGCTGGCGCGGCGGCCATAGTGGGTGGGGCATCCGGTGGCGCTGGTGGTGCAGGTGGCAACGTGGGGGGGTCGGGTGGCGCAGCGGCGAAAGATGCTGGCACGGATGTGGCCGCAATTCGCAACCCGTTCGTCTACGTCAGTGGCTATGACTCCGAGATCCGAATCTTCCTGTTGGACATGAACAGCGGTGCCCTCCTGCCGCGCGGGACGGCCAATGGGGGCAATAACCCCTCCTACCTGGCATGGACACCCGAGCGGAAGTACCTCTACGCCGGCAACGAACGCACTCCGGGGCTGGTCACGGCGTTCTCGATCAACGGCGCGACCGGCGCGCTGACACGCATCAACGAAGCCAGCAGCGGCGGCAACGGCCCTGCACACATCTTTGTACACAACGGGGGCAAACACGTCTTTGCCTCGAACTACGGCAGCGGCCACGTTGCCGTTTTGCCGATCCAGATGAATGGTGGCGTGGGAAGCGCCACTGACACGCGGATGCCCGTGCCGCAACACGCCCACCAGATCGTCGCCGACATCGCCGGCAAGTTCGTGTTCGTCCCCGCGACAGGATCCAATCTCGTGGCCCAGTTTTCGTTCGACGCGGGTGTGGGAAAACTTGCGCCGGTGAACCCCGCGACTGTTCCGGGCGCGATCGTCAATGGCGTGAACCAGAGCCCCCGACACATCGCGTTTCACCCGAATCAAAAGCACGCATACGTTGTCAACGAACGTGGCATGTCGGTGACCGCGTTTTCATACAACGCCATGGAAGGCAGGTTGACGGCCATCGAAACCGTTTCGGCCGTGCCCGCCCCGGTCGCAGGCGGCTCGGGTGCGCACATCATCGTTCATCCTAGCGGTGGGTTCGTTTACGCGTCGATGCGGGGGCACAACAGCATTGCCATCTTCGCCGTCGACGCAACCAGCGGCAAGATCACCCGGGTCGAGAACGAAACCGGCGGGGGCACAATAAAGACGCCACGAAACTTCAGCCTCGATCCAACCGGCGAGTTTCTCATCGTAGCCAACCAGGACGACGCAAGCGTGCTGGTTTTCCGAACCAACGGCAACAACGGCAAACTCACCCGTGTCGGCAATCCGGTGCCGACCGCCAAGGGACCGTCGTTCGTCGGCGTCATCCCCCTGCCGTGAACCGCACGCATCGGCAATTTGCTCCTTCGCGGTAGCTCCTTACCTTTCAAGGCGGCGTAGAAGTGCTCACGCTGCTTTAAAGCACGCCAGCAATGGGGCCGGGCTTCACCCGGTCGGCTTGATGGCCAAACTTGTCATCGGGCAAACCAAACGCGTTCATGATGGTTACGTAGAAGTTGTTGAGCGTCCATGGTGCATTCTGCCACGCCTTTTCAACATCCAAGAAGTTGAACACGCGCCCCATCTTTACATTGGGCCCCATAGATCCTGCCAAAGCAGCGTGCACCGCAAGACCGTTGTGGCCGATGCCATAGCCAAAGTCGCAGGTCCATTGAACCAAACTGCTGTCTAGCAGCGATCCGCTTTCGTCGGTGACATCCGAGAACCGTTGCATCAACTTCGCAAACCGCTCAGCGTACCAGCGGTAACCTGATATCAGACCCGCAATGTTACGCGTTTGGTCGCCCACGTGCACCATATCGTGCCAGTTGGCGTAGCCCTTCGAGAACCCACCAAACACCGCCGGATCGTGGTCATCGGTAAATTCAATCGACGCAACTGGCGTTAGATTGCAAGCGAACGCCATTGCCACGATTTCTATCTGAGCCTCCGCGCTGGCAACTTGATCAACGCTTGGATTGAAAGTGCCCGCCAAGGAAAGCGTTGGCTTCGTGCACGTTGTGGTGGCCTGCTGCATGTAGCGCACTTCAAGTTCGCGAAGCTTGTCGGCGTGCTGCTCTAAGCGTTGTTGATCGGTCTTTCCTAGGCGACCCTTGAAAGTGGTGAAGTTTTCTTTCACGCCATCCAGAACCGATTTGCGTCGGGCGCTAAGCTTCTCAAGCTCAGCATTGCCTTGGGGCGTGTCCGTAAACAACATCGACAAAACTTTGCGCGGATCGCCCTGAGATTCGATCTGATCTCCCGGGCCCGCATAAAACCGAATGCGCGCTGTTCGCCCAACCGCCAAATTCAAACTTGAACGCTGGCCCGGCTTGCGAATTTTCGCGGACAGCACTTGATCGAACGACGGGCCCGCCCCGTTGGGCGCGCACGTTAAACAGGTTTTCTGCTTGGTGGTATGCCCATCACCCGTGGTTAGCCTTTCGATTACGTTGTCAACGCCACGGAAAAACAGCATTCGATCCTTGAACGCCGCGATAGGCTCCAAAATCTTGCCCAAACGAAAGTCGGTGGCGCTGGCGCCCGGCAGAGCCCATTCGTTAAACTGAGTTCCCTGCCCTTGATGCCACAGCAAGAAACGCTTCGGCACACCGGCGGCGGCATAGGCACGCTTGTCCGACGAAAATGCCTCCATGAACGGCAAGGCAAGGCTTAGCCCCTGAGCCCCCTTGAGAAACGCACGCCGCCCCAACACAAACGCACCAGAGCTGTGTTGCGTGGCCTGTGCAAGCTCACGGGTGGCGCGGTCGCGATCGGCGAGTCGCGGATCTTGCTGAATTTTTGAGGTGACGTTCTGGGTTTTCATTGAGCACGCTCCGGGATGCGACGAAACATAAAGGCATCGCTTAACGCCACCGCCACCACAAGTTCCTTCAGATCCCCTTGTGACCGAGAAAACCGATCCGCTACAAACCGAAGGGCGCAGTCATCGGCATCGGTTACCCCACGAGCAATCGCATAGGAGACCAGTTGCTGCGCCACGCAATGGCGAACCATTGTGCTCTTGGCCAGCCGCTTTGACAGCTCAACGCCGCCCTCAAACGGTCCCGATATGTCGTCGCCCGCGTCTTGCAGGTCGCCGCTGGCATCGATCTGCAAATCGTTGCCTTCTTTCGTGCGGTAACCGCCAATGGCGTCGTAGTTTTCCAAACCAAAGCCAATGGGATCCATGAGCGCATGGCAACCTGAACACGCAGGGTCTTCACGGTGCTGGGCAAAACGTTCTCGGCCACGCACATTTGGATCTGCGGGCGGCAACTCGATTACAAGGTTCGATGGCGGCGCAATGTCCTGGCAAAGCATGTGTTTGCGAACAAACGCGCCCCGCAACACAGGAAACGATTCGTTAAACCCTGCGTGAGCGGTCAAAAAAGCCGCCGAAGTCATCAAACCGCCGCGCTCGCTTGGGTTCAAATCAACGCGTTTGAAGGAGGTGTCGGTAACGCCATTTACCCCGTAAACCTTCGCCAATGGCGCGTTAACCATGGTGTAGGGCGCCGAAAGCAAAGTCTCAAGCTTGGCATCACCACCACCAAAAACAACATCGGTTACAAACGCGCCCACTTCGGTACGCATCGCACTTTTGAGGTCTGCGTTCCAATCGGAAAAACGCGCGCCATCTTTGTCTTGTGCATCTAGGCGGTGAAGATGCAACCAATCCTCGGTAAATTGTGCAAGCAGCGGCCGGGCGCGCTCGGAAGCCAGCAGCCGCCGCACCTGCTCTTCTACAACTTCCGCATCCCCCAGCTTTCCTTCGTCAGCCAAAGCACGCAGCTGCTGATCGGGTTTGCTGTCCCACAAAAAATAGCTTAGCCGCGCCGCCACTTCGTGATCCGTAAGCGCTTGAACCGATCCGGGCTCGGCTTGCGCTTGTTTGCCCACGTCAGAGATGTACAAAAACTGAGGCGACTGCAGCACAACCTCGATCACACCTTCAACGCTTTCTTGCGCGCTCCAGCCGGCGGTACGCAACACGCTGTAGACACGCTTGAGCGTTTGCACTTCTTCTGCCTCAGGGGGGCGGCGATACGCTTCGGCGGCCAAACGTGCCACATAGCCCAACGCACAAGCATCGTCTTGCGCAGTTCCTGGCATGCATCCCAAAAGTGCGTTCAGGTTGCTGGCCGCTTGTTTGGCCACAGAGCCAGCCGCAGTGGCAATTGATCCCGCGCCATCTGCGGTCACGGTGTTGATGTCGGCGTACGTTCGGAAGCCCGCTCGCAAAGCGGTGTCGGGAAATTCCAATGCCCCCGGCATGTCTTTGCCAAACAAGTCCTTCACGGTATTGCGAAACTGCAGCCGCGTAAGTCGCCGCAACGGCATGAGTCCGGGCGCGGGCTCTTTGCACAGTTCGATAGGCCCATCGCCAAAAGCTCCGCCAGCGCCAGGTCCACCTCCGGAACCGGCTCCCGAACCTGAGCCATTGTCGGAACCGTCGCCCTTGGGCACAGCACCGATTGACCCCGAACACCCCGCACCCACCGCGCTCAAGGCGATGGTCGCCGCCAGCGCGGCCGCAGGGCCGGGTTTGGAAATCATCAAACGCACTGATTTCAAAACAACCTCCAGAGCATCGGGTCGAAAACGGCGAACGATCCAACACGCCCTGACCGGCGCGCGAACACCTAACAATATAACTTATCGGACGGTAATTACGTACTCTCAAATTGCCAGGGCTGGATCTTAGGCAGCCGACTTAGCACCCACATGTCGCGCTGCGGGAGTGACCGCGCCCAACGTCGATCCTCAGACTATCGAAACCTCACTACAAGGCGTGTTTTTCGCATGTGCAGCCCACGCGCGTTGCAGCTCCTAAGCTCCTAGGTTTGGTGCCCGAGGTCGCCGATCTTTTTGATAGATCAGCCACCCGAAGCACCAGGCACCAGCGCTCGAGGCCCGGGTGCTCAATCTTTGATGCTCGGACTTGTAGCTACGCCGCCAGAATCTCTCGTATGGAAAGGGGTGGCTTGTTCGGGCGTTGGACCCCGAAATCGTCCACGCCGGGCCCCGAAAGACCAAACATGTCTTTCATGATCGTGTAGTGCAGGTCTCTAAGCCAACGCTTATTGAGAACCACATGTTGATCGGTTTTAAGCAGTCCGGTGCCGCCTAGCAAGGTCATGGGCAATTCGTTGCAGCGGTGGTTGCTGCCATGCATACAGCTTCCGAACAAGATCACGGTGTTGTCTAGAACGCTGCGGTCGCCCTCTTTGATGGCGTCGAGCTTCTGACACAGCTCCGCAACTTTCCCGACGTTCCACAGGTTGATCGACGCGTAGTCGTTCTGGTTTCCATGCTGGCCATGGTTGTGGTATTCGCCACACGTGCCGCTAGTCAGCGTCGATGTCGCGTTGGTGAAGGTTCGCTTTTGAACATGGCTGTAGATGAACTCTGAAGCTTCGTCTTCAAGCATGTAAGTGATGATACGTGTGGCGTCGCATTGAAGAGCCATGACGATCAGGTCATTCATCACATCAGCATGAGTGCCCTTGTTGTACTTATCGGTGTTCTGTTTTGCCTGATTGGGCAGCACAGACGCCCCGGTGGGCATTGCAATCGGCATACAAGCCAGCCCTCCCATGCCCACGGATGTAGCCACCGATTGCTTCTCTACCGCACGAACGTGCGTAAGAAACTGATCCAGTTTCGCTTTGTCCTCGGCGCCCACCCGCTTTTGCGTGCGCGCGGAACTCTCTAGAACGGCATCGAGAACGCTTTTTTCAAGGGCGACGCGCTTCTTTAGCTCAGCGTCACTCTGCGGACTTTGCGGTGTGCCCACCAACTTGTTGAAAACTTCAAGCGGATCGACGGACTTGTACATCGGCTTGCCGGCGTCATTCCAGGAAACTGTACGGCTGTTGGAGCAAGGGTTGTTGTCGCACATGCTGTGCCAAGTGGACAGACCCACCTGCAGGGATCTATACAGCGTGTTGCCTGCGATCTGTGGGTCTTTTGCCATGGTTTGATCCATGGAGATGCGGTTGGCTTCGGGAAGCTTCAGTTGCGACCGAACGATTCCCGGATCAATGCAGGTCAACCAAGCACCAGGTTGGCGGCCGTGGCTGGGCTCCACCGAAGGGTTGCCGTCGGCGTTGAACGCCGTGCCATTCTCCAGGCCCGACATCACAATAAGCTTTGATTTCAACGGCGCAAGCGGCGCTAAAATCGACGACAACTGCCATGCGGATCCCTGGCCCGTTTGTTGGGGGCGCCAAACTTCTGCCGCGCCATGGGGAAGATAAATTGGCATGAAGCGTTTGCGCACGCCTGGCTGTGCACGAACACCCTTCGGCGCAAGCGATTGCAGCCAAGGCAAAGCCACGGCAACACCAGCGCCGCGAAGAAACGTTCTTTTCGACATCATTGGCTTCATCATGGGCTCCCTGTGCTGCTGAAAGCCGGTCCCCGGCGATACCTGAAAGGTTCCGACAACACCAGCGCATGCACCAATCGGCGGAGCGTCGGCGTTTCTTGCATCCAGTCATCGTGAATGGCGGAAAGATAGGGCGCGTCGGCCTCGGTAAGAGGACGTCCTAGGCCGTAACTTAGAAGGTACTCTGGAAGGCATTGCGAAAATTGGGGGTTGTTGGTGACAGCGTCAGCCATACCTTCAAGGCCAGAAAAGGCGACGCCTTCTATTTCGGCTGAAGCATCAATGGGCGTGCCGTCGGCATACTTGGTGCGGTACTTGCCAACGGCATCGAAGTGTTCAAGCGACAAGCCATAAGGGTCAAAGGCAGCGTGGCACGAAGCACAAGCGGGATTGGTCCGATGCTCTTCCAACGTTACGCGGACATTCTTTGTTGGATCAAACCCGTCGGAATCAGCCGGGACCGCATCGGGTGGCGGCGGTGGCACTTTGGTGCAAAGCAGGTGGCTTAAGATCCAATGGCCCCGCTTTGTGGGCGACGTGCGTCCCGCCTGCGAGGTCATCGCCAAAAAGCCTCCAAGGCCTGCAAAGCCGAAACGATGATCATCGGTGATCTCTACCCGCTTGCCGCCGTTTGCTGCGCTCGCTTGGCCACCGTATAGCTTCGCCGTGTTCGCATCGACAAAGTTGATGTCAGCTTTGAGGAAGTCTAACCATGACCGGTCTGAGGCCAAAAACTCCGAGAAGTACATATAGATCTCCTCGGACAAAGATGTTGCCAATGGGTCAGACCAATCGGGGAATAGTTTCTTGTCCACCGCGTGCCGCGGCAGTTCGCGGGCGCCCAACCACTGCCCCGCAAAGTTCCGCACCAGGCGCGCACTTTTGCCCGGCTCGTTCAACATGCGGTCGATCGTTTTGATTAGGGTTTCCTTCTTGAGCAGGGAGCCGTCAGCCGCCGCCGCCAGCAGTTCTTCGTCCGGAGCACTGCTCCACAAGAAATACGAAAGGCGCGAAGCCAACTCGTACGCGTTCAGCTGGTGCTTGTCGGTAGATTTGGGGTCGGGATCAGTCTCGACGCGGAACAGAAAGTCGGGGCTAGACAGCAAGGCACGCAAAACGTGCTTGATGCTGGCATTCCGGTCTTCGCCTAGCCCTCGGGCTGCACCGTATAGTTTGTTGAACGTGGCAGTTTCATCGTCATTGAGCGGCCGCCGAAATAGACGCAGTCCCATCTTTGCGATGGTCTTGTTGACGCAGGCACTGTCGTCTCCAGTACAAATCAGCAGTTTTGACCTAAGCTCGTTGGAAGCAAAAACGTCGTCTGCGATTTGTCCAGCCGCGCGCAGGTAGCGTTTAAACTGATCCTCATCGACGTGCAGAACGTCCGCCATGTTGTCGAATATGCCCAACTGGCCGCCAAGCCAAGACGCGTCCGCGGGCGCAAGGGTGGTACCAAGCACGTCAGCCACCGTGGCGTTGTATTCGGCTGCGTTCAATCGGTGTACGCCCTTGGTGCCAGGATCGATGCCGGGTTCTCGCGTTCCGTCTTCATGCGGGCGGTTGCGGCCTCCCGACCCAGGTTCATTGACGCCAGGGGAACCATCATTAATTTGCCCAGAACATGAAATGGCCCCACAAGCGACGAGCGCAAATAGTGGTGACAGATCGCGGGTCCCCGAGCGAGTCGAAACTACCGGCATACAACAAGCCTTTCGTTGCTAAGGACGCAAACACCGTCGAACAAGCCGTCCCAACCGCGGCTACGGTATCTATTGTGGCGACCGCATAGCGTCACGCGCTAAGGATGCGTCAGCACTAAAGCTTGCGACGCCGCGCAGGGGTCGATACGTACAAACGATTCGTATCGTGGGATAGCTTTTGAATTTCCATGATGGACCGAAGATGCGCAGCCGATGGGCAGCCGACGGGCCCTCCTTTGCCCCGAATGACGGACCAGTTTGGCGTCATTGACGCTTGCTGCTTAAGCGTGGCATTGTCGCCGAATGCTTACCCGACATTCGCGATTCGTATTGTCTCTCGTGGCACTGGCCATTCTTGTTTGATTCGCTGCGGGCATGCGGCTGACCGTCGGGTGATCGTCTACGTAGGGGTACTCGGCCTTTGGTGTCGTGTTGCGGCAATCAACGAGCAGGCCGGTTTTCATGGCGCCCGCAGCAGCGCCTGCGGTGATAACAGGCATGTTGACAGGATCGTGGGTGGAGGCTCCGGACTCTTGGCACCAGGCAATGAGGGTGTCGCCAAGCAGGGTGTGTCCCCCCATATCAACGGCGTCGAGTTTCGTGGCCAGGTCCAAGAAGGGCAAAAATGGCTCGTCGTCTTCCAAAAGCTTAGACAGCTCGAGAAGACCATCAAAGCGCGTGCCGTCAGGCAGCGTGCCTGTGGCATCCACCCGGTCGCCGTTGGCATACGTTTCCCTGTGACGACCAATGGCGTCGAAAGCCTCAAGCCCAAAACCGAAGGGATCGAGAATGCTGTGGCAGGAGGCACATGCTGGATTCCGGCTGTGCTCAGCAAGGCGCTCGCGCACGTTCTGCGATTGAACCTGCTCCGTTTGCATGTTCGTGTCCAACTCGTCGATCATGGGTGGCGGCAAAGGAATGTGCTCGCAAAGCAGGTTTTCCAGGATCCACGTACCTCTGATGGTGGGCGCTGTTCGGTAGGAAAAAGAAGTTAACGTCAAGAAGCCGGCGAGGCCCAAGAATCCCCGGCGCCGGTCTTCGCGCTGTTCGGTGCGCGTCAGGCCTTCTTTCGGAAAATTTCCCGAAAAGCCGTAGTGCGTGGCGAGCCGCTCGTTAACGAAGTTAATGTCCGAGCTGAAGAACGAGGTTAACGGCTGCGCCTCGATGAAATTGGAAATGTAGGCATTCGCCTCCTCGATCATAGCTTTGCGCAGGTTTTCGTCCCACGAGGGGTAAGCCGTTGTCTCCACCTGGTGACCGGCGAGCTTCCGCGTGCCCAACCACTGCGCCGCGAAGCCCGTGATCAAGCCATGCGCGCGAGGCGAACCGATCATGCGATTAAACTGCCGAAGCACTCCGTCCTTCTCGAGCAAGGAACCATCGTCGGCTGCCGCGAAGAGCTCATCGTCCGGCATCGTCGCCCACAGGGCATAGGAAAGTTTTGACGCCAGCGAGTAGGCATCAAGCTGCGCCACATCCTCGCGCGGGCCGGGAATCACGGCGGGAAATCGGTAAAGGAAGGGCGGGGATGCCAGCATAACCTTCAACACCAAGCCCATGGCCGCCTGCCGCTCTTCACCGGCCTCAAGGGCATCACTGTAAACACGCAGCAGGCGGTCAACTTCCTCTTCTACAAGTGGACGGCGCCATGCCCGCAAGCCGAACCCCTTGATGATGCCCTTCGCGCAAGCATCGCCCTCGTTGCCGCCCAATGCACAGGAGAGGATGCGGTCTCGCACGGCCGCATCTTTGAAAGCCTGATCGACGAGCAGTTCGGCCGTGACGAAATATTGTTCGTAGCGGACGTCGCTAATGCGAAGGGCGGCGGCGATCGAATCGAAACCGTAGAGCTCCTCGTCAGCCACGAACGAGGTTTTGGCGATGTTGGCCTCCGCGCCCAGCAGGTCGCGCACGGTGTTGTCGTATTCAGCGTTGTTCAGGCGATGAACCGGCACCAAGCCAGGGTTGCCTGACAGATCGCCTTCGCTTCCTCCGGCTTGGCCCGGTGCGGGCCGCTCTCCAGAGCGCCCTTCGTCCTCAGTGCCTCCGCCTGGCGATTCGAGCTGCGCTACGCAGGCCGTCAGGGAACACATCAGGCTTCCCGTGAAAAAGAGGCGGCGCCCACGCGAAGGCCGTTTTCGTGGGGCCGCTTGCCTCGTCAGCGCACAACGCCCCCGCAAGCCACTTGAACTTCTGAGCTTCGGCATATCCTCAGTGTTGCCCAGGAAAGACCGGGAGCCATGGGCCACCCGCCGGAATCGCGATGGGCCGATCGGCTCATGGGCGCTTAAAACTGACAACGGCGGTTGCTACACGTGGCAGCAGTACGCTGTGGGTCCTCAAAACCCGTTCTGTCCGTTTTCCCATCGCGATGCCATCACGCAGTCTCACGATGATAAAAATTCAACGTTCCCGAATTGCCCCGAAATCATGAGACAATTGCTGCGATATCTTTTCGGTCAAGTTTCGGAAAACGGATCGACCAGTTCCACGCCACAAGCAGCAAAGTCCACTGTATTGCGCGTGGCAACGATGGCTCCCCTAGATCGCGCAATCGCCGCTATCTGTGCATCTGCGTGGCTGATGGGCCGGCCTATTTTTCGGCGATGCGAAACAATTGCGGCGAAGTCTCGAGCCGCTGAACCATCAAAAGGCAACACTCGATCAGCCATGTCCGTGTCGAAAAGGGCGGCCACCGCTTCCGCAAGCCCGGCCTTGCGCTTGCCCGAGGGCACCAGTGCCACGCCCAGCAACATCTCGGCTTGGGTAATGGTGGTTGTGAATAGTGACGAAATTGGCTTTTGTGTGATCCAATCCGCCATCACCTCATGGGGACGGACTCGCACCAACTCAGACAATACGTTGGTATCGAGCAGGATCATCGATCAAAACCCGGGGGTTCACGCACTGAATCACGAGGAGGGATCGAAAGCTCAACCGCCCCTACCTTCGCAAAACGCCGCCGAACCAATTGCAATAGGTTGGGAGCCGCGTTTGGCTCGAGGGCCAGGGCCGTTCGCAGCACGTCACGAGCCTCTTCCTCCATTGAGCGCCCATGTTGCGCCGCCCGGACCCGAAGCCTCGATTTCAGTTGCTCGTCGAGGTTCCGTATAGTGATGCTGGCCATGCAATCAATGATGTCACTACAAGCAGTGATTGCAAACCGGAAAAGCATTTTTCGGGGGGGGCAACACGGTGCTGCCCAATGTCCAGCCTGTGCGCAAAGGCCGCCTCTGCGCCGAGCATTGGGGCTTCTGCACCCCGCTCACTCTCTTCACTAGAAAACCGGCGTGCCCCTCGAAAACAACATTGCCGAGCGCGCTCTAGAACGGTCTATCTTGCACCGACGCAATTCACTACAACCGCCGCCCGTCGGCACAATTGAGCCTCGGTTGCACGCACGCTTGCCGAAGGCACACCATTGAGCTGGCCATTCTCAAAAAGTAGGAAAGTAGGAATGTAGATGCTAGAGCATGACGAGGACGAAGAAGCGCTGCGGTCGGCTGTATGCCGTTGTCAAGGCAACCAGCGCCTTCGGCGAAGCCCATCTGCGGCATCTTGTGGGCGAGTTTGTGGCCCACTACAACGGCGAACGGTACCATCAAGGCCTCGGTGGCAAGCTGGTGGTGCCAGGAAATGACAACGGTGAGGTCGGGGCGATCAAGACGCGTTCAAGGTTGGGCGGATCGTTGAACTTTTATCACCGCGAGGCCGCTTAAAGGTGCCGCGATGAATTTTCGGACATAACACGGTTCACGCGTCCGGCCGCCCGACATCGTCGTCTTCATGACTGTGGCGACCACGGCTCACTTAGGCGATCAACGGCTCGAGACATCGAAACCAACTTCGCCCGACTGAATGCCCTTCAGCACCTGGGTGTACGGCAGGATCATGACATCCCCCTGCTTGAGCCGACGCGTTCCTGTGTAGATGCCGTAGGCCCTTTCGATTTTTCCTTCGGCAAGCAGCGTTTCGAGGCCTGCATTGTCGCGCTGATGCCACACGTCTGTGTGCTTGATCTATTGTCCTTCCTATCCGCGGGTAACTGAAAAGCCCTGAACGCAACCGGCACGCCGGTGTTCCGCTGGCCCATAGTCGTTTCGAAGGGTGTTTTTGGACTGCGTTCGGGACGAAGGGCGCGCAAGGACAAGCTATTTTCGTGGTTCCTGTCGTTTGTGCGTAACCGCGTTTACACGACGCCAGGGTGAGCCGGAGAGCCGCGTTCACCGTATTTGTCCTAAGCGTGACAGCCAGACACAACCCCTCTGAAAGTCAGCAGCTGCGCACACCAGGACTTGTATATTGTCGTCGGTTTGTCCATCATGGAAACGAGTGCTCGAGGAGAAGCTGAGGCAGTGGGAGCCGCACCCGCCTCAACCGTTGACACGACGATGAAGCGGATTCCCTGCAACTGAAATCCCGAGCGCACATTGACCGAAGATCGATCGCAGCCCTTGGTCCCATCGTTACAGCGGGGTAAGTCCCTGGACGCCCCTGTTGGCTATCGCGTGACAGGTGTTGTCCGTGAAGGTGAACGCGTGGTGATTTATTCGGCAGAACGAAAGAGCGACAACGCGAAAGTGTTGCTGAAAACTCCTACAAGTGAGCGTCCCACAGAGCGTGACGTTGCCCAGCTTAGCCACGAGTTCGGCGTGCTGACCCTTCTGGCGGGAACGCCGGTTTCAAGGGAGCTAACGATGGAGGACACGGGCGGCCGGCCTTGGCTTGTGTTGCAAAATGAGGGTGGGCAGCCACTCAATAGGGTCTCGGAAAAATTTCGCGAGCCCCTGCACGCGCTTTCGGTGGGCGCGAAGATCGCCGGCGCGCTTGCCGAGGTTCACCGTCGTAGTGTGATTCACCGCGACCTCAAACCCCACCATGTAATCGTTCTGGAGGATGGCAGCATTCGGCTGACAGACTTTCGAGCGGCCTCGATTGTGCGCGTGGACAACTCCGTAACCGGCGTGCAAGGCACGTTCGCGTACATGGCGCCGGAACAGACAGGTCGTATGAACCGGCCGGTCGATAGCCGGGCCGACCTGTATTCCCTTGGGGTCACGCTTTACGAGCTATTGACGGGCCATTTGCCGTTTGTCGGAAACGACCCTCTTGAATGGGTGCACGCACACATCGCAAAGACGCCGCTGCCTCCGTCGCAGATGGACGCAAGAATTCCCGCCTCGGTCGATGCTATCGTACTTAAGCTGCTTTCGAAGCATGCGGAGGATCGCTATTATGGCGCCACGGGATTACAGCGGGACCTCGAGCGCTGCATCGCAGCCCTAAAACGCGGCGAATTCCATGCGTTTGCGCTGGGCGTCGACGATGTCCCCTAGGAATTTCGGGTGGCTCATCGACTTTACGGACGGCAGGACGAGGTCGCCAAACTTGTTGCGGGATTCGACCGTGCGCGCTCCTCTGGCTCGTGCATGATCACGTTGATTGGCGGCTACTCAGGGGTCGGTAAGTCCGCACTTGTGGGCGAGCTGTTTCAACCAATTGTGCGGCAAAAGGGCAGGTTCGCTTCCGGCAAGTTTGACCAATACAAACGCGACATTCCTTATGCGACGGTTGTGCAGGCGTTTCGCGACTTGTGTAAGGAATTGCTAGCAGCCGGCGATGAAACGCTTGATCTGTGGCGCAAAC
Source organism: Polyangia bacterium (assembly GCA_038257535.1). Lineage (GTDB taxonomy): Bacteria > Myxococcota_A > Polyangia > Fen-1088 > Fen-1088 > JAGTJU01. The sequence goes on from JBBSJE010000126.1 coordinate 16,040, forward strand.
GCATCCAGGAGGCCCTTGGCGCCAGCGGGCGATTGATCGTTGACGTGGTTCCCGAACTTGAACTGATCATTGGCCCGCAGCCACCTGTACTAGAGCTGGATCCACACGAAGGGCAGAATCGCTTCGAGCTCGTTTTCAGCGCTTTCGTGCGTGTTTTCGCACGTGCAGACCATCCGCTTGTAGTGTTCCTCGATGATATGCAATGGGCCGATGGGGCGACACTTGGTCTACTAAAGATCTTGGCACGCCCGGGCCAACTGCCAAACCTGCAACTCATTCTCGCTTTTCGGAACAATGAGGTAAGTGCAAGCCACCCCTTTCAGATGGCCGTCGATGCCATTGCTGCGGCAGGCGCGGCGATTGAAGCGATTACCCTTGCCGACCTGCCGCTACAGCATGTGTTGCAGTTGGTGGCCGACACGCTATTGCGAACGCCGGCCGAGGCGGAACCTCTTGCCAAAGTCATCGGAACCAAAGCGGGCGGCAACCCCTTCTTTATTGGTGAGCTTCTCGCCGTGCTTCATGCACGCGGCTTGCTCGCCTTTGATATCGAAAAACGCGGCTGGACGTGGGACGCCGCAGCGATTCGCGCCATTGACGTCACCGACAACGTTGTTGATCTGTTGATCGATCGCATTCGAGGTCTTCCTGACGGAACGGTACGTGCCCTGACGCAGGCTTCGTGCTTCGGCAGCCGGTTCGACGTAGGCACTTTGGCTAAGGTTCTGCAATCGCCTTTGCAAGAGGTGGAGGCGGCGCTGCATGCGGCTGCAATGGAAGGCGTGGTGGTGACGGTTGATGCTGGCAAAGGCGCGTCCCAGACGCTTCGGTTCCAGCACGACCGCATTCAGCAAGCTGCCTACTCTCTGGCCGTTGATGAACGAGACTCGATTCATCTGCGCATCGGCCGGGTGCTTCGAGACCGCTTCTACGATGGCGAAGAAGATGTGCTGTTTGATGCCGTAAAACACTTAGATCACGGATCCTCTCTGATTTCAGTTCCCACTGAACGGCAAGGCCTCGTGGAACTGAATCTGCTGGCAGGAAGACGCGCCAAGGCTGCGGTTGCTTGGGAACCTGCGCGTGTATGCCTTCATTTTGCGGAATCGCTGCTGGGAGGCGAGGCGTGGGCTGAAAACTACGCCACGACATTTGCGGTAATTCGAGAGCTAGCCCTAAAGCGACAATAATTCGCTGTATTTAGGCGGCGAAAGGTAGGCGCTCCTCAATCTTGTCGTAGGTTTCTTGGACATCGAAGTTGGTGGGGGTGCAGATCCTCCTGTTGGGTTATGATTTCGCGGGGTTACGGGTGGCGGCATGAGCGATCGCAAGGTGGGGAGGAAGGACGATGGGCATGGGGGGCGGGTTGCGAGATCGAAGGCGCAAAGGAGTGTCTGGGTCATGCC
>JBBSJE010000127.1:0-17443 GCA_038257535.1 Polyangia bacterium
CCGCAGAAGATCCAAGCCGGACATCCCCGGCATCATCAAATCGGTTAGCATCACGGCCACGCCTTCGCGCCGCAGAACCTCCAAAGCTTCGGTGCCATTGCGCGCCGTACTCACGCGCAGCGATTCGCGCTCAAAAACCTTGCGCAAGGAATCCACAATGCCCGGCTCATCGTCCACAACCAAGATCGTGGGCGGGGTGGCGTTGGTTTGGGCTTCGCTGGGAGCGATCATGGTTGTAAAAACGCATCAAGGCGCGGGCCATCCCAGCGCCATGGGGCAAGTGCTTGAATTTGCTAGGGGTCTTTCTGCCAAACCGGCAGGAATTGTCATTTTGGCACAGATTGCCTGCCGGATCTGCAAGCGTGACAAAATGGCATTCACACGACGCGGTGCTTTTTCAGCTTCAATCACCGACGGGCCTCGTCCACCTGGGCCTGACCACCAGCAGCCCCCGCAACCCGTGATCCCTAGAGAGCTGATGAAGGCGGGCTTGCTGATGTTTAATCTGGTGAAGATCTGTGTCGCAGAATCGGGCGACGTCACCAGCGTCACGGTCGAAAGGCCGTCAGATCCGCTTTTTGACGAAGCTTGTGTTGATGCATTTAAGCAGTGGAAGTATCAAGCCATGCAAGTGGATGGAAAGAACGTTCCATACTGCTATGTGCAGAAGAACGTTTTAAACGTGAGCTAGGACGTGTCCCCAACGCCGCTTGGCGCCAGCCTCAAGCAGCTTTTTGCGAAAGGAAGTCCTCAAACGTCAAACCAGTTACAGAGTTCGTGGCGAAACGACTGCTAGAGACCACGGTGAGATTTGCTCCTGGGAATGCGCGCGGGAACCATCCAAAGTCTAACGGTCCGGCGCGTCCACGCTTGACCTCCACGAAGTTTCCTTGAGCGTCAACGAAGTCAATTTCGTGTTCGTGCGATTGCCAGAATCCGAGTTGCTCCGGATTGTCTGCGTTTTGCAAGTTGGCTTGTCGCCACAAGTGAAACGCCACGAACCACTCAAGCCAAATGGCTTGGGTTTGCGTATCCATTGCTTCGAAATCGGCGACAGAGCGAATGGGCAATGGCGAAAACGCTATTGCGACCGCAAGATTCACGAAATGAAATCGCGCAGGCTTCTTTAGGTTGAAGATCTTCTTGTCTGCTTCATAAGCCCACGCTGGCAGAACCGCCAACAAATCCGAAAGCTGTTCCACATAGCCAGCGGCAACGGTGTTGTTTGCAAAGCCAGATTCGCGCGCCAGCTTGTTGTAGCCCACAGAAGTGCCTCCGAAGCGAAACAAGGACCTCATAAGGTGGGTAAGGAAAATCCGTGATCGCCCCGTGCCAACAACGTCCCCCATGATCCAATCGCGAACAACTTGTATCGATGCCGGTGCGATGCTGCCAAATTGAACTAGATCAAGCGCAAGCGCGGGAGAGCCGCCACTAAGCAGATAGGCGATCCATGTTTTGTCTTTGTATCGCGTGCGCGCGTGCGCGGCGAACGAAGCGTAAGACAAGGGCAGAAAAACGAAGTCTGTTCGCAACAATTGGCCTTTTCGACCAGGCAGCCGCTCAGAGCCTCGACGTAAATCGCTTGCATTGGAGCCCGTCGTAACAAGCAGAACCTTTCTCAAACCGCCCGCATCCCACAATCGCTTTACTGCCTTTTCCCAGCCCTTAACCGCGGTTATTTCATCAACGAAGATGCGCCTTACTGTTGCTGCAGAGTGGAAACTGTTGTCAAGATCGCGCAGGCCATTAAACAAATCCTTCGCATCAGCACAATCATCGCCATTGAGGTAAAACGCCGAGCCTCCCCCGAAAGACATGACGGCTCTTTTGAGCTCTGAATCCAGCCAAGTGCTTTTGCCGTATTGCCGGGCGCCCCGAATCACGATGATTCCAGGTGTCTCCGGGAGTTTCGGCAAGCCAAAATCAAGATCGAAAGCGAAAGGGCGTTGCGCTAGAACGTCCAGCCGCGGCCAAAGCCGAGGTCGGTCAATTTCTCCCAGTGCCAAAGCCTGGTTCAAGGGGTTAACGTCCATAGCGTTAAGAACGTTAACGTTAGAGACGTTAACTCGCAAGAAGCAACCAACTCACAGCCAGTCGCTTCACAAATGTAAGCCTCGTCAGCAATTATCCGGCATAGTTGCCGGCGATGTTTACATGACAACTCACTGCGCCAATGACTTCGGCGTTGCTGCTTGGGCCGCGAGGCACAGGTAAGTCCACGTGGATAAAGCATAATATCAATGCGGCCCTGGGCCGGGGATTTGATTTCGCAGCAGCCTTGCTACGCGGTTACCGTGCGTAGCATGCTTGCTACGTAGCAAGTTTGCTACCTACGCTCGAACGTGCGACAATCAGGCCATGTTCCGAACCAGCGCCCCTGTAACGGGTCCGGTTTTTCATGACCGCGCGGCCGAAGCCTTGCGTGTGGGACGTGTGGTTGAGGCCTTGGAAGAAGGTGGCCCCCGCTGGCTTGCGATCGTGGGGGTGCGCAAGGTGGGCAAGAGCAGCTTGATCTTGGAAGTGGCGCGACGGTCGGAAGCGAGCGGGAAGTCCATTTGCTTCATCACGCTGGACGTCTTTGAGGCGCTACCTGTTTCGATGGCGTTCTTCAAGCAATACGCGCTGAGGGTGGCGGATAGGCTTTTGGCGAGCATCCTAGGCCTTTCGCTCGAGAGTCTGTCCACCCATCCTGAAAGCTACACACAGGCACTTGCATCATCACCGGGGTTTGCCCAGTTGCCTGGCCCCTTGCGCGGTGAACTGCTGCGGCTCCCCACTTGGAAGGTGGACGAAGGCTTTATCCGCTGGGCGATAGATCTACCTGAAAGGTTGTGCGAGGCCACACAGCAGAAGGCGGTGGTTGCCATTGATGAGTTTCAGGAGCTGGCAAGCCTCACGAGCGCGAAGATAGATCCGCTGCCCCTCATGCGCAGCCTGTGGCAACGCCACCGCGCCGCTACGTACATCATCTCAGGATCTGCCCGCACGATGCTTACTGAGCTTGTGACCTCCAAACGGTCTCCCTTCTTTCAGCATTTTGATTTGATGCCATTGGGGCCGTTCAAGCCAGCAGACGCGCTTTCGCTGTTGAGCCAGTTTGCACCAAGGGACCGAAAGATTCCAAAGGTCGTGGCGGAACTAGCTGTAAAGTTAACGGCTGGGCATCCTTTCTACTTGCAGGTGCTAGGCGAATCGCTTGTTGAACGAGAGCCGCCTTACGACGAGGACGACCTGAAGGAAGTGCTGCAGACGGTGCTGTTCTCGAAGTCGGGCCGACTGGGCCTTTACTTTCAAAATGAGTTTGCGCGCATCGTCGGCAAGTCAACGCAGATGGCTGCTACGCTGGCGGCGCTGGCCTCGGGGCCACTTCGCTTAAGTGCGTTGGCCAAGGTCATAGCCTCGCCTAGCGGAGCCACCGTGCGAACTCTTGAACGAATGGGCGACGCTGTGGAGAAGCGAGACGATGGTCAGTATCAGCTCAGCGATCCCACTTTCGCGATTTGGCTTACGTGGCGCGCTCCGGGGGGCGCTGTGGTGCCGATGAAGGTTGTGGGCGACGAGGCCGAAGTTGCAGCCGCTCAGCACCTGTCTGATCTTGGGTTTGATCTTGTTTACCAATCGAAAGCTTCGCGGGGCGCGTTTGATTTGTTGGCGACGCGAGGCGCATTGCAGCTGGGCGTGCAGGTCAAGCGCACCAAGCTCCCCGTGAAGTTCGCGGCCACAGCGTGGAAGCGGATGGAAGCCGAAGCGCAGCGGTTTGGCTCGAGGTGGGCAATCGCCGCCGTAGACGCAGCACAGGGCGTCCGTTTCCTCGACCCCGAATTTGCGCGGAAGCGAAAGCAGCACACACTGCCCGAGGGTTCAGTCATCCCAAACTTGTTGCTGTGGTTGGAAACGGATTTGCACAAGTAGCAACTATCAAGGCCCACGCTGAACGTGAACGAAGCGCAAAAAGTGGGCAGTCCGGCGGAGCTGGCCGATCCCATGCATCTTCTGCCGGCGCAACCTTTGGTTGTACGCTGGAACCGCTACCTAAGAACGCGCGCCATCGAGCGATCGTGTGCACGCGCAAACGCCGCGAGTGCGACGGCGGCGCCTACCAACGCAAGGAACATGTCCCACTGGGCGTCCCATGGATCGCCTTGGCTGCCCAAAAATGCGGTACCCACGTCGGCGGCGACGATGAGGGTGGTCCACCATTCAAGCAGCTCCCAGAACGCAGCGATCGCGAGCACCACGGAGAGCATCAAGAAGGTGAGCCACCCACCTCGGTGCAGGGGGGTCTTCCGCAACAACACCTCGCGAATGACGAACACCGGGAAGACGCCCAGAGCCACGTGGCCTACGCGATCGTAGTGATTGCGCGACAGCTCGAAGGTATCTCGCGCCCAATTTCCAAGAGGCGTGAGCGCATAGGTGTAGTGGCCGCCGTAGATCAAGATCAGCAGATGCAAGAAGCAACATACGTAAACCCAGCTCGACAGAGCAAATTGTTTGTACGTGGCCACCATCACGGCGATGCCGATGAGCCCCGGCCCCACCTCCAAAAGCCACGACAGGCGGCCGGCGGGTGGGGTCCATACAGAGGCAAGCGAAACCACCACAGCCAACACGAACAAGGTGGGCGGCAAGCGGCGCAAGCGGATGTCAGAGGCGGCCATGAGCGGCCATTATATCTACGGCACCATCACGGGCCAACCAATCGGGCGTCCCCCGGAGCTGGCCGACCGTTTATTCCGCCTTGCATTGGACGGGCCTGCGCGCCAGGCGACCCGGCCGGGTTTGACAACTTGATCGATTGGCCCCAGGGAAAGCGCACAAGCAAGTGCGGTCCAAGCCCCGCCGTTTGTAAGGTGGTGAACGAGTCCTAAAGTCAAGACCACCACTTTTTCCCGTGGGTCAACGAGGGGCGTCGTGAGCGTTCTGCTCGAAAAATCGCTCGCAATTCGCAGCACCATCAAAAAAACACCAGCAGGCGCCGCATACCTAGAGTTGCCCCGTGGTAGCGTCCGCGCTTCATGCTTCGCAAGCTGCGCAGACATCCGTTTGGCGTTCAAGCGTTCTTCAAGCGTTCGCTTGTCTTGACGTACGCCATGCCTGCGCGTGTTTTGAGTGAGTTTCTGTACCCAGGCCTTGTGCTTGATACGTACGGCGATTGGGGTTTTCTTGCGATTGCCATGGTGGAAACCGAACAGCTTCGGCCGAGCGGCTTTCCCAAATGGCTGGGCCGCAGCTTCTTTCTCAGCGGATATCGCGTGTTCACGCGGATTAAGCGGCCGGGTCGCTCCGACCTGCGTGGGCTTCGAATCCTTCGTAGCGACACCGACCGCAGGCTCATGGCGACCCTGGGCAATCTTTTCACCCACTATAACTACCGCATTGCCAAGGTTGCAGTAGATGCGACGGCCGACCAGATGCATGTTGTGGTCCGCACGCCAAAGCGCGAAGCAGACATCGAAGTTGTGGCGGCGCTTTCGAGTCTTCCTGCAGCCTTGCCTGAAGGAACGCCGTTTTCCAGTGTGCAAGAGGCCCGCACGTTCGCGGGGCCGTTGCCGTTCACTTTCTCGTATGACGAGCGAGTAAAAAGCATCGTCGTTATCAAAGGAACGCGCACAAGCTGGGATCCGCAACCGGTGCAGGTCGACGTCCGCGAGGCCACCTTCCTCAAACAACCACGCTTTGCTGGCGCCGATGTTCGCTTGGCCAACGCGTTCTACCTTCAGCATGTAGACTACGCATGGCGCCCCGGTGAGTTGGTGGCTGTCTCATGAGAAGTGCGAGCGGCGCGTGGCGCATCTTCGTTTACAATTGGCCTTCCTTCGTGGCCGTGTGGCTGCTTTCACTTACGCTGGCACTGGTGTGTTTTGTTCAGAAACTTGGCAATTTGGCCATCGTGTTGAGTGCGTTGCCGGCGGCATGGTCGGCCTTATCTTTGATTGTGTCTTGGCACATTTACGATCGCTCCCCTCTGTTGCGCGGGCAGTTCATTGCACCTTTGCTGCCGCCATCGGTGGAGACGTGGGCGGCCGTCCATGCGGGACTTGACGCCGAGGTGATGTTGAATGCCGTGATGCCCGGGCGCTGCTTGGGTCGGCTTGATATCTTCGACAACGACCTTATGACGTCGAGTTCGATCAGCAGGGCACGTATGATCACGAGACGCGCATATTCGGCGTTGTCCTGTAGCCCAAAGGCATTGTCGCTGCCCGATCGCTCGTGTGATGCGTTGGTGGTTGCTTTCACCGCGCACGAGATTCGCAACGGCCGCGCCCGGGACCGGTTCTTCATCGAACTCGCGCGCTGTTTACGTCCGGGCGGCCGCGTCGTGCTGGTTGAACACCTGCGAGACATTGCAACCCTTTTTGCTTTCGGCCCCGGATGTCTTCACTTCCTGGCCCGCGCTGAGTGGCTGCGTCTAGCTTCGGTTGCGTCGCTTGGTGTGGTCGCAGAAACCAACGTTACGCCGTGGATAACTGCCTTCAGCTTGGAGAAAGTGAATGAACCTCGTTAGCTTGCTGCGGCTTGTGGGTGCCAGCATGATTGTTCTGGCTTTGTTTCACGTCGTATTTTGGCGCACGCTGAATTGGAATCGCGAAGTAAAAGCGCTGTCGCCTATGGCAGCGTGTGCTTTCGCGGCACAAACGTTCTTCATCGCTTTCGTGCTAATGGGCTTGGGGCTTCTATCGCTGCTACGCCCTCATCTTCTGGTGACCCACAGCGAGCTCGCTCGAATTCTTCTGTGCTGGATTGTGTTGTTCTGGCTTGCCCGCTTGCTTATGCAACCTTTGGCCTTTGATCGCGCCATGAAGGGCGGCCCGCTTGGCCGGCTTCGGATTGGCGCGAGCCTGATTTGGGCGCTGTACATCGCTGTATACGGAATGGCTCTGCTAAATCAGTATGGAATCGTGAGCTGAGAAGATGGCAGCGGAGATACATGCGCCAGCGTTTTGGATGCGGCTCGGGATCGCCCTCGTGTGGCTGGTCTTCGGGCTGCTTTTTAAGGCGCTCGATGCTGTGCCAAGGCACAGGCAAATTGTTGCCCGAGTCGTGGGCACCCGATACGCGCGAACGGTTACCACCTTGGTGGCGATGGGCGAAACCGTGCTGGGGCTATGGATGCTGTATGGCCGCTACCTTGCCGTTTGTGTCGCCATTCAAACCGTGGCGCTCATCGTTATGAACGGCTTAGAGCTTCGCTACGCGCGCGACCTTCTATTGGCGCCCTTCGCAATGATCTGTGCCAACATCATTCTCCTGGCGATGGGCTGGTACGTGGTATGGGCTCTGAATTAGGCCGCTGACGACACTCGGCCGTTGAAATGTTCAGAACAACGCAGCCCCGGCCAGGCAGTGATAAGCTATCGGAATGCCGTCTTTGTTATCAAACTGGGTGTGTCGCGAAACAATGGTCGCACTCGCATTCCTCACCCTCGCCTGCTGCTCGACCAACGAATCGGAGCCCGCGTGCCTGGAAACGCGCAGGCAAGCGACGGGAGCCAACGCCGAGGCGGCCCTTGCACTGGTGGCGGCGCCACGACGGGCGCCCCTGACGTGGACGGGCGGTCAGCCTACGGAAGTCGTTTTCGAGTTGAAAGAGCCAAAAACCTTCGCCGTGTCATCGCGCAACAACCCTGACTTTCCGCTCGACATCGCTGTGGACTGCAGTGATCACATTCTTGTCACCGGCAAAGCCAGCCTTCGCACGGAAGACGGCCGCATCAATGAGACATGGTCTTCTGCAGAGCTGCGCACCAACACGACCGGAGAAGCGACGCTTGTGCAATCGATCAAGGTCGACAATCTGCGCGGCAATTACCGCGGAATGGTGTTGGCCAGCCAGTGCTTCGTCGGTTTTCAGATCAACCTTTCTCTAACAGCCAACAGCTTCTCGGGGTCCACCCTCGACAGCGTCGCCAACGCTCCCTGCGGCTCGATAGAGCCTTATACAGGCATAAGCCCCCGGCAAAGTTCGAGCTGGTGACAGCCTGTTCCCGACTATCTGGTGGCGTGTCAGGAGGCTCCACGTCGAAGAAAAGCGGTGCCGGTTCGGGATTCGTGTTCATGCATGGATGTGGCTAATGTCCTGACCCTCATCCCCGGTCAAAGCTGGTGCAGCCACTGTGGCGACGAAGCCGCGATCATCCCAGAAATTTCGGAAATACGTGCCGCGCTGATCGGTGGGATACTCACGGAAGAGCAACTCGCGGGCCATCTCGTGGTTAAGCCCCACCATAAAGGCCTCAATGAACTTCTGGTTGGGCTCAACCAGCCCTAAAGTTTCTGGCTGCAGTTGCCCAATGCCAGGCAGCACCCATTCGTTCGAAACCTCCTGCAGCGTTTCAAACATGGGCTGGGGAAACTCAGGTGCCGCCATGATGGGTTCGAGATCATCGCCGGGATCGCGAGTGATGCCGTTCGTAGCAAGGCGCTTTGCGAATGCTTTCGCGATGGTGGTCTCGGGTGAAAGCCCCACCTTCAGCTTGCCAACGGCGTCACCAATCTTGAGCTTGATCAATTCCTGTGACGGCGCGGGACGTTGACCAAGCAGATCGAACAGAGCCTGCATGGCTCTGCGCATCTTTTCCGCGTTGACGTTGTCGGTTCCGCTTGGAGAAGGCGCACTGCCGGTGGGAATGAGGGCGTCTTCGGCTACCGGTTCGAAACTGCCCATGCCCGGTTGGTTTGTGATGTCGGTGCCGGTTGGAAACCCAGTATCACTGTTGCGCACGCCGAAGGCGTTGGCGTTGATCGCCACGCGAATGAAGTAGGTACCTAGGCGCAGTCCGCGAACGAGCAGCCACCAATAGTTGCCCTGGCGGCGAATGAGCAGCTCGCGGCTTGCGTAAATAAGCAGCAGGCCCCAAAACACAAGGCGTTGCTCGGTTTGGGCGGCAAGTTCCGCGTGGCGGGCGGCGTCAACGGATGCCGGGCGGAGGCTGTCCATCGTGGTTGAGATGGTGGCAAGGTCTGCTGGTGCGGGCTGTGGGTTACCAGGCGCAAGCGTGCCGTCGTTCACGGCGTCGATGATGTCGGGCACTGCATCGGGGGCGAAGAAGGGGCGCCCTTGCTTGCGGCCAACGGGCCCCAGGGCCCTGGTGAAGCGGCGCCAGTTTGTAGAGATCACGCCGCCCGCGAGCGGGCTTTGCTTGACGAAGCCGTAGATGGTCTTGAGATCGCCGGCCGCTCGGACGCGGCTATGCAACAGCGAAGTGAGCTGAAGGAAAAGGTTGTTTGGGCGGGAAAGGAAATTGCGCTTCCACAGGCGCTTGGATGCTTCGCGGGCGGCTTGCAGCCGATGGGTTTTAGGGCCGCAGCCCAGGCGTTCTTGTCGGCTGTGTTCCAATTGGTGGGCGCCGTGTCGAGGCCCCACAACGCACCCTCTGCGCCCATGCCGCTTCGATGCCATCATTGGCGAGGGTTGCGGCCGAGCAGCACGCCAGTCGCGCAATTCCAGGATTCAATCCTGAAATTGCACAATCACCTCAGGCTCTCTTCGCAGAACGCCTTGCCCAATGTGCAACCGTGACAAAATGGCCGCGCTAACCTCGCGGCGCTTTGGCCGCTTCTAGCCACCGGCGCGCCTCGTCCACCTGCCCCATCGCCATCGCCGCCCGCGCCAGCTGCGCCAACACGGGCCCTTGATCGGGCGCAGAGGTCAGCGCCACTTGCAAATGCGCCAACGCCAGATCTGGTTTTTCCAGCGCCAGCTGCAACCGACCCAAGGCGAAGCGGGTCATCCAGAAGCGATCGTCGTGTTTCAAACAGTGCAGAAGCGACGCCAAGGCATCGGTTGGCCTGCCTTGTTCGATCAAAGTCAAAGCGCGACGAACGTGAGGCGCGGCGTAATAAGGGTTGTCTCGCAACGCGCGCGCCTCCAACGCCAAGGCGTCTGCAAGCTGCCCCTGTGCTTCGGCCGATTCCGCCAAACGCGCGGCGGGCACGCCCAACAAAGGCGCAAGTTCGTCGGCCACGCGCAAACAAGTGCGGGATTTGTCGGGCTGCCCTAGCAGCAAAAACTTATCCGCTTGCAGCAACGGCGCGGCCACCGAGGCAGGTTGCAGATCCTCAGCGCAATGGAGCGCCCGCAGCGCGTGTGAGGGATCGGGCTCCACGCTGCCCAAATACAGCCACGGCAGATAAAACTTGGGCGCGCGGGCGGTGGCGGTGCGAAACGCTGACACCGCAGCGGCGGTTTCACCATCGCGCGCGGCCGACAAGCCCTCGAGCAAGGTTTGCTCTAGCTTGCCCACAGGCAACGCCAGCAACGGGCTGTCACGGAACGGACGCGGCGCCGATTTCAGCAATCGTTTGATGGTTTGTTCGCGTCCAGGTGGCACGGGCTCGCTGGCCGTTGCCCGGGCCGCATCCAAACAGCGTTCAACAAACGCCCACCGGCGTTCAACTTGTACCGCTTCGAGCCGGTTTGTTTGCACATATTCGCGCGCGTTGTTCGCCATCCGTGCGCGCAACGACGGTTCGGCCAACAACAACGCAAGATGGTCTTCGATTTCGGCAAGGGCATCGAACAGCAAGCCCGTTTCGCCGTGCTTGATGCTGTTTTGGTAAGGCGGCAGATTGCACGCGACCGCCACCACACCGTGCGCGGCGTATTCAAGAAACTTCACATCCGAGCGGCCGAGATTAAAATCGGTGTCTTGTAACGGGCACAAGCCCACATGCAACGGCGACAGGAATTCGTAGTAAGCCTCAAGTGTGCCGCCTTTGCGGTGTCGCCAGCGCGCCTTGGGCAAAGCCGCTTCGCACATTTCGCGAAACACCTCGGCGCCCATCACCTCAAACGTGATTTCGGGGAAACGCTCAAGCACGCGCGCCATCACGGGCATTAGCGCCAAGAAGTCCTGCTTGTGTCCCAGCGAGCCGCCCCACCCCACGCGAATGCCTTCCGGTTTGGCTGTGGGCGCGGGCAGCTGCCATAGGGCATTGGGAAGCACCGCCGTCCGCTCATGCAGATGAGCAAAGCGTTGCGCCAGATAGGGCGTTGAAAACTGCACCCCGTCGCTGACGTTCGCAAGCTGCGACGACAAACTGCGGCTGATGGGATTGGCCGCCAAATACGCGGTGGGGTTCCACGATTGAAGCGCCTGAAAGTCATCGTTCACCTCGTAGATGGTGCAAAGCCCCCGTGCCCGTCGTTGCGCCATCACCGGCAGCAGATCGGCCTCAACCACATCACACAGCACCAGCACGTCGGCCAACGGGAGCAGCTCGTGCACAAGCGGATTCAAAAACGAGCCTGTCACCACCTGCGTGTTCGGCCGCTGCGCCATCGCCCGGCAAGGTTGCACCGTGCGGTAAATGGAATCGCCCTGCCCCCCGCGGTTGGGTGACTCTAGGTGCAAAACCAAAATCGGCTCTGCCTCCTGGTTGTTGGCGCTTTCAAATCCACGCCCCTGCTCAGTGGCCACCGCTGAAGGTTAGGGGCAAAGCCCGCGGGCGCCAAAAACGCAGCTCGCTTCAACACTGTGTGTTGAAAAACTTGACACGAGACATCTGTTCCGTACCATACGTTTGTTCAGTTCCACTGACATTTAAACCTGGTGCGCTCGTCATTGTTGCGCGGCGTCATGGGGTTCTTGGGAGGCCGAAATCATGGGTGAGCTCAGACTGGTTCGCGAGGACGATGATCGAGACGCGTTAACGGATCGGCAGCGCGAGATCCTCGATTTCATCCAAAATTCCATCAGCGGCCGGGGCTATCCCCCCACCTTGCGTGAGATTGGCAGCCATTTTGGAATCCGATCCACAAACGGCGTCAACGATCACCTGCGGGCGCTTGAGAAAAAAGGGTATCTGCAACGCGAAGACTTAAAGTCCCGCGCGCTACGCCCCGTAAGTGCGGCCAACAATCCCAACGCCAACGCCGGCTTCGTTGAAGTCCCCATTTTGGGGCGCGTGGCCGCCGGCCAACCACTGCTCGCGGTGGAGAACACCGAAGGCAGCGTCAAAGTGGATCGCTTCTTCATCGGAGAAAACCGCGAGGTTTTTGCCTTGCGGGTCACCGGCGATTCCATGATTGAAGACGGCATCTTCAGTGGCGATTTTGTCTTCGTCAAAAAGCAGCTGCGCGCGGATGCTGGTGAGATCGTGGTGGCCATGATTGGCGACGAAGCCACTGTGAAACGCTACTACCCCGAGGGCGACAAGATTCGCTTTCAGCCCGCCAACGCCGCGATGGCGCCGATCTACGTCAAACGCTCAGATTTCCGCAGCGTGAACATCATCGGCGTGGTGGTGGGCGTGTATCGCAAAATGAACTAGAAACGACGCCGGCCATCAACGGCCATGCTGCCCGTGGCCCCACAACCAACCCTGTCCGCCCTTTTGCGGCGGCCAGCCCAAGCGGCTGCCAGCACCCGCTACTGCTTGTGGTAAAGCCTACAGCTCTCACTCTTCTCATGCAATATGCGAAGACGGCACGAAACTGATGAGGTTGAAGTCGTTGTTCCTCGCAAAGCTTGAGAGTAGTGTTCACATGTGCAGCGTCGATATCCCATCGTCAGCTTGGCGGCCGCACGCGCAACCGCGACAAGCCCTCGTCAACCCCCCGATCTTAGAGAGCGAAACGGGGCGAACGTACGAAGTATTTGCAGACAGCTACGTGTGTCTTAAGCAGTAAGCGCCAACGGAGAAACAATGGGTCATTTTGGGGAAGAGCGAGCAGAAACGATTCGTCAGCCAAGAGGCGTTCGAGACGAACCTGGCGAATCAAACCGGTATGGCACCCCAAACCGTTGCGGAGCAGGTGAGCGACCACCCTGTGCCCGTTTCTGTTCCCGCCGCACCCACCGACGCCCAAGCTTCGCCGACCTCCGAGCCAGAGACGCGATCGTACATTGTTGAAGCGCTACTGACGAAGGCCAATTCCAACGCACCCCCGCTGGATCGCAATCCGTTTACTGGGTCGCTTGAGCTTGCAGGGCTAGTTGATGTGGCCGGCCTATTGGTCGAGAGCTCGTCCCTGGCAGTTCATCGGAAACCCGCACCGGACTCAGAGACAGTTGCGTACCTAGGCCTCGACGGTTTTCGTGAAACGAACTCCGGAAAAACTTGTCCCTGGCACTTTGACTTTCACCCAAGTGATACCAGCCGCGACCCGAAAAATGCCAATCGCGATCTGCGTATCCGTTGCGGTGATGTTGCCCAGTACGGTGAGATTGAAGAAATGGGTTTGCCAGTGTTTCAAGTAAGCATCAATGCTGGCCAACGCTGGTTTCTTGTTGTTGTCAACGACAGAGGCGAGAGCGGGTGGCTACAAACTCGGGCGCCGTTCCTCAGCATGACGAAGTTGTGGAAAGAAAAGTTTGGCGCCTACATGACCGTGCGCTGGGATGGTCGAGTGTTTGACCGGCCAGTTGGAAGTTTCGGCGTGCGCAACGTGGACACCTTTTACCCACAGCCTTTCGAGGTCCTCGCAACTCGCAAACAGGGCGGGCGTTTGTGGTAAGTGTTCACGGGGGGGCTTGAAAGGTTAGGAAGGCGCGTGAGATTCCGGGTTTATGAAAAACCCAAGTACAAAAATTGAATTGGTTAGCGCAATTGAAACGTTGATCGAGTCGTATATGGACGACCTGCGTGATGCAGCGAAAGGTGCTGTTGAGCGGGCGTTGCATCGCGGTGCAAGCTCTGGGGAAAAGGTGCGAAGTGGTCGCGATGCTGCCCTGAAGCCAACGACCACTGGGATAGCAAACCGGCGCACGCCCGAGGAGATTGACAAAGCGAGCCACGCACTCTGCGAACTCGTCCGGGCACGCCCTGGCGCATCGGCGGCCGAATTGGCCGAACAGATGGGGACCCCGGTGGTAAGTTTACAGCGTCCTATGACGAAGTTGAAGGCGGCAGGCCACGTGCGCAGCGTTGGCCTGCGGCACCTGACGCGTTACTATCCGACTGTGGTCCGCCCTGCTGCAGGCAAAGACTGATCAGGCGGTAGCGCCAGCAAGCAAAGTTGGTGCTGCTGTAGCATCAAGGCTGGCCTTGATGCAGCGAACCAAGAAGCCGAGCACGTCGATGCTTTGTTTGCGCGCGGTACGCACAACAGTCATGATGCGCTCGGCGAAGCGGTCGCCTCGCTCACTTCGAGTGCCGAAAGAGCGTCGACGCCACAGAACGAAATCCCGCAGCTCCAACTCTCCGTGGTTATTTGTGGATTCGACGCCGTCGTGGTTAACAAATGTCCACAGCGCCTCGCGATGATCCAAGATGTCGGCACACGATCCAGGCATGCCGTCGGCGTCGGCGTTCTTGCCGCGAACGAGCAATTGCTCGACAGCACGCTGAAGCGGCTGCATCCACAGTTGCAGCTCTTGTCGGCTCAGATGGCCGTCTTTGTAGCCGCGCCAGTACTCGAAGATCAGGGCTGTGCATTCGAGTAGTTCGCGCCCTATGGCTCCATCGGGACCATCACGCTCGCTAAATGAGACAAATTTGCGCAGCAAATGTGCATGACAAATTTGCCGTAGCGCCATCGTCCAAAAACTGAAGACGGTGGCGCGGTCGCTGATCAAGATCCCGTGCGCAGGCCCGAATAGAGGTCGAACGGTTTCGCGGCGCCCATTGTCGAATATCTGGTACACGGTCGCGGCCGTCGTGGCCAACACCCACAGTGATGACAGCTTGCCTGAACGCAGCCAACTGGTGGCATCGGTGTGTTAACGCCAGCGTACTGCACTTCTCGCTTGGCCTCTTCGTGGGCTGAAGCCAGCGCGCAGCTAGCGCGTTTCTCCATGGCGCTGATCGCGCCCGTGGAGATCGAGATTCCAAACAGCTCTCGCAGCAGCCTTTTTGTCTTGCGACGGCTAAGGTGATAGACGCCGGTGAGCAACACGACAACAGCCGAAGGCATGGCCCAAACGCAAAGCTTGGCAATTGCTTGGTTCTTTGCCCAGGATTGATGCGGACAGACGGGGCTTCGCCCCGCCGCTGAACGCCAAGCGCGTTGGGCGAACACTCGGCACCGGCGGCGTAAATTGCCCACAGTGCATTACCGTGGTAATGTACTTCTTATGGCTCTGGCACATTCCAAGGTTACCGCGCAAGGTCTCCACGCCGTGCCTATCCAGTCACTTTGGGAAGCAGAATGATTAACAACGAAACTTTTCCGAACGATCCCGCCTGCCCTCCCACGTCAGAGCAACTTCCAGTCGCTTTCTCACCCCCGGCCGTCGTTTTACCTAGCATCTGTGGGTTTGCAGACTACATTTGCCTGCGAACGAGCCATGCGACAACGGTTTACACATCGCGCCAAAGCTGGGCAAACGCCTGAGCCTTCGCGTCCGTTTCCGCCAGCTCTGCCTCGGGTTGCGAGTCGGCCACAATGCCTCCGCCCACCCAGAGGGTCAGCCGCTGATCCGATATAGTTGCGGTCCGAATGGCAACCGCCAGATCAAGATCCCCCGCGGCCCCAAGCGGCCCCAAGGCATCCTGTTGCAATTGTCGGGCTTCCGATCTACTTTGCCGCTCGCTATTTGCGCCTACGCGAGCGTGAAGTACGAGCATTGGAGGGCAAGACAGTTGTTACAGAGATTGGTGCGCTAACTTCGAAGAATGCTGAACTTCAAGACCGCATCGAACAGCTTGAAACCATCGTTACATCGACTGACTTCGAGCTGAGTCGCAAGATCCTTGGTGCTAAACGAGAACTGAATTTGCACGAGATCCAACGGATCGACACGGATCAGGATCGATGATCGGCAAAGCACCCGAACGTCCAGATCGGTCACGGTCAGAGCGCCGTATAACCCAGCGTTGAAGACGTACAAAGCCGAGGGCGCCAATTTGAACCTAGACTTAGCGGTGATACGAAAGCGACAATGGGGTCTTGGGCGTTAGTGGGCTTTGTCGCTTAACGCCATCACGTTATGCGTACAGCCCGTTTTGCACATTGAGTTGCATCGACGTGTATATTTGGGTAATATACATAGGTGGCAAGGTTTCCGGAAGAGCTTGCGTCGTGCACGGGATTCGAATGGGATGACGGTAATGCGGAAAAGAATTGGGATTTGCACCAAGTTTCGCGCGGCGAGGCGGAAGATGCGTTCTTCAACAGGCCCTTTATCATTGCGCCAGATCTGCGGCATTCGAAGAGAGAGCCTCGCTATGCCGCGTTGGGGGTCACGTCCGCTGGCCGCCAACTGACGGTAATCTTCACGGTACGAAACACATTGATTCGAGTCATTTCGGTTAGAGACATGAGCCGCCAAGAAAGGAGGGTCTATGACCAAGCGAGCAGCAAAAAGTAAAGAGCACGTCCCGGCCTTCGTGAACGAAGACGACGAAAGGCAGTTTTGGGCAAAGAATGACACGACCGATTTCTTTGACTGGGAGAATGCTGCTCAGATTGCGATGCCGGAACTGAAACCATCCACTGCATCGATATCCTTGCGTCTACCTGTTTCTATGCTCGAAGAGCTCAAGGCATTGGCCAACAAACGCGACGTACCTTACCAATCGCTAATGAAGGTCTACCTGTCTCAGCAAATTTCACGTGAGCGGAGCAAGAAGGCATCATGACGCATAACAAGGCGTTGAACGCCGACGGGCGCTTCGCGCCCGCGGGTTAACGCCAACACGTTAGCCGGACCCACTCTCCTTGACCAAGTCTATACGCATGTATATACTTTGGGAAATGACGGCCCGTGCAAAGATTTTTCAGAATGGCGGCAGCCAGGCTATCCGCTTGCCGAAGGCCTGTCGGTTCCCAGATGGCCAGGACGAAGTAGTGGTTCGCCGTTCGGGAAAGCGAATTATTCTTGAGCCTGCGGATGAGTGGTCGGATTCGTTTCGATCTACCTTAGGAGGTTGGCCCGAAGAGATCGACAGGCCTCGTCAGCGGGCCATTTCCAATAAGAAGAATCCGTTTGATTCATGAGATTTCTGCTCGACACTGATACGGTCAGCTACGCCCTTCGAGCGCAAGGCGGTGTTGGCTCTCAAATTTTGAGTCGAAAACCTTCGCAGTTGGCCGTCAGCTCCATAACGGTAGCCGAACTAAGATACGGCGCTGACAGGAAGGCGTCGAAGCGGCTGCATGATCTAATTTCAAGTTTCCTCGGCGAAGTAGAAGCCGTTGCTTTCGACAATGATGCCGCCACCATCTTTGGTCGAATCGCAAGCCTCCTTGCTGAGAGGGGGAGCCCAATCGGGGACTTTGATGTTCTCATCGCTGCTCACGCTATTTCGCTGAAAAGAGTTTTGGTGACCAACAACACGAAACACTTTTCTCGTGTACCAGGTTTGAAGATCGAGAACTGGAGTGATCGAGAATGACTCTGGAAAGACTCGCCGGCTAACTCACGCCCTGAGGCGGACCGCAAGGGGTCTAGGGCGAAGAATCGGCGGCGAACTTGAGTAGAGGCGATCCGCGCTTTTTCAAGGCTGCGAGGTAAGTCGATTCGTCGTAGGGGGTGCGGTCCATCCAGCA
>JBBSJE010000128.1:0-17440 GCA_038257535.1 Polyangia bacterium
AGGTCGCGCATGGCCATCAGTTGCAAATAGCTTTGCTGCCAAGAGGGGAAGGTGTCTGACCCCAGCACCCCGCCATCCGGAAAACCACCACAGCGCCATAACCCATCGGCGCGGGACGCCCCCACCTCAGACACCACCAGGGGACTGAGTTCAAGTACCGCCAGGCGGCCGGCCAGCGACTCGGCCACCGTGCGCATAAGTGCGGGAGACACGGAGCCCAGTAGCAGAAAGCGCCCGCGCCGACCTCGGTCCCTGTCGATGGCGCCACGCAAGCGGGGAAAAACCTCGGGCCAGGATTGAGCCTCGTCCAAAACCACCAGTTCATCCCCGGGTTCGAGTTGCGGCCAGCTCAGGTCCAAGCGAAGGCGCTCGGCCGGCTGCTCAAGATCGAGGTAAAGCGAACTTAGTCCCTTTGCCAACGTGGTTTTGCCGCATTGACGCGGTCCGACAAGAATAACGGCTGGAACCGACGTTTTATCAAGGGCGCGATGACCCGAAGCAACATTTCTTGAAAACTGTAAATCTATTTTCAATTTTCATCAAGGGAACGCCCAAAGCGCGCGATCCCCTCCTCTCCCCCTGTATTTCCGCCCACTTGCCTCGATCTATGGCAGGCTGGGGCGTGAATGCGCAAGACTGATCCTTTGGCCGAGCTCCTGGAAGATGGGGTGATCGATGCCGTCCACACCCGCCTGATGAGCGGCAAGGAAGCCACGGTGTTTGTTGTTGAGCGGGGGGGGCACCTGGGCGCCGCAAAGGTTTACAAAAGCCGCAACGACCGCACATTTAAAAACGTGGCCAGTTACATCGAAGGCCGGAATCAAACGCGCAACACGCGCGACCGCCGGGCGATGGCGAAGAAGAGCGGCTACGGGCGCGAACTGATGGAAGAAGGCTGGCAGGACATGGAGTTTCGCGCTCTGCGCCGCGCGTTTGATGCCGGGGTGTTGGTGCCTGAGCCCTTCTTCGTGTTTCCCAGCGTGCTGCTGATGGAGTTGGTGGTTGATAACACCGGCACCCCCGCGTCACGCTTGGCCGATTTTCCGTACTCGCCTGAACAGGCCACACTGCTGCATCAAGAAGTGTTCATGCAGGTGAAGGCTTTGCTTGCGGCAGGCATGATTCACGGCGATCTGTCGGCGTACAACATTTTGATGTCGGCGCGCGGGGCCACGCTGATCGACATCCCGCAAATTGTGGATGCCGCCGGCAACACCAACGCAAAACACATTCTGCGTCGCGATCTCAAGAACATCACCGAACACCTGGCGCGCTACGATGCGCGGTTGCAGCGGTTCTCTGATTGTGGGCTTGCGCTTTTCGATCATTACGAACGCGGCACGCTCGATATGGTGACAGGCCCCGAAGCCAGTGCGCCGCAGTGGCGCGACGGCGGCCGTCGTGCGCGCGACGCCGAACGTGGGCGTGCGGGCCGTGACAAATCAGGTGGCCGCGGCCCTGCGCCGCCGCGCTTCGCTGCCCACGCAGATTTGGGCGCACCAAAGCCCGCAGGGGATCGCCCGCCCGAACGCCAACGGCCCCCGCGAGGCCCCGGCGATCGCCCCGCACGTCCACACGCCGATCGCCCCGCACGTCCACACGCCGATCGCCCCGCACGACCACACGCCGATCGCCCCGCACGTCCACACGCCGATCGCCCCGCACGTGCCCACGCCGATCGAGCCCCCCGCAGCCCCGATGATCGCCCTGCCCACCCACCCGTTGACCGCGCGCCACGCGTGCGACTGGATCGCCCCGCACACCCGCCCGTTGATCGGGCGCCCCGCGCGCCTCTCTCACGCCCCGCGCGGCCTCCTGCCGAACGTGCCGCGCGCACGCCCAGCGACAGAGCCCGCACGCCGCGTCCGACCATGGATCCCGCAGCGCCTACGCCACGTCCTCGCGGACGACGCCCGGGAACGACAGGATGAAATCGGCGCCGCACGCGCGCGACGGCGTTTGAAAGCCCACCGGCAATTCGCCGCGCGCCGCCCGCTGCGCCAACTCGAGCGCGGTCCAACTCGTAAGCTCGTAGGCTTCGGGCGTGTGCAAACGGCTGCGCGCCACTTGGCCATCGGCCGCGCGCACCTCGGCGTAAAGATGGCTTTCTCCACGAGCGCGCTGATCCTCCGAGGGCCCCGCAGGTCCGCTGTTGATCCGCGCTTGCACGACCTTTCGCACCGGCGACCATGCCAGCATAGGCGCCAACGCCACGGTCCACGCCAACAGCTTGGGCAGCACCACGAACGTCTCAATGTTTGGAATGCCCGTGCTGTGAAACGCCGTGGCCACATCGCCCCAGGGAATGGCCACCGCGGAAACCGGGCCGCTTCCCAAATCCACTTTGATCCTCCGGTGCCCACTGCGCACAGGTTCAAGCTTGCCTTCACGCCGTATCCACCCACCTCCACCTGCGTTTTCCAAGGCCGTGGTGGCGGTGCCGTGCGAAGCGCTCGACGACGTGGCAAACGCCAAGCGCAACGACTTTGCATTTGGCACCCGCGCCGCCACGTGCGCCGCCAAACAATCCGAAGGCACCACATCAAAGCCGGCCCCGGGCAACAGTGTAACTTTGCCCGCCTGCGCTTGCGCATCAAGCGCCGCAAGCGCTTCAAACACAGCGATCTCGCCGGTGATGTCTAGGTAATGAACCTGCGCCGCCAAACACGCCTGCGCCAAAGCCATCGCGGTTCGCGAAAACGGGCCGGCACAGTTCAGCACCACCTTCACATCCTGTAGCTCGTGCGCAAAGCCACCGTTGTCGTCCAGCGAAAACGCACGGTGGGGCAAACCCAACGCCGCCGCCAGTTTTGCCAAAGGCTCTTCACGCCGCCCCGCCAGCCGCACCTTCACGCCCAGCTTCGCCGCACGGCGGGCGATCAACTCCCCCGTGTACCCATAAGCGCCATACACCAAAATCATGGTGTCTACATACCAGGCACAAGCGCTTGGGTAGGCATTTGCCACTCGCCCTTGATGTTGCCGAAATTGGCAGACAAGGGTCCCAAGGCACCGCCATCAGCGTGCACTTGGCCTTCCAGATTGTAGGGAATGCGAAAGCTGGGCGCCTGGGCTTGCTTCAGTTCGGCCACCGATTGTTTGGCCAATGACACAAACGCCGGCAACAACCCCTCAGGGGCAAACGCAAACCGCGCCACCACGTCCACGCTCTGTTCAGCAGACAAGGGCGGCAGCCCTGATTCCAGTCGCTGGCCGGTGGCCAAACGCAGACCTTGCGACACCAGGAAATTCAGCGCTGCGTCCTGCACCGACGTGGGTTGTGATTGGCAAAGTTTTTGGCCTTCACGGTTACACGTGACGTCTTGTGGTGAGCAAATGGCCACGCACACATCTCCCAAGCGCTGCGATTGGCTTTCAGGAAACACAGAGACGGCGGTGGACAAGGCGGCCAAAGGCAACGGCACGCGATTGGGGTTTTTCACCTTGAACCGCAAATCAAACGCCACTTGCGTTTGTTGCGCCGTGGGCGGCGCGCCGAACAAACCCCGGCATGACAACGCCGCCGCCTGTAGGGGCAAGCCGGTCTGGGTGGCCAGGGCATTGGGGCAGGCATAGGCCGCCAGCAGCTTGCGAGAAGGCGCCTGCACCAACACGGCTTCTTGAAACTCAACCTCGGGCGGCTGCAATCCCGCACTTTGCATCATGCTGCCCAAAGCCGCGCAGCTTTGCCCGCTCACAAACAAACAGGCCACGGCCACCCATGCTCCCCACCCCGCTTCACGCATTACTTGCAAGTATGGCGTGCAAGCGCCACACCGCAAGGGTGGCGGGCACCGTTACGACACGCGGTTGCGATAAAGCTGCTGCTCTACCGCGCTGGCCATGCGTTCAACATCCACTGGCACGCCCAGAAAATTCGCCAGGCGTTTGGCTTGTTCCACCGGCGACGCCATCACCCGGCCGTAGTTGATGTACAGCACTTGCATGTTGGATGCTTGCCGCAGCCAGCGTTCGGTTTCATCCAAATGCGCGATGAACATTTCCTTCATCGCCTGATCTTCGGTGCGCTCGGCTTCGCCCCGGTGCTGCAGCATTTTTTTCTGCGACGCCAAAACTTCATCCAAGTGCCGGCGCATAAACACAACCTTGTAGCTGTGATCAGGAGGAAGATCGGGCAGCAGCTGCGAGATCACCTTCACCACGTGCCCCGCCGCGCCCCGCATCCACCCGGGATCGGCCTTGGTCTTCTTCACCAGTTCGAGCTCGTAGTAGCCACGCGGGTTGTCCTCATCGGCTGTGCGCTCGCCGTCGGTCAGCACGGGCAAGCCGCCCAACTCAAGCATGCGCATCATCAAGGACGTGCCCGAGCGGGGCAGACCCGAAACCACAAAAACGTCAGATTTTTCCATGTTCGCAAGGCCCCTTAGGCCGAAGAGACAGGATAGGACACGCAGGCGCATTTGCCCATTAACTGGGCGCCTGGGGATTTGCTTCACCTTCCCTGGCACGCCGTGTCTTTCGGTTTTTCCACCTCGGGCGGCGGCGGTGCTAGCGTATACGCGTGAAATTTTTTGTTTCGTTGTTTTCGCTTTGCCTGCTGGCCAGTGGGGCCCTGGCGGCTCCCGCCTTCGCCGCCCCGGACATCGACCTGCTCTTGAACCGCCACCTCCTGCACGTGCACGGTCAAGGTTTGGCGATCGTGTTTGGTGGGGAGGGCTTCCGCAAATACAGCCAGGAATACAGCTCCCCCTGGGGCGCGCCCAACAGCAAAGACGGCATGATGGGCCGTCCGCTCAACGGGCGCGCGGCCATTTTGAACATTCCCGTGGAAAGCCAGGGGCCGCACACCTTGCGGCTGCGCGCGCATGGGTTGATTACAGGTCAGAAAATCTCGGTGCACATCAATGGCAAAAATATAAAGAACACCGATCTGCCTGCCAGCTTTGACGCCTTGTTGCTGCCGCTTGACGCTGGGGTGCTCAAACCGGGCGAAAACGAGCTTCGGTTTACGCTGTCGAAGAAAGTGGGCAGCAGCTACGCCGTCTTCGCGTCGCTGGAAGTGCTGCCCGGCACCGTGGCCGATGCGGGGGCGCCGCTGCCAGTAAGCCCGGTGGCCAAACTGAGCGCGGGCGGCAAAGCCATGGACGCGCTCACGGGCTTTTCGCAATTTCATATGCTGGTGGAAATTCCTCCACGGGCCCAGCTGCAAATTCAAACGGGTGTGGCCGCGGGATCTGCGGAGTTTTCGGTCACCGCAGTGGAGCCAGGCGGCAAAACCACCTCGCTGCTACAGGCGAAGCAAGAAACAGGTTGGGTGCCCCGAGCCCTGCCGTTGGAGGCGTTGGCGGGCAAGTTGGTGCGCCTGCAACTGGCCATGCAAGGCGACGCCAAAACCGCTGGTTGGGGTGAGCCGCGCATCACGGTGGCGGCGCCATCGTTGGCGCGCCCGGCGCCCTACAAAAACGCCATTCTCATCGTGGTGGATGCGCTTCGCCAAGATCGTGTGCCGGTGTATGGCGGCAAAGGCCGCGTGACCATGCCGAACTTGATGAAGTTGTTCCAGGCGCAAGGGGTGGCGTTTATGCACAACCAGGCGGCGTCGCCTTCGTCACCGCCCTCACACGGCAGCATTCAAACCGGCATGATCCCGCGCACCCACGGTGTGGTGGGCGACAAAGCGCAAGTCAATCCGGGCACGCCCACGGTAAGCGGCCAATTGGCCGACGCGGGTTTCGCCACCGGTTATTACGGCAACAACCCGTTTGGCATGGCCCGGCAAGAAAAGCCCGGCAAATGGACCGAATTTCACCATCCCAATCAAGAGGGCAAAAGCATCGACTGCACCGCTTTAGTCACCGAAATGCTGGGCTTCGCGGGCGCGCAAAGCAAAGCCGGCAAGCGCTTCTTCATTTCGTCCCTGCCCTACGAAACCCACACGCCTTACCGCTACCACGAGGGCATCAGCGACAAGTTTCACAAAGGACCCTGGGATGGCCCCGTGGGCAAATTGGTCAACGGCGATCTGTTGGGAAAAATTGTGGCGGGCAAGATCACGCTAACAGACGCGCAATGGAACCAACTGCGCGCGCTTTACGATGGCGAAGCGCAATATTGGGATGGCTGTTTTGGCCAACTGCTAGACGGTTTGCAGAAGCTGGGGATCGCCAACGACACAGCCATCTTGCTGACCGGTGACCATGGCGAGGGGCTTTACGAGCATGGGTATATGGGCCACGCCTGGGGGCACTACGAAGAAGTTTCGGCGGTGCCACTGGTGGTATTCGGCGCGGGTTTAACCGCTAAGCCCGGCAGCAAGATTGATGTGGTCACCGGCCATGTGGACATCGTGCCCACCGTGCTCGATCTGGTGGGTGTAAAGCCCAGCGAGAAAGTTCAAGGCATCAGCTTGCTGCCCATGGTGCAAACGCAAGGCGTTTGGACGCCGCGCGTGTTGTCGCTGGAATACGGGCGCAGTTACGCCTTGCGCGCGCGGCAATGGAAATACATCGTTGACTACGCGGGTAACGAACAGGTTTTCGATCTGCAAAAGGACCCGGGCGAAAAGCACGACCTGGTAAAGAACTTCAGCGCGGCTGGCGCGCTGGGCGTGCGCTACCTGCGCGATCTCACGGGATTCCTGCTGATTCACCGCGCAGATTGGCGCATGGCCAGCTGGGGCGATCTGAACAACCATGGTCCCGGATTCCTAAAAGTCGCGGGTCCGTAAAAACACGCATCACGCGCGGCGCCTGCCCGTCCCGCGTGACACAATGGTTTACCGTGAAGCGTCTTCTTCCTGGCTTTGTCTTAGCGGCTTTGTTGTGCTGCCCCGCCGTGGCCTCAGCGGCCCCCGTGGACGTCAAGCGCCTGCACGTGCTGATGCTCAGCGGCGGCGGTACGCCCCAACAAAACTTTCGCTCTCACCTGTCGCACCTGCAGCAGTTTTTGGGCATCTTAGACAAGGCGCAAGTGCCCCGCGACCGGGTGTCGGTGTTGGCCAGCGATGGCGAACATCCGGGCGCAGATTTGGCTTTGTTAGACGTGCAGCCCGAAGAGGGGTTGTGGCTTTTGGATCGCACGCCGTTGCAAGATCTGCTGGCGCCTTCGCTCGAGTTCATCAGCTCGCGCATCGAGGGCATCAAGCTGATGCCGGCCACGCAAGCGGGTTTGGCGCAGTGGTTCCGCGGCGCGCGCAAGCGGCTGCAACCGGGCGACACTTTGCTGGTGTTCGTGACCGATCATGGCGAAAACAAGACTCAAGATCCGTGGCAAAGCCAGATCACCTTGTGGGGGCCGCGCGAGGGCATTGGGGTGCGCCAGGTGCGCAGCTTGCTGGAAACGCTGGATCCGCGGGTGCGCGTGGTGACGTTGATGTCGCAATGCTTTTCTGGGGGCTTCGCGCAGCTTTACAACACGCACACCAAACGCAATCAGCCCGCGGGCGCGGCCTGCGGCTTCTTTTCCTCCACAGCAGATCGCCCGGCTTACGGGTGCTTTCCCGAAAACATGGGACAAGACGCCGTGGGCCACGCGTTTCGGTTCTTCGAGGCGCTGGCGCAAGGCCAAGATTTCACGCGCGCCCATCGTGAAACCTTGATTCAAGACGATTCGCCTGACGTGCCTCTGCGCACAAGCGATGTGTTCCTCTTCGATCTACTGCAGGCCCACGCCCGGCGTGCGAAGCAAGCGGCCGACGACGCCGTTGACGAGTTGCTGGCGCAAGCGTGGAAAAACAAAGCGCGTTGGGAGCCCGAAATTCGACTGCTAGACGCTTTGGGGCGCGCATATGGGTTGTTTTCGCCGCGCAGTTTGAAAGAGTTGGCGGGTCCCGAAAAGCAGCTGGGCGCGGTGCTGGATCAGTTGGAACGCCACGGGCGTTTGTGGGAAGACGCGTTTTCCGACATATCAAACAGCAACCTGCGCGAGTTTTTGGCGAAGCAGCCGACGTGGTCAACGCGCTTGCAGGGGTCTCAAGTGCAGAGGCTCGAGCAAGCCGGGAAACGCAAGCTCGCCAGCGAACTATTGGCGGATCTGCTGCCGTTTACCGAAGCGCAGGCCAACCGCCGCGAACGCATTGAACGGGTTACGGGACGCTTAGACACGGTAAACGAGGTCGCTTATCGCATGCAGGTTCGTCTGGCGGCGATCTTGAGGATGCGCACGGTTTTGTCGCGGGTGGCGGGGCAAGTGTTGGTGGAAACGCAAGGCACGGATGCGCAAAAGCAATCGCTGGCGGGGTTAAACAGCTGCGAAAGCTTCGCACTGCCGCTGCGCCAGGACAAGCGCGCCCCCGCGCCCAAAGATCCTCCGTCGCTGCCCAGCTACGAAGTGGATCTGGCGCAAGCGCAAGCGGTGTTTCCGGCGTGGTTGGGCATTCAGTTTGGCAATGTTCCCAAAGCGGTGAGCGGTCGCTTCGCTTTGCAGGGGGGCGCCTCTTTGATTCAAAGGGTGTTTCCCAATTCGCCCGCGGCACGCGCGGGTTTGCGCCCAGGCGACATCGTGATAGGGCCACCCGACCAGCCGTTTGAAGACAACGCGCAGGTGCGCACGTGGACCATGCTTTCGCCCACGGAAACGCCGCTGCCGCTAGCAACTTTGCGAGATGGCAAACCACTTACGGCCAACATCACGCTTACCCCCTACCCTTCGGAACTGCCCCGCTTGCCCACGCGTCCCAACGAGGGTGAAAAGGCGCCCACCTTGGTTTCTTTGCAAAGCTATCGTGGCCAAGATCCGGCGCAGCTTGTGAGCAAAGGCGCGTACCTGTTGTTTTATTGGGCCACCTGGTGCGGGCCCTGCAAGGCGGCGGTGCCCGAGCTGATGCAGTATGCCGAAGCCCGCAAAGTGCCGCTTGTCGCGGTAACCGACGAAGACAAAGAAACCCTAGACAGCTTCTTCGCCAAACACAAACCCGCCTTCCCCGCCAATGTGGCCATGGATGCTTCGCGCATGAGCTTCGTCACCTACGGCATCAGCGCCACGCCCACCTTCGTGCTGGTGGGGGCAAACGGCAACGTGGCGGCGTATGTACGCGGGTACGATCCCGGCGCGGGGTTGGCGCTGCCCAATTGGAAGCGGCCATAGGGACGGAATTTGCTCTAGCTTGCAGGGTTCCAAACGCGTTCGAAACCGAATCCCTTGAAGTCACGGGTATTGGCAGTGGCAAAATGCGTGACACCGTGATGCCGCAAGGTCAGTGCCAATCGCGCGTCGATCATATGGCGAAAACCGGTTTTGGTCTCGAAGGCCCACCGCCACAGGGAAGCGCCCACTTCAGGCTCATAGTCGCCAAACTCCCATTTCGGGTTTGCGCGAAACGCTTCACAAACTTTTGCAGCGTCACGCCCACTTAATGGTTTCTTGAAAACGGCTGGGTTGCGGAGCTGCATATAGACCTCAACCAGAACAAGGCCGCAAAGCATGAACCTTTCTTGGCCTCCGGCATGCTCGACGAAGAACCGCTTGCTGGCCTCGTGATAAGTAGAGTGAGGATTCAGAGCATAGAGGAAAAGGTTGGTGTCCGCTGACAAGATCATTTGCGTGCTCGATGAGCAATGGCATCAACTTCCGGCCGAACACTTGCGGGTTCGTTCACAAAATCTCCTCCAGCCTCGATTACGGGAAATTGCCATTCGCTGCGCTGAAGGTCATTTTCGGGAAAGCGGGAGACAAAATGTTCCGCGGCCTTCCTTACCACCTCTGCCAAAGACCAGTCCTGCCGTTTGGCAATCGTCTTCAAGCGCTGGTACAAGGGATCTGGCAGCTGGATCTGGGTCCGGGTCATGATGTCAATCATACATCACCATTCGATTGACAGCAAAGCTACAGCGCACAGCGTCATAGCGCGCAACTATACTCAACCGCAGTTCACTTTCGCGAATCACAACATGAACAACAACGACATTCTTAGATCGCTTCGCTACGCACTGAATGTGGGGGATCCGGTGATGCGGGAGATTCTGCGGTTGGCGGATTGCGAGGTCAGCCAAGAACAGATCGCCGGTTTCTTAACCAAAGAGGAAGACGAGGGACACTTGCCGTGCCCGCACGAGGTGATGGCGCGCTTTCTCAATGGCATGGTCATCTACAAGCGAGGCAAGGATCCCTCCCGCCCCCCGCAAGCCGTGGAAGTGCCTGTCACGAACAACAGCGTTTTGAAGAAGCTGCGGGTGGCTTTCACTTTGAAGGACACCGACATCATGGATCTCATCGCGTCGTGTGGCATTCGGGTTTCAAAGGCGGAGCTGGGGGCCTTCTTTCGCCAGCCAAACCATCGCAACTACCGCGAATGCGGAGATCAGTTTCTTCGCTATTTGCTCAAAGCGGTCGCAAAACCCACTTTAAACAAGCCCGCTTCTACAAGCGGGGGCCGTGCGCCTTAAGTTCAGGGATCTCGGCCTTGGCGGCTTCCACATTGCCTTTGCGCTGCAGCGCCCGCATCACCAGCCAACACAACAGCGCCCAGATAAGCCCCATACACCACCCGGCCAACACGTCGGTGGGCCAATGCACGCCTAGATACACACGGCTTGCGCCGACCAAGATCGAAAACAGGGCGGCGTTCATCAGCAGGAAAGCTTTCACCCGGTTCTCCGATTCGATGCGCGCCAGCAGCACAGCCAGCGTCAGGTAGGTGATTGTTGACGTCATGGAATGACCGCTGGGAAAGCTGGACGTGTACACAAGCGATCCATGCGGCACCAATGCAGGGCGCGGGCGGTCGAACATGCCTTTGGCCACCAAGCTCACCAATAGCCCTCCGCCGATGGCCAACAACATAAACAACAACGCGCGATAGGCGCGCCGCAACAGCAGATAGCCGCCCACGGCCAGCACCAGCAGCAGTTGCACAACCACGCCGCCCAAAGCGGTGAGGTCCCGGCCCATCTCTTCAAGCCAGGGTGGGCCAATGGGGTCGGCAAGGTTGTTGGGGTTGCGCAGGCCCACGATGATGCGCTCGTCAAGCTGCTGCGTGCCTTGTTCGATGATCACAGAGTCGATGAGCTGCACCAAGGCCCAAGCGGCGCCACTGATCGCCAGCAAAGCCAAGATCAAACCCAATTCGTGTTTGCCCAGCCACGCAAGCGGGCCACGGCGAGGCGGCGGTGGCGAAGGTTTGCCAACGAGGCTTAGATCGTCTTGCGGGGGCACGGCGGGCGCCACTTTAGCACTGGACGCGTGCGGCTGGGCTTTAGGCGTTGATCGGGCAGCTTTCCTGCCTTCTTTCCTCCCTCGAGCGTCGCCCGTCCAGAACCTCGCCTTGCCACCGCCCCATTTGCCGCGGCATACTCAAGACTCTGGCGATGAAAACTGCGGAACAGACGGCCCGGGCAGAGGCAGAGCGGCTGGCCAATGAACAGGCTGCTGGGGAGGGGCGGGATTTGCCTTTCCCTAATCCCTGGGATGCCATCGATCCAACGAAAGTCCCCCGAAACGCCTCGGCCGAAGAGTTGCAAACCTCCTACCAGCGGTGGAGCCAACTGTGTCGCAAACGCCCCCGCAAAGTGCACCTACTATAGAATCGTACTTCGGTTTTCTGCGTCGGTTGGAGGCAGCGGGCTTCGAGACGGTCGTGATAGGAGGTTGTGCGGTGGGCGCCTATGCGCGTTCAATCGGGGCCACTGTTGTTTCGCAAGACCTTGATCTGCTAGCGAGCCCCTCCACGCTCGACGGCATTCTCGCCGAAGCGGCGGCCTTGGACCTATCGGTTGAAAAGTGGCCGCAGCCTCGAACGGTACCTGTTGCGGTTCTGCGCTGGTCCGGCTTGGAAATAAACATCTTGACCGCTTCGGAGGGCTTTTCACAGGCCGACGTTGAAGTGCAGTTGGCGCGTGAGTTCAAACTAGCGCCGTCAGATCCGTTCTGCGTGTTGGTTGTGGACCCCTTCGATCTGCTGCGCAACAAGCTTGCGGTACGCCGACCAAAGGACGAACCTCATATTGATATTCTAAAGGCTTACCTCGAGGAAGAGGTGCTGAATCACTTCCAGACGGCCACCACGGCGCGTGAGCGTTTGGGTCCCGTCGTGCGTTATCTCGATGTCCTTAAGAGCCCCACACTGCCACCTGGCCTCGCGCATAGGCTGATACCGCTTGCGCGGGATCTCGCGGATTACCGAATGCTGGCCCATCGCATTCCCCTTGAACTGTCACAAGTTCTTGAGCAATGCGCCTGCGGCGAAGCGAACCAGCAAGCTGTTGCGCAGGTGCTAAGAACGCGCAAAACGAGTGGCTCTGTCTAGAGGGACAAGCGTCGCCCGATCTGCGTGCTGGCCAACCACTTGCGCACAGACTTGCGCTCCCAAACGAAATTGGCGTAATCAACCAATGGCTGCGGCACCGAATCGCCATTTTGAATAAGCCGTTGCAACATGGTGGCAAGGTCAACGTCGGCCAAGCTGAACTGTGAAACAAGGTAGCTTGGCCCCGAAACCAATTGGCCCGCAATCCACAACAGCCGCTCGGCCGCAAGCAGAGCCGCCGGGCTCAAGGGTCTGGTGGGTTGGCTGCCGAAAAACGTGTCGGTGGATCGCTCTTCCCGCAGCGGCATGAAGTCGCTACGGATCAGGGACTGCACCATACGCACGCGGGCACGCGCTTGCAGATCTTCGGGATAGAGCCGCGGATGTTCGGGCGGAGGGAAGCGTTCGTCGAGGTACTCCGTTATCGCGGTCGATTCGCTAAGCGCGAAGCCATCGTGCACCAGCGTGGGCACGCGGTTGGTGAGCGACAGCTCGCGGTACATCGGCAGGCGGTGTTCGCCTTGTTCCAGATTCACCAGCCGCAGCTCGAACGGCAGTTGCTTTTCTTCCAAGGCCACAAACACCGACAAAACATAAGGGCTTGTGTAACCAACGTTTCCGTAAAGCGTGAGTGTGGTCATGGCTGATTCCTCCTCAGGTTCAAAATTCGTCGATGGGTTCGGGCAAGGGTCCTTGGTGCCCCGTGGCGGCACGTAGCGTTTGCGCCTCGGACGAAAGCGCGATCACGGTGTTGGCCAAGCAGATCTGCAGGTCTGAAGCGACGTCCGCCGATGACACTTGGGCGACGGCGGCGGGGAACTCTGACAGACTTTCCACCGGCCATTTGTTGTTGATGGCGCTTAGGATCTCAAACGCCACTTCGGTAGAATCCGCAAACCCGTTGTTCCATTGCGAAATGGCAAGCCAGCGCCCCCGTGCCACGGTTTGCTCCCAGCCAATGGGCTCACCCAGACTCTGCCACGCACGTTTAGCGGTTTGCAGAACCTCCGAGGCTTTTCGAGCGTCGGTGCTGAAACGAAACGACATATGCGCGGCGCCGCCTCGCAAAAGTTGGATCCCCCCCACCACGGAGTAAATGGCTCCTTGCTGCAAACGCAGGGCGGCCATCAATCGATCTTGCATGGCGTTCGCCAAAACCTGGTAGCGACCGTTGGCGTTGGTTTTGAAGTTGGGCAGGCGGCAGCCCATTTCCACGCGCAAAAGCTCCGACGATTTCACGGGCAAATACACAAATGTCTCTTTGGGTTTTCCCGCGGGAGGCTCCGAGGGGGGCGGCGTTTTCACCTCGAATGTGTTGGGGCCCACCACCCAGCTTTTGAACCAGCCGTCAGCCAGCTCTGCGGCTTTTTTTGCGTCAACGTCGCCGGCAATCACCAACATGGCGTTGCGAGGGCTTTGCATTCGCAACAACCAGTCGAAGGTTTGCTGGGCGTCAATCGCGTTGATGTGTGCCTGCTCGATAAGGCGGCCGTAGGGATGGTTGGGGTACAGGCCTCGTACCAAGTGTTTTGGCAGCAGCTTTCTTGCTGGAAGCGAAGGCAAAACATCCCATTGGCTGCGATCGTTGGCGCCAGCCAGAATGAAGCGCCAATCAAGTTCCTCATCCACCTTTGTCAGTCGGCGCGCCAAAACGTAAAGCGCGTTCGACAGGTTGCCCGGCCCTGTTCGAATGAATTCCACATTGAGATCAGGCTGATCAAGCGCGTGAATGAAAAGGCCATTGGCACCAATGTCCGCATAAACTTCCTTCTCGAAGCTGCGAACCAATTCCACAACGCCTGGGGGATTGCCGGCGGCGGCGCCGCCATTGAACGCCAAAGCCACAGTGATGGCAGGAAAATCCGTACTAGGTGCGATCGCCACTTCCAGCCCATTGCCCAAGCGAAACTGCCTGATCTTTGCGAGCGCCGCGGGCGGTGGACGCATGGCCAGCGGTTCGGTCGGGAGATCAAACGGCAAGGGCGCGGCCCCTTCAACCGTGACCACCGCGGGAGGAGGGGCGGCTTTTCCGGCTCCGCTTTCTAGCAAGAACGCATGGGCTTGCTTTTCGTTCACCCATTGTCTGGCGAACTGGTTTAGCTGTTCGTGCGTGGTGCGGGCCACAAGGCTAGCTTGTTTCGAAGCGGCGGCGCTGTCTCCGGTTGCATGAAAAAACCGCGCCCGCTCAAGCCCGCGATCCCGGTACGATTCCTCGCCGAAAATGGCCGATGCCGCGGCGGCCCTCTGCACAATGATCATCGATTGCCCGTGCTCCCAATGGGTGCGCCGTGCCCACCGGCCTTCAAGCAGTGGCGCCACCCAGGTTTTGTAAAGCTCCGGATCCCAAAACGCTTGGATAAGGTTTTTCATGTGCTCGGCAAGCCCTTCCAGAGGCGCGTCGGGCTCTAGGCTCAAGTTCCATACGAGCAAGGTCCCATGGTTGTAGTGTTTCGCGTGCGCCGCTGAGGACTCCGCACCCAACAGCTTGCCACCCATCGCGTCCATATAGGCCAGTGCGGTGGGTGATGTGAGGATTTTGGTTAGATGACCTTCACTGGTGTAAAGGCTAGGCAGGCGCCAGGCAACGCTCAACACACGGGGGGCTCCCTCCGCGGTGATTCTTTGGAGCGTAGAATTGGGCCTGGGTGCAGGTTGTGGCTGGGGTTGTTCGAGTTGCGCCGGCTTGGTTTCGGTTTTCACCACCATGGCTTTAGGCATTTTCCGCAATACCGATTCGGCGTTTTCCAGATCGCCCACCACCACCAGGGACGAATCGTCGTGCCGGTAGGTGCCAGAGGCAAAGGCACGCGCGTCTTGCAGGGTTAAGGCTTCGATGTCGTGCAGGGTGGTAAGCAACGACTGCGCTTCGGCAGACTCTGTGCCCAGCAAAGAGCGGTGCACGGCCGCGCCCAATTCGCGCCCGAACGAAAAATTTCCGCCTTCGCGAAACTCGTTTTGCACGATGGCTTTTTCCAACGCAAAGTCATGCGCCGAAACGCCGCGCAGCGGATCCTCAAGCACGCTTTGCCACAACGCCAGCACCCGCTCAAGATTCTCCACCGGCACAAACGCGTAATACGTGGTTGTTTCTGCGCGCGTTTCGCCGTTGATGTCTGACACCTGCAACTCACGCAGCCGTTGAAACAGATCCGGGCGCCCAGCGCCCTGAGGTCGGCTACGAAACGCTAAGTGCTCAACCAAGTGCGCCACTTCATGCTTGCCCTTAGGCGCATCCGCCTCGCCAGCGCCTACAGTCAAAATCACGCCCACCATGCCACGTGCGGGCGCTTGCTCAACCGCCAACCGCAATCCACTGGGCAACCGCACCTGCTTGGTGGATACGGGCAAGCTGCGAATGCCCAAGGTTCCTGGCGGCGACAGCGTGTCGTGCGGCAACGCCCCTTCAAGCAGCCCTTCGCTTGACCTACGCCAATGGGAACACCCAGCGCTCGCAAACCACAGGAGCAATATGAAAGGCAGCGTTGCGGCAACTCGCATGCCGCACATTGAACACAAAACTTGGTCTCAATGCAACAGTTCCAGCCAGCGAGCGTCGGTCAAAACGCCGTGTCTCATAGCTCGATCTGGGTGCCCAATTCCACCACGCGATTGGGGGGCAGGCCGAAGAAATCGGTGGCCGCGCGGGAATTGCGCGAGAGGAAGCTGAACAGACGCCGGCGCCAACCCACCATGAGAGGGTGGCGGGCCGGCACCAGGGTTTCCCGGCCAAGGTAGTAGCTGCTGTCGTTTTCTTTCACGTCGATGCCGGCTTGACGACACAGGCGAAGGATCTCGGCGATCCTAGGCGTCTCCATGAAGCCGTAATGGGCCGTCACGGCGTAGAAGCCTTGGCCGAAGTTTTTGTGGTGCAAACGTTTTCTTCTAGGAACCAGGGGCACGTCGTCGGTGGTGATGTTCAAAATGACCACCTTCTCGTGCAGAACCTTGTTGTGCTTGAAGTGATGTAAGAGCACGTTCGGCGTGCCCCGGCGGGTTGAACTCATGAAGACCGCGGTGCCGGCCACACGGTGGGGCTTTGTGTTCTCGATGTCTGCGAGAAAAAGATGTAGTGGCAGCGACTCAGCGTTGAACCGCTCGTTTAAGATGGCTCGCCCACGCTTCCACGTGGTCATGATCAGGAAACCAAACGCGGCCACCAGCAGCGGGAACCAGCCCCCATGCGCGATCTTGGCGATGTTCGCTGAGAAAAAAGCGAGGTCCACGATCAAGAACAAAGTCAGCAGTGCGCCAGCCGCAGGCAAACTCCAATTCCATCGGTGGCGAACGGCCGCGAAGAACAGCACGGATGTGATAACCATGGTTCCGGTAACGGCAATGCCATAGGCCGAGGCCAACGCGCTGGTGGATCCAAAGCCCAACACCACCGCCAGGCAACCCACCATCAGCACCGCATTCACCTCGGGGATGTAGATCTGGCCTTGGGTCATTCGCGAGGTGTGAACAATCGTCAATCGCGGCAGGTATCCCATTTGGATCGCTTGGCGGACCAAAGAAAACGCGCCTGAGATCAGGGCCTGCGAAGCGATGCATGCCGCAAGGGTGGCAATCACCAGCATCGGGTATAGCCACGGGCCTTCAGCCAACGCATAAAACGGATTGGCAGCGGCCGCGGGTCGCTCAAGCAGCAGCGCGCCTTGGCCCCAGTAATTCAACAACAACCCAGGATAAGCCACGGCATACCAAGCCAGCCGGATCGAGCGGCGGCCGAAGTGACCCATGTCAGCGTAAAGCGCCTCCCCGCCGGTCACGCACAACACCACGGACGCCAGCACAAAGAAGGCTTTGGCGCCATGGTGGGCGAAGAAGCGAATGGCATAGATGGGATTCATCGAAGCCAGCACGTCGGGGCGCGCGATGATGGCGGGCAGAGCCACAAGCGCAATGAAGACGAACCAAACCAACATTGCGGGGCCAAACACGGCGCCAATCTTTCCCGTTCCCCGTTTCTGCACCAAGAACAGCGCAACGAGAATCAGACAGCTTAGCGGCAACACGAATCTGTCCAAGCCAGGGGACGCCATGTGCAAACCTTCCATGGCACCCAACACCGATATGGCGGGCGTGATCATGCCGTCGCCTAAAAGCAAGGCGGCGCCAACGATGGCGGCGATGACAAGCGCGCGGCTTCTACGCGCACCCGGGCCTGTGGTGCGCTCGGGGCGCAGCAGCGCAAGCAACGCCAATACGCCGCCTTCTCCGTTGTTGTCGGCGCGCAAG
>JBBSJE010000129.1:0-17354 GCA_038257535.1 Polyangia bacterium
ATGGCGGGTCCCGGCGAAAGCGCCCCCTGGCGCGGCCATTCCACCTGCACCTGGCCGCGCGCTTCAACAGCCTTGCACCCTTCGAGCCAGGCAAACACCGGATCGCCGGCGACAATTTCGTAGTGATGTGATTGCGCGTCTACGGTCTCGTGAAGGTTGAGCTTCAGCGCCACATCCGCCACCATCGCTTCTTCGCGGCCAAAATCACGTCGCACAGAGTGCCGCTGCTGATACACGCCCCCCAACACCACCGATGGCCCCTGCCCCGCACGCCACGTGGGCCCGCCTGGCAACGGACGCACCAGCAAAGTCACGTGCAAGCTTCCGTTTTGCTGTGGTGAAAGACGCACCACCGCTTGGCACGCCGCCGCCTTGATGTCCCCCACCCAGCTGGCAGGCAACTCCATATCAACAAAGGGTTGCACCGGCGCCAGGCGTGCAAGCAGCTCTTCCTTTGCCTGCAGCGCCACTTTGACGGGCGCGCTGGCGAACGCACGCAACAAAGCCGCTGTGGCTGGATGCAACGTGGCCAGCCACAGGCTTGAGGGGTTGTCGGAAGCCTGTGCAATCACGTGTTTGCCGTCGCGGCAAAATGCTTTGAGGTCGCGCGCGCTGAGGACCAACGGCCCCAACTCGAACGTGGGCGTGAGTTGATCCTGTGCGTCTTCAACGAAGCGCAACGTGACTGATGCAAGTTCAATCGCCATTGGTTGCGGCACGCCCGCAGCAAACACGCGCGGATGCTCTCGCAGCGCCATCAGACAGGCAAACGTCTCTTGCACGGCACCGGATCCCAGCGCGCTGGCACTTCGATGGGAAGGATCGTGATACGCGCGCAATACCTGCAGGTCTTCAGGTTCGAGCTGCGGGATCTTTTCTTTTAGCGCAAACCACTCCACCCGCGCGCCGGGAGAAAACTCATTGGCTTTGCCGCGCTTTTGCAAAAGCGGCTCGATGCGCACGTCGGGGGCAACGCCCGCAATGCGAAAGGCCGCGCGAAATTTGGAGGGCTCGGGCGTCGAAAGATCGAGGGCGTCAAGCTCCGCGTCCAGCTCCTGGAGCAAGTACGACCAACCTGGCGTGACCAAATCGTGGCGCAATTGATCCAGCAAAGCGGCCGGGCCGTCCCCACAAATACAGCGCACGAAAGCCTCCAAAGCGCCCCGCTGCAGGTCGGGTGGAGGGGGATCGGCGCTGGGGCCACGCTCACGCCACAGCACAAACTGCGGCGCAGATGCCTCCCAGCCCATCAACGGCAAACGGCACGTGCGTACAGCCAGATGCGAGGGGGCGGCCAAATCTTGTTCCGAATATTCCAGGTACGGCGCGGGCGCTTGCCCCAAATGCACAGCGCCTGGCACATAACGCCCTGGCAAGCGAGTCACATGAGGAAGCTGATCGTGGGCCGCCCGCAGCCATTGCACAAACGTTTCCAGCAAAGCGTCGGAGGCCATCGCCGTGGCAAAACGATGCGCAAGCTTATCGTGCAGTTGCTTCGCCTGCGCAAAGGCGGCGAGGCGTTGCAAGGCCGTATCCTGGGTGGCGCGCGCGCTGTGATTCCAAGCTTCGGGCACGTTGTCCAGCAGCTCTTGAAAGCTTTGTGGTGGTGCCCCGCGGCCCCATGACGCATCGATGAGGGGCGCGTCGGGCCCTCCCGTGGCCACCAGTTCCAAAAACGCCGCGATCCCATGCGCCTGCGCCCACGCCTGCAAGGCAGGCCCGTTGGCAGGCGGCGGCGGAATTTCCTTTATGGGTTGCACACTTGGCCTATGACAGACGCATCCTTGGGTGAGTCAGAGTGAACCATGTGATAAACCACCTTGATGTCAATTGATGGTCCAGACGATTTGAATGGATTGCGCCGCGCGGGCCAGGCCGTCGCCGAGGCGCGCGACGCCATGCTGGCGCATGTGCAACCGGGCATTTCCACGCTTGAGCTGGACGAGGTGGGCAAAGACGTTCTTAAGCGCCACGGCGCGCGGTCGGCGCCCAAGCTGGCCTACAACTTTCCGGGCTGGACCTGCATCAGCGTGAACGCTGATCTGGCGCACGGCATTCCCTCACGAAGGGTTTTGCGCGCAGGCGACTTGGTGAACATTGACGTTTCGGCCGAACTCGATGGGTATTGGGCCGACACGGGCGCCAGCGCGCCGGTGGGCCAAGTTGCCCCGCGCCTCGCGCAGCTTTTGTGGGCCGCCAAGCAAGCGCAAAGAGAAGCGATGGAGCAAGCGCGCGCAGGGCAGCCGCTGAACGTGATTGGCCATGCGGTGGAAAAACGCGCAAAGCGGCATGGCTTTCGCGTGATCCGAAACTTGGGGGGGCACGGCGTGGGCCGTCACATTCACGAAGAGCCCCACGTGCCCAACACCTTTGACAAGCGCGCCACCCAGCGGCTGTGGGAAGGTTTGGTGATGACCATTGAACCCTTCCTAACCACCGGCGCCACGCGTGTTGAGGAGGCCGACGACGGCTGGACTTTGCGCACGCCCGACGGCAGCTGGGGCGCGCAATTCGAGCATACGTTCGTGGTCACCAAGGGCGCGCCCATTGTGCTGACGTAGGCCGCGTGCCCGCTCAGCCTTACACCTGAGGTGCCGGCAGTTCTGGATCCGAATCGTTAACGAGATGAAGCGTCCGCGTGGGGAAGGCAAAACTTGACCCCGCGTCCTCCACGATCTTCATGAGCTGAAGCATAACGTCCTGCCGCAGGTAGCAGAACTCGCCGAAATCGGCGGTTTCGAACCAGCATAGGCATTCGATGTTCAGGGAGCTGTCACCGAAGCCAATAAACACAACCCGAATCGCGTCCTGCCACACTTTGGGATGGGCTTTCAAAGCGCCCTCGAACCCAGTCACGATGGTGCGCATTTGTGCTTCGGAGGTGCCATAGACAACGCCAACGGTTGCGGTGAGGCGGATGCGTTCGCGCGGCGCAAAGGTTTCCAGGCGCATGTCCGCAAGTTTGCCGTTGGGATAGCTCACCACCGTGCGATCGAGCGTTCGTATGCGCGTGGACCGAAGGCCAATGGATTCAACCGTGCCGACAAAATCTTCCACCTTCACGAAATCGCCCACGCGGATGGGCTGATCGACGCCCAGCGAGACCGATCCAAACAAATTTTCCACGGTTTTCTGCGCGGCCAGCGCCAGCGCCAAACCACCAATGCCCAGACCGGCGATCAAGCTGGCCACCGGATAGCCCAACTCAGAAAGGATCGCGATCGCCGCCATGGCCACCACCACAACCTTGACGATGCGAACGCCCAGCGGGATAAACGCTCCGAGCGCTTGGTGGGTGGTTCCCCACGATGAAGTGGCCAAAAACTGTGCCGCAACGTCGACGGCCCGAACCATCGCCCAGAAGAAAGAAAGGTAAAACGCCGCCCGCATGATGCGATGGATGAACATCTCGGCGGGCTCGTACAGGGAAAGCCAGGGCAACAAAACAAAGACGGCCGCAAGACCCCACACCAAAGTAAGCGGACCTGCCATTTTCTGCAGCAACACATCGTCCCACTCGGTGCGCGTTCGTTTGAATACACTGTCAAGCGCGCGACGGGTGATCCAACCCAGGATTTTGCCCAGCACCCACGCAAGCGCCAAAAGCGCGGGCAACGCCATCCACTGCCACCACAAAAGCTCGCGCGGCCCCGGGCGGAGCAAGGCCGCGGGAAGGTGGTCGCGGATCCAGCGGTCGCCCAACCGGCTATACCAAAGGTCGATGCGCTCTACCGTTGCGGCCGAAAACACCCAGTGGCCACCCTCGTTGGCCTTGATGCGCACGAGCCGCACCGGATCCACCACGCCGCCCGGCCCCGCAATGCTTGCAACGTCTTCAGCGTCGGGCGACAACCCGTCGTTCAGGTTGCCTTTCGATTGCGGCGAGATGCGATCCATCTCGAACCAGATGTTGCGGTCCAACACCACTTTGAGTCGCTCGGCCAAGGCGGTAGCTTCACGCTGCCGTGACGCCGGCACTTGCAGATACTTGGCGGCTTCAGCAAACTGCCCCGCGCGTGCCAACTCTAGATAACGTACGAGCGCGGCGCGAGGCGAATCCGCGGCCACCACGAGGGGCGGCTGCGAGGAATCCGAGGGTTTGTCTTCGGCAGACGCGCGGCCTGGACACATCGAAACAAGCCCTAACAGCGCAGCGCCGAGGGCAACAAACAAGGGCATGCTTCGACGGCCCGCAGCAGAAATCCTCATGTGCAAGACCTTAATACCCGAGCTGAAAATGTCACGCGCGCGGCGTGCGCTTCTTGACCGCGCCGGCAGGCTCGTAAACTGAGCGGGCGGTGGCCGCGAGTTTGCGCAGCGAAGGCGCCAAAGGCGAACGTTTTCTCCAAACCAGGGCAACGGTGCGTTTGGGGCCCGGCGTGGCGAAGGGGCGGATGCAGATCCGGGCGCGCGTGGTTTCCGTTGCCACGGCCATGGTGGGCAGCAAGGTCACGCCAGCGCCGTCAGCCACCATCTGCACCAAGGTGGAAAGGCTGGTGGCCCGAAACGCAAGCTCATGCGCCTTGGCGCTTGCACACACCGCCAGCGCTTGGGTTCGAAAACAATGCCCGTCATCAAGCAGCAACGTGGAGGCGTCGCGAAGCTCACTGGGCTTCGCAGGGAAGGCCTTTGCGCCCAAAGGATGCCCCACCGGCGTGGCGAGCACGAAGGGATCGCTGCCGATCACCTCGTGCTCCAGATCACCCAGCTCGGCTTCCAAGGCCATCACCGCCGCGTCGAGCGTCCCTTCCGCCAGGTGGCTTACCAACGTCTCGGTTTTGTCTTCGATCCACACCACAGAAAGCTGAGGGTGCTGCGATCGAAAGGCGGTGCTGATGCGGGGCAACAGATACGGAGACATGGTGGGAATCACGCCGATGCGTAAGGTGCCTGCCAGAGGATCCTTTGATTGGCGCGCCAGCTGCTGCAGGTCATCGACCTCGCGGAGGATTTGCCGCGCCCGCTCTAGCATCGCGGCGCCGGCCGCGGTTATCAAAACGCGCTGACGGTCGCGCTCGAACAGCGGCAAGCCAAGGGCGTCTTCCATCAACGCCAGTTGGGCGCTCAGCGAAGGCTGGGACACGTGGCAAAGTGCAGCGGCTTTGCGAAAACTCAAGGTCTCAGAAACTGCCACTGCGTACTGCAGCTGCCGAAGGGTAAAGGCGTAAGCGCCAAACGTCATAGACAAATCCTATCACGTCCTGGCGCGCCGCCGATGCCTTGTAAGTGGAGCAGGGGCGCACTAGGGTGCTGGGGTTCGCATGGCACCGATACTTTCCATCTGCAATCTCACAAAAACCTACGATTCAGGGCTGCAAGCTCTAAAAGGCGTTAACCTCGACATTCAAAAGGGCGAGATCTTCGCGTTGTTGGGACCCAACGGGGCAGGCAAAACCACGTTGATCAGCATTGTTTGCGGAATCGTAACCGCCACGCAAGGCACGGTGACCGCAGACGGGCACGACACCATCGCCAGCTACCGCCAAGCGCGCGCCAAGATAGGCCTTGTGCCACAAGAGCTCGCCGTCGACATGTTCGAGACGGTTTGGGCCACGGTCAGCTTTAGCCGCGGCTTGTTCGGGCTGCCGCCAAATCCTGCACACATCGAGAAGGTGCTTCGCGACTTGTCATTGTGGGACAAACGCGACGCACGCATCATGACACTGTCCGGAGGCATGAAACGCAGGGCCATGATTGCCAAAGCGCTGGCACACGAGCCGCAAATCCTGTTTTTGGATGAGCCCACCGCGGGCGTTGACGTGACATTGCGACGCGAGATGTGGCAGTTGGTGCGGGGTTTGCGCGCGCGCGGGGTTACCGTGATCCTGACAACCCACTACATCGAAGAAGCCGAAGAATTGGCCGATCGCATTGGGGTGATTCGGCGTGGCGAATTGATCTTGGCCGAGGACAAAGCCGCATTAATGAAGAAGCTGGGCAAAAAGCGACTTACGCTTAGCTTGCAATCGCCTTTAAGCGGTTTGCCCTCCGAATTGGCTGGGTGGCCCGTGGCGCTGAAGGCCGATGGCAACGAGTTGGAGGTCACTTTCGATGCCTCCCAAGAGGAAAGCGGCGTGGCGCCCCTGCTCGGCCGGCTGCAGGAATTGGGCATTGGCTTCAAAGATCTCAACACCCGCCAAAGTTCGCTAGAAGACATTTTTGTGAGCTTGGTGCACGACCAGGAGATGCAACCATGAACCGCCACAGCCTGTGGGCGATCTATCGTTTTGAGATGGCGCGCATGTTCCGAACCATGCTGCAAAGCATTGTGGCGCCGGTTATCAGCACGTCGCTCTACTTCGTGGTTTTTGGCTCGGCCATTGGCGGCCGCATGAGCGAGGTGGAGGGCGTAAGCTACGGCGCGTTCATCGTTCCCGGCTTGATCATGCTTTCGGTGTTCACCCAAAGTTTGTCGAACGCCTCGTTCGGGATCTACTTTCCAAAATTCACGGGCACCATTTACGAAATCCTCTCAGCGCCCATTTCAACCTTCGAGGTTGTGGCAGCTTACGTGGGCGCGGCCGCCAGCAAATCAATCTTGCTGGGCGCCATCATTTTGGCCACCGCCGCGGCGTTTGTTCCGCTTCAGATTCGGCATCCCTTGTGGATGGTGGTGTTTCTTCTCCTGACCTCATTCGCCTTTAGCCTGTTTGGTTTCATCATTGGCGTGTGGGCCAAAAGCTTCGAGCAGTTGCAGTTCATACCCATGCTGATCGTGACGCCGCTAACGTTTCTGGGCGGCGCGTTTTATTCGATCAGCATGCTGCCGCCCGCTTGGCGGACGATCACACTGTTCAACCCGGTGGTCTACTTGATCAGCGGCTTTCGCTGGAGCTTCTATGGCACCGCCGATGTACGCGTTGAACTTAGCCTGGCCATTACGTTGGGCTTGCTAGGAACATGCTTGGCGGTGGTGACTTGGATCTTCAAGACGGGATACCGGCTTAAAAATTAGCGACATTCTTCCAACAATCGGACGAGGAATCCACCACATGCTGTACGCCCTACTCTGCTACAACTCTGAAGATATTGTCGCGACCTGGACCAAGCAGGAGGACGACGCCGTTATGGCCAAGCTGGCTGTGGTGCACGAAAGGCTGGCTCAGCAAGGCAAGTTTGGGCCCACCGCCCGCTTGATGCCCACCACCGCCGCCACCACTTTGCGCAAGTCGGGCACAGGCAAGCGCCTTGAGCCCAATCAAGAGCCTGCGACGCTCACCGATGGCCCTTTCGCGGAAACCAAAGAACAGCTTTTGGGCTTTTACATCATCGACTGTGAAAATTTGGAAGAGGCTTTGGAGGTGTCGCGCGAATTGGCTGTGGCCAACCCAGGCGGGGCCTACGAAGTGCGGCCGATCGCCTTGTTTCTGCCGGGGAGCTTCGCGCGGTGAACGATGAGGCGTGGATCGATGCTGCTTTGCGATCCGCACGTCCCCGCGCCTTAGGCGCGCTGCTACGCTGCTTCCGCGACTTGGACACGGCTGAAGAAGCGTTCCAAGAAGCCTGCTTGGCGGCCCTGAAAAATTGGCCACAAAATGGGCCCCCACACGACCCAGCCGCTTGGCTGATCCTCGTGGGTCGCAACGCCGCCTTGGACAGTGTGCGCCGGCAAGCGAAACTTCAACCTCTGCCGTCCGACGAGGCGTTGTCAGACCTCAGCGACACCGAAGCCGAACTGGCAGAACGGCTTGATGGCGCGCATTACAGTGATGACATTTTGCGATTTCTCTTCGTATGTTGCCATCCGCAGCTGCCGGCGGTTCAGCAAATTGCCCTCGCCTTGCGCATCGTCTGTGGCCTCACTGTCACAGAAATTGCGCGCGCGTTCTTCGTGAGCGAAAGCGCCATGGAACAAAGGATCACGCGCGCCAAACGCAGCGTGAGCGACGCGAAGGTTGCTTACGAAACGCCCGACGCCGAGGAGCGACGCGCGCGCCAAAAGGCGGTATCCACGGTGCTGTACTTGATGTTCAACGAAGGCTATTCCGCAAGCGGCGGCGACGCGCACATTCGCGCCCCCCTGTGCGAAGAGGCCATTCGCCTGGGCCGGCTGCTGCTGCGATTGTTTCAAGAGCCCGAGGTGATGGGGCTTTTGGCGCTGATGCTGCTTCAGCACGCGCGCACGCCCGCACGCTTGGATGCCCAGGGCAACATCGTTCTGCTTGACGATCAGAATCGAACAAAGTGGAACCCCGCCATGATTGCCGAGGGGCTTGCGCTCTTGGACAAAGCCGTCCGCCATCAGCGTCCAGATCCCTACCAAGTGCAGGCGGCGATCGCCGCGCTTCACGCCCGCGCCCCCCAGCCGCAAGACACCGACTGGGCTCAAATTGACAGGCTGTATGCCACTTTGGAGCTGCTGCAACCCTCTGCCGTGGTCAGCTTGAACCGCGCCGTGGCGGTGTCCAAGGTGGCCGGTCCGGCCGCCGCGCTGGCCA
This sequence comes from Polyangia bacterium, assembly GCA_038257535.1. Lineage (GTDB taxonomy): Bacteria > Myxococcota_A > Polyangia > Fen-1088 > Fen-1088 > JAGTJU01. The sequence goes on from JBBSJE010000129.1 coordinate 8,439, forward strand.
TGATCGAGCCCTTGGCCCCACGGCTCGCCAGCTATTTCTACTACCATGGGCTCAAGGGCGCGTTGCTCATGCAGTTGGGGCGAAACAACGGCGCCCGCGAGGCCTTTGATAGAGCCATCGCTTTGGCCAACACCCCCGCGGAAGCGGCGCACATCCGCGCGCAGCTGGACAAGCTGCAAGTCCCTCGCGCCTAATCTGCGCCGCCCCCTTGCCGCATTCCTCGCTTTCGGATCAAAATGCGGGAGGTGCACCTCATCTTTATCATCGCCGCTCTTACAGTCAGCGCGGCGTCGTGCACGCCCAAGCGCCAACCCGCCGCTGTGGTACGTGTGGCGGCCGCGGCCGACCTCATGAGTGCGTTTGAAGAATTGGGCCAAGCGTTCGAAACGCAAGGCCACCACAAGCTTAGCTTTTCCTTTGGTTCAAGTGGGCTGCTGGCCAAGCAGTTGCGCCAAGGAGCGCCCTTCGATGTGTTTGCGGCTGCCAATGAGGCCTTTGCCGCCGATGTGGTGTCAGCAGGCGTGTGTACAGGCGCAACCAGGGCCATCTACGCGCGCGGACGCCTGGCGGTTTGGAGCCAGCGCGGCCAGGTGCGACCGCCGCAAAGCTTGAACGAACTTGCCGACGGACGCTTCGCCCGCATTGCGATTGCTCATCCGGAACACGCCCCCTACGGACAGGCGGCTGCACAAGCTTTGAAAAGTGTAGGCGTCTGGGATGTTGTTCAACCACGCTTGGTGTATGGCGAGAACGTTCGCCAAACTTTGCAGCTGGCCGCCACGGGAAATGTTGAAGCCGCGATCGTGGCCTTGGCGCTGGTCAGTCAGGATCGGGAAAACCCGTGGCTACCTTTAGATGAGGCGCTTCATCGCCCGTTGAATCAAACCATCGTCGCTTGCACCGGTGGAGGCAATCAGGCTGGTGGCCTCGCGTTCGAGAAGTTTTTGGTGGGGCAATCCGGCCGCGCTGTGCTGCGCCGCTATGGGTTCGCTTTGCCGGAAGGCGCTGTTCCATGATTTGGGGCCCGCTGCTGCTGTCTTGCGAAGTGGCCGTGGTGGCCACGCTGCTGGCGGGAAGCTTTGGTGTGGCATTGGCTGGCGTGATGGCGCGTGCGCAATTTTGGGGCCGTGACGTCTTGGACGCCCTCATCACGGCGCCCATGGTTTTGCCGCCCACTGTTTTGGGTTACTACCTGCTGTTGGCCGTGGGCCGCAACAGCGCCGTGGGGCGCGCTTATGAGGGCATCACGGGATCGCCGCTGGTGTTCACCAAAACCGCCGCGATTTTGGCAGCCACGCTGGCCGCGTTCCCATTCGTTGTTAAAGCGTCGCGCGCGGGCATGGAGGATGTTGATGCCCGCCTGTTGCGCGCGGCCGCCACGTTGGGCGCTCCACCGCTAAAGGTGTTCTTTACGATCACGTTGCCGCTAAGTCTTAACGGTGTGTTGGCCGGACTCACGCTGGGTTTTGCACGCGCGCTCGGCGACTTTGGCGTCACGCTGATGGTGGCGGGAAACATCCCTGGGCTTACGCAGACGGGGGCATTGGCCATTTATGACGCTGTGGCAGCCAACCGCGAAGGCCAAGCCGCGGGCATGGTGGCTGTGATGACGGCGTTTGGGGTGGCCGCTCTGTACGCGGGAACAAAGCTTGTTCGCCAAAGGCCCCATGCCTGGTGATGCGCGGCTGCGCGTGCGCGCGCACGTGGCTGGCGAAACACAAGCCCGGCCACGGCTTGATGTGGAACTTGAAGTGACCACCGGCATCACCGCCATTATGGGGCATTCCGGTGCGGGAAAAACCACTCTGCTTGAGACCATTGCCGGCCTTGTGGCGCCCACGCAAGGCCGCATTGTGCTGGACGATGAAGTTTTGTTCGATGAAGCAGCCGGCATCTCCATCCCGCCCCACAAGCGAAGGGTCGCGTTGGTGTTTCAATCGTTGGCGCTATTTCCGCATTTGCGAGCGTGGCAAAACGTGGCCTATGCCTTGACGTCGCTGCCCAAGACCGCACGTCGCGAACAGGCTTTGACCTGGATGGCCCGAACCCAGGTGGATCACTTGGCCGACCGGCATCCCGCTTCGCTTTCCGGCGGCGAAGCGCAACGAGTGGCGCTGGCGCGGGCGTTGGCGTCAAGCCCGCGGGCGCTGCTGCTCGATGAACCGTTCTCTGCGCTTGATGGCAAACTACGGCGCCAGTTGGGCGCCGATCTGCAAGCCCTGGTGGCCGAGGTCAACATTCCCACACTCCTGGTCACGCACGATCGCGAAGACGCCATGAGTTTGGGCACCAGCGTGTTGACCCTCGAAGCGGGCCGCTTGGTGGCCCGTTCATTGGTTCAAGGCGCATTCCTCGCAACAAAGGGGCCCTTAGGGGGTTAGTGGATGCTGCGGGTGATCTACATTCCGGCAGCTATGCTGGCCGCAGCCTTGTGGGGCAGCTACGAAGCTTTGGCTTCAACAGCTCCGTTTTTGCGAACCTGGGCGGCAACCACAACCGCGGCCTTGGCGCCGGCAGCCCTCGCGCTGATGGTGTTGCCGGTGGGCCTGAAAGCGCTTGTCGCGCTGACCACAACTGCGCAGCGCTGCTGGCAGGCGTTGCGCTTGGGCCCCTTGGCGCGCGCTGTGTTTGTTGCCCTTGTCTTGACCCTGGCCGCCACAGCGCTTTTGCCTGAATTGCTGCGTTTTGAGCCGGCCGTGCAAATAAGCCTGGTGGGGCTTGCCTTGCCGTTGGCGATCGCAATCGCCTTGCTCGCGTACGCTTGGGGGGCGCTGTGGCCGCAAGCCAAAGCGGCTCATCGATTGTGGGTGTGGGCGGCTATGGCGATCACGCTGGTTTGGTTGGCGTCGCTGTGGCAGCCCGTTTCGCTTTCGCTTTACTTCGTGAATCTGGCGTGGCTGCCTGAAAGCGCCTTGGTGATGATGATGGTGTTCATCCTCACGAAAGTTGCCATGGCGCACCGATGGTCATGGGCCTTGCTGATGCCAGGCGCACTGGGCGCTGTGGGTCTGATTTGTTGGCACCTTTCGAGCGACATGCCAAACATCGTGAGCATCAAGCTTGAACGGCAACGCGAGCTTTCGTCATTCTGGCTGGGCTGGTTCAAACCTACGGCTCCCTCCGCCCCCACCACAGCCGGCGGCACCTGTCACCCCGGCGTGCAACCCGCAGACAATCTAGGTGCCGCCGATGGGGAGGCACCCGACATCATTTTTCTCACCATTGACGGCGTCGCTTGGAAACACACAAGTTTTGCAGACCCCGAAACCAACAACACCCCTCAATTGCGCGAGCTGGCCCAACAGGCGGCCGTGTTTTCCCATGCTTACACCCCCGCGCCCTGGACGCGGCAAGCGTTTCGCTCGCTGTTCACAGGCCTTGACGCGGGTCTTGTAGAGTCGGCGCCGGCGACCAAATGGGGCGTGTCTTTTGTGCAACAGCAAAAAACGCTAGTCACCTATTTGAGAGACGCCGGTTACGACACGATCACCCTACAGTCGCAGCCAAACGTATTTTCCCCCAAGCACAATGCCTTGCTTGGCTTCACCAAGGTGGACACGGCTTCGCGCATCACCGCGCAGAAGCGACGTTCCGAAACCCGCTTTAAAGTGCATCAGGTGTTTGCGAGCTTGCTGGCACTTCCCCAAGACGTGCGACCGCGCTTTTTGTGGACGCACATTTTGGACACGCACTTCCCCTACCTCGTGGGCCCTGGCACCAACACCACGGGGCTTTCTGAACCCCAACGCCACGGGCGCGCGCTGCAGATGGTGGATGCCGAGTTGGCGCGCGTGCTGAACTTTGCGCTACACGCCGAACGACGCGACAAAACTTACGTGATTGTCACCTCTGATCACGGTGAAGGGTTTGCCGAGCATGGCAATCATCGCCATGGGTATACGGTTTATGAAGAGGAAATCCGCGTGCCCTTGTTGATTTGGGGGCCAGGGATCGTGCCTGGGCAATACAAGACCCCCATTTCCAACGTTCGCTTGGCGCCCACGTTGCTAGAGATGGCGGGCCTGTCGCGACCGGGCCACATGTGCGGCGAAAGCTTATTGTCCGCTATGCAAGAAGGCCAAGAGCCCACGGCGCAGCCGGTGTTTTCCGCCACATTGCCTGACAAAACCACGGAGGCGTGGAAGCTGGCGTGGATTGAATACCCGCTTAAATTGATTTGGTCTCCAGGCGAACAAACCATTGAGCTGTTCGATCTGCAAGCGGATCCCAATGAACGTCAAAACCTAGCGGACGCGCGGCCTAATGACGTCAAGCGTTTGCAAGCAGGGCTAAGCCGTTACCTGCGCGCACAAGGGCGCGAAGGTGTTCCCAACGATTCAGCGCCCGCCCCCGTGGCAGGGCCTTCAGCAACGGTTTTTGATGGGGGCCAAGACGGGGCTAAGGAAGATTGAGCACCTGGTACGCCATGGAGTGCCGCTTGGTTTGAACCGCCCGATTTGCAGCCGGCTGGCGGCTTGTTCAGCAACATGGCATCTTCTGAGCATGGGGAATGGAGTAAGCGCCAACTTCATGCAACGCTATAAGTAGGAACAACGTGAGCAATCCAACTCAGACGCTCCTCGAGCGCATCGCGCTTGGCGAAGACTCCAGTCTTGAACTAAAGCGGGTGCAGTTCAAAGACGAGAAGCTGGTTGGACCAGGGCGCGACAACCTGGCTGATGAAATTGCAGCGTTTGCCAATGGTCGAGGAGGTACCATTGTCTTGGGAATCGACGACAAGAGCCGCGAAGTCCTTGGAATTCCCAGTACCCAAGTTGCTCAAGTAGAGTCGCTGATTCGCGAAGTCTGCAACGACGCCATCAAGCCGGCCATCGCCCCTCACATCACGATCATCACTTTGCCCAACGTTTCGGGCACCCAAGTGCCAGTCATTCGGATAGACGTCGATCGCAGCCTCTTCGTCCATCAAAGCACTTCGGGGTACTACCATCGCGTTGGAAGCTCCAAGCGATCGATACCGCCTGAACATCTTGCCCGCCTGTTTCAGCAGCGCAGCCAAGCAAGGCTTATTCGTTTCGACGAACAAACCATTCACGGAGCGACAATTGATGCCCTTGAACCAGCACTGTGGCAGCGGTTTTCAACCAGACGATCAGACAATCAGCGCGAATCGTTTTTGAGCAAGATGGCGATGGCTCGACAGGACGAGGAGGGCAACTGGCGCCCCACTGTCGCTGGTGTCCTAATTGCATCGAGGGAACCCCATCAGTGGCTTCCTAACGCGTTTGTTCAAGCTGTCGCGTACCGGGGCGATGTTGCCCGGCCGAATAGGCCCGGCGAAGCCTACCAGCTAGATGCGGCCGACATCACGGGCCCGCTTGACACTCAAATTATTGATGCATGCCGTTTCGTGGCTCGCAACATGCGCATCGCAGCAACGAAAGACATCGGTCGAACTGACTATCCGCAATTCCATCTCGGGGCGGTGTTTGAAGCGATCGTGAATGCCGTTGCCCACCGCGACTACTCCATGGCCGGGTCGAAAATACGACTGCGCGTATTTTCAGACCGACTGGAACTATATTCGCCTGGGGCCTTGGCTAACTCGATGGACGTGGCGTCTTTGCCCTACAGACAGGCAGCCCGGAACGAAGCCGTCGTTAGCCTGCTGGCGCGCCTTCCCGTGCCGACACAAGCCGACTGGCTGCGCACAGGGCGAAGCGCGATTATGGACCGTCGCGGCGAAGGGGTGGCTCTGCTGCTTGACGAAAGCGAAGCTCTCTCCGGCCGCAGGCCCGAGTTTCGCATGGTCGATGATTCGGAATTGCTTCTCATCATCTGGGCAGCGTCTGTTCCCCAAGAGGGTTGAACCCCACAAAAGCCAACGGCCCCGAGATCGCTCTTGGGGCCGTTTGATGGCTCCGGAGGTAGGGTTCGAACCTACGACCAGTCGGTTAACAGCCGACTGCTCTGCCACTGAGCTACTCCGGAATAAGGAGCTGCATTATGGGAAAATCCAGCGGGCAGTCAAGCCTATGCCCGCAAAATCTCCCGCGACCCCTGCCCTAGCCCTTGGCGGGCCGGGGCCGCCACTTCAAAACCCGGGCGGCGTTGTCGAAGTACAGCTTGCGCAGAACCGCCTCGGGAAGCCCGAGGCCATCGATTTTCCAGCGGCCCTGAATGGCGCTGGGGTGCTCGAATTGTTTGTCCTGGGTCTCGAAGTAGCGGTAGGTGGCGGTGAAAAATCGTTCTTCGTCGGCCGCGGTCGGCGGATGGGCGCCGTTTGAGCCGTACATCATATCGGCCTGGGTTTCGCCCACCCCCGTGTCGGTGGCAAACAAGATGCGGTCTTGGTACTTGAGGAAAAACGCCCGCATCTCATCGGCTGCGTGTTTGCCAATCGCCGGCACCCGGGCTGCCGTGTCGATGTAATAGTTGGGATACTTGTCCAACATCGCCGCCACCTTCTTGGGCTCTTCTGGCGCGTTGCCGAAATGCACGCCAATGAACGTGGTTTTGGGGTGTCGCGCCACCCGCCGCTCAAACGCATCGAACAGCTGCTGCCACGACGGCACCGGCTCTCCGTACAACGACCATTGCGGGTGCGCTATCAGCTCGTCCAGACGCTCATTGGCCTCGTCGGGCTTTTCCCAAAACGCTTGCGGATCTCCCGTGTGAATCGCCACCGGCATCCCCAATTCGCCCGCCGCCGCAAACAACTGATCCAGCCCCGGGTCGTCCACCGCCAGCAAACTTTGCCCATCCGCCGCCGGATAACCCAAGCCCAAGCCCTTGGTGATTTTTAAGCCGATCGCGCCCAGCCGCTTGGCCTCGGCCAGCTGCTTCGCCATCTCCTCACCATAGGTGGTGGGAAATTGCCGCAGGATCGGCATGATCGCCGGCGTGGCAAACACAGCGATGCGCCCCCCCGATTTGGCCGCCGCCTCCAGTTGGGTTTCCAACGCATGCCGAGGGGGCCCCGGGTACATGCCCGAAAGGTTCACCGCCCCCGCAATGCCCCAGCGATTCATCAGCGCCACAGTGCGATCCACGGCATTGGGATCGATGTGCATGTGCGTGTCGATGCGGGCGTAGGCCGCCGGACCCGTAGGCGCCACCTGCCGTTTGCACGCGGCCAGCGCGCACACAAAAACCAGCCCCCACAACGACCGCTTCACGCGTGTGCCCTAGGGATCGAGAATCACAGCGCCATTTTCAGACGCGTTTTCGTTGGCGCGCTCAGGCGCAGGTGCAGGCGCAGGCGCCGCCCCCGGGGTCTTCCGCAGTTTCACGGTCACCGTAAGCAAATATTCGCTCTTCGACTTCACCCACGGATCCGACGCGCTCAAAAGCCGCTCGTGCGACTCAAACCCCTCCTTGCGCACCGAAAGTGCGTAGGGGCGGCTGGAATCGAAGATGCGTCGCTGGAACGGCGTCACCCCTTCAGATTCACCGTCAATGAATACCTCAGCGCCCGCCGGAATCGACCTAACCCGCAACCAATAAACGGCGTCCGCATCGTCAACCTCAGCCTCGGCCGGCGCCGGCGCTTCGGCAACAGGCGCGCGCGGCCGTGGCGTGGGCATAGGCCGGGGCGGTTTCGCCGCGATGGCCGGCTTGGGCGCCTCGATTGGCTTTTCCACCGTTTTTTCGGGCTTGGCTACCTCGGGTTTGGGCGGGTCTTTGGCTGGTGGTGCCACCGCCTGGGGCTCTGGGGCCAAAGCTTCAGACGGGGGAGTCTCCTGCGGGGGTGGCGGCGGGTTTTCGGGCACCGCCACAGGCGTCGCGGGCGAAACCAACGCCCCCCGCTGTTGCGAGTTCGTGTATTCGACAATCGCAAACACGCCTGCGCCCACCAGCACCACGCCCAACGCGATCCACAAAGCCGGACGGCCCCGCCGCCGCTCTTCGTCAACGTAGTCCACCCTGTGCGCCACCATGCTGGTGCCTGTAGATGGCCCCGTCGGGGTTAGCCTTCGTCCGCGCGATGTGGACTCGTTGCGCGCAAACTCTTGCTCGGCCTCAATGCTGCCCAACAAAGACGACGACGCCGCCTGGGGCAGCCCTTCACCGTCAAACAGATGGTCCAATGCCGGCATCGTGACCGGCGCCGGTGTGGCCGGAAACTGATGCATTTCATCGGCCTGGGACATCGGCGGCCGTGGCGTGAGGTGTTTGGGAATCTCAGGCCTTGTGGTGGGCTGGGCCCGGCCGAAGCCCTCGGCTTCCCCCAGCACCTGCCCCCGCACCGTGGTGGTTTTTTCTTCGATCTCGTCGAAAGGCGGCAAGTCCTCAACGATTTCGGTTTTGTCGTCGCCCCAAGGGTTAGGCTGCGGCTTCGGCGCATCAACCACCGCGGGCCGCTGGGCAGAGGGGCGGCTAACAACAGGTCCACTGCGCGGGCCCGAACGGTACTCGCCGGGCGGCGCGATCGGTGTGGGCGTGGGCTTCGAAAAGATTGAAGACGGCCGGGTCACGGGCGCAGGCGCAGGGGGCGGCGTGGCACGGCGCAACAGATCGGGCCCCGGCGTCGCCCCCGCGCGGGTGGCGGCGCCCGCGTTTGCCAGCCCCTGCATTCGCGTGGGCTCCGCCCCAAACGCCACCGTGGACGAAAACGCTGAGCCGCCTGCGGCGCGCGTGGTGGGCGGCTTAGCAAACCCCGGGGCAGGGGAGCGGGATGGCCCCGAGGCCCCCGGCACGGTGCCAAACGGAGGCGTAGGCGAACGGAGGGGCGAAGCGGGCGGTGCCGGCTTGGGCGCGCGGACCACAGCCCCACCCGACGCGGCCAGCGGGGCCACGCCGCTGCCCAACGTTTTCGAGGGCGCAAAGGGTTGGGGCGCGTTCGTCCCCAGCGCCGGGGTGGCGCTCCGGGGCCGTTCGGTAGGAGGCGCCGTCACCTGCGTGGCGTCGGCGTCCGGCGCGCTGGTCCCCTGAGGTTGCGAGAAACTGGCCGCA